>DASVWG010000404.1:0-37824 GCA_036389695.1 Pyrinomonadaceae bacterium
CTGTCGTCGGGGCTGAATTTCACTTCCAGAATATCGTGCGTGTGTCCGGTCTGAAAGAAAGTCTCCTGCGCGTAGAGACCCGGCAGAAAAAACAGAAACGCCAGCAGAGCAGCCAGTAATTTTTTCATAAATATCCGCCGAAATGTTTATTCAAATGCTTGATAATTAGTTGGATGCCCGAAAGGCAAAAAGGTTCCGCGAGCGCAAAAATAAAAGGGCGCGGGATTGGCGCCCGCGCCCTTTTCGTTTTATGAAGATTTCTCTTCCAGCTCCGCCAGCGGCGAAAAAGCCGGCGCGTTTATCGGGTGCCCGTCGATGCCGTAGCGCGAGCCGTGACACGGGCAGTCCCAGGTTTTTTCCAGGCTGTTGAAGCGCACGATGCAGCCGAGATGCGCGCAAACCGCCGAACGCTGATGAAGCTTTCCGTTTTCGTCGCGGTAGGCGGCGATTTTCGTCGTGCCGTGACTGATGATGGCGCCTTCGCCCGGTTTGATTTCGTCAACCGAGGAAACGTCGCCGCCGGTCAGCCAATCGACATACGGCACGGTCGAGCTGATGATTTCCGGCACGGCTTCGCTGATTGACTGCGTCGCCAGACGCGTCGGCTCGTAAACTTCCGTCCACGGATTTTCGCGTTCCAGAATCAAATCCGAAACCAGCATTCCGCCGATTGTGCCGTGCGTCATGCCCTGACCGGAATCGCCCGTTATCAGATAAACATTCGGCTCGCTCGCGGAAAATCTGCCGATAAACGCCAGCCCGTCGTGCGTTTCCATAAACTGCCCCGACCATTTGTATAAAATTTCTTCCGCCGCCGGAAAACGTTTTTTCGTCCATTCCCAAAGTCGTTTGAAACGCTCGTCGCCGTCGTCTTCCTGCCCGACGCGATGGTCTTCGCCGCCGACAATCAAAACGTCGTAATCGTCTTCGGCTTGCGTGCGCACGTAGCGATACGGGTCGGCGGTGTCCCAGAACAAAGCTTTTTCGATGGAATCTTTGGGCACGCGCGCGCCGATAACGTATGTCCGGTATGCCGGAAGCTTGGCGAACATTTTGCTCATTATCGGGTAATTCGTGGCGAGAACGATTGATTTTGCGCGAATCGTCTGATTGTTTGAAGTTTTCACCTGCGGCGCGTCTTCGCCCTGCCATTCGACGGCGCGCGTGTTGGAAAACAATTTTCCGCCGTTTTCTTCGATGGCTTTTGCCAATCCGGAGAGATATTTCAGAATGTGAAATTGTCCCTGACGCGGAAATTTCAGACATTCGCCCGTGTCGAAATCTTTAATCGGCGCACGCTCGATGCGTTCGACTTCCGCAAATCCGACGCGATGCGCGGCTTCCAGTTCTTCGTTCAAGTCGTCGTCGCTTTCCTCTCCGGCGTCGATTAAATAACCGTCAAGCCGCCGGAAATCGCATTCAATCGCTTCCGCCGAGACGATTCTTTCAATCTCGGCGATAGCCGCGCCGTGACTCTGCACGGCGAGCCGCGCCTTTTCCGCGCCGTGCCATTTTTCGATGCGGTAGATGCGGTCGTCCAGCGCGTTGGAAAGATGCGCCGTCGTCCGCGAAGTCTCGCCGCCGCCGATTGTGCCGTCGTCGATAACGACGACTTTTCTGCCCGCTTTCGTTAAAAGATAGGCGGTCGTCAAGCCGGAAATTCCGCCGCCGATAATGCACACATCCGTTTCGATTGAATCCGCGAGCGCCGCTTTATTCAGCAAATCCTCGCTCGCTTCCCAATACGAGACGGTTTTTCCCTCGTCGCTTTTTACCATTTATTTTTCTTCCCTCGGTTCAAAAATTTAATTTGTCGCGTGTTTTGATTATAAAACTTTTTTCCCGCATTTGATAAGAAATTTTAATTTTGAAAAACAGAAAAGACCGCCGGTCGACACGAATTTTGATTTTCCTTTTCGTGTCCCGGCGGACTTTTCTGTTTTTTATCTTAAGCGGTTTTCGTTCCGGCTTTCTCCTTTTTTGTAATGAGCGATTCAAGCTTAATTTTTCCTTGCCAGCTCGATGGTTTCTTTCTGCGGTTTTTCGCCGCCCGCCAGTTTTTCTTCCGCTTTTGATTTCGAGAGTTTGACGCTGAAATCCGGCGCGTTTATCTCGGCTAAGAAATAGCTGTCGCCGTAGCGGTTGAAAACTAAAATCGCCGTTTCCGGTCTGGCGACGGCAGAGATTGTCGGGAGCATCATATAAGAATTGCGCCCGTTCGCGTCGCGAATGACGATGTTTTTGGTGTCCGAAATCCGGCTGACCGGTCCGACCGAATATTCGCCGGCTTTATAAATTTTCCGGTCAATCCGGAAATCGAAAGTAATGTTCGCGCGATACTGTGCCTGCGCCGAAACCGCCGCCGCCAAAACTACCAGAACGATAACTGAACAAATTTGTAATAATGTTTTTTTCATAACCGTCTCCTGAATTTTAATTTTTCGGCTTTGTCGCCGTTACACGCCTGAACTATAATCGCATCCGGATTTGGAGTAATGACGAATTTATGACGTTATGATGACGTCGTCGTGACCTTTTGATTTCGGGCGAAAAATATGACTGGCAGGTGATTTTGGCGATGCCGGACGAAAATAACACGAACGAAAATTTTTACCGTTTCGATGACATAACGGTTGACGGCGAAAATTTTCGCGTGCGCAAAGACGGTCGCAGCCTGACGCTCACGCCGCGCGCTTTCGACGTTCTGATTTTTCTTTTGCGAAACGGCGGACGCACGGTCGAAAAGCAGGAAATTTTCGATGCGGTCTGGAAAGACACTTTCGTCGGCGACAACGCGCTGACGAAAATCATCAAGGAAATCCGTCACGCGCTCGACGACGACGCGAGCCAGCCGCGTTATATCGAAACCGTCCCGAAACGCGGTTATCGCTTTATCGCCGCGATGAAAACGGAAAGCGAAACGCCCGTCGAAGAATCGAAACCGGTTGAAGATTCGAAACCGGTCGAAGATTCGAAAGTCGAAAATTCGAAAATCGAAAATTCCGCGAAAACCGTCGCGCCGCCGTTTTCAAGACGCAAAAAGCTTCTGCTTCTGGCGGCATCCGTTTTGGGCTTGATGATTCTGGCGGCGGGCTTTCTGGCGTTCAGCGAATGGCGCTCGGAGATGGCGGCACGCAATGCGCCGATTGATTCGATTGCCGTTTTGCCGTTTGAAAATGAGACGCAGGACCAGAACATCGAATATCTCTCGGACGGTCTGACCGAGAACATTATCAACACGCTTTCGCGCTTGCCGAACCTGCGAGTCCTGCCGCGCAGCACCGTTTTTTACTATAAAAATAAGCCGGAAGACCCGCATACGATTGGGCGAATTCTTAGAGTCCGCGCCGTTTTGACCGGAAAAGTCGTGCAGCGCGCCGACCGCCTGAACATCCAGATTGAATTGATTGACGTCGACCGCAAGGCGCAGATTTGGGGACAGCAATACAATCGCCCGTTTGCCGACGTTATCAGCCTGCAGGAGGAGATTGCCGACACCATCGCCGAACGGCTGCGCTTTCGCCTGAACGGGACGGAGCAAAAACAATTAAACGAGCGCCTGACCGCCAACCCGGAAGCCTTCCGGCTTTATCTCAAAGGGCGATTTTTTCTGAACAAACGCACGGAAGAAGACATCAGAAAAAGCGTCGAATACTTTAACCAGGCAATCGAGCTTGACCCGAATTACGCGCAGGCTCACGCCGGAATCGCCGACGCCTACATTACCTTAAGCGCGGGCTTTACGACCGAACCGACGAGCGATTTGCTGCTCGCTGCCCGCACGGCGGCGCTGAAGGCGCTGTCGATTGACGACACGCTGGTCGAAGCGCGCGTCTTGCTGGCGACGCTCAAAGAACGTTACGAATGGGATTTTCCCGCCGCCGAAAATGAATACCGACGCGCCATCGAATTAAACCCGGATTATGCCGCCGCGCATCACCGCTTCGGGCTGTTTCTGTGGGCGATGGGACGGCACAAGGAAGCCGACGCGCAGCTCGGTCGCGCCCGCGAGCTGGACCCGATTTCAGCCATTATCCTTGCCGATTCGGGCTTGCCTTTTTATTCGACAGGGCGGCAGGAAAAAGCGATTGAATACTTTAAAAAGGCGCTCGAAATCGAGCCGGATTTCAAGCTGGCGCATTATTATACGGCGCGTTCGCTGGCGCTGCTCGGCAGAAACGACGAAGCCGTCGCCGAAGCGCGCAAATCATTCGCGCCGGTCGAACCCATTAGACCGGACGGCACAAAGAAAATCAACGGGCTGCTGGCAATCGTCTACGCGATGACGGGACGCCGGAAAGAATCAAAGGCGATTCTGGCTGAGCTGGAAAAACAACCGGCTTATATAATTCCCTATAACCAAGCCGCCGTCTATGCCGCGCTCGGCGAAAAAGAGCAGGCGTTTGCCGCGCTGGAAAAAGCTTATCGCGAGCGAGCGGGCGGAATGGTGCAGCTAAAAATCAATCCCGTTTTCGACAATTTACGCGATGATGCGCGCTACGCGGATTTAATCCGCCGCGTCGGCTTGCCGCCGTAGATTATTTATTAACGGCTGGAAGCGCGTATCAGCAGCCCGCGCTGAAGCCCGGGCTTTTCGTTATAGATGAAGTCTTTACGTTACAGATAAAGCCCTTCCTCACGGTCAGGCTGCTGACACGCGCCGATTAATTTTCATTATCTCGAACTCACGTTAAAATAATCTATGACCGAAAATTACGACGTCGCCGTCATCGGCGGCGGGCACAACGGCTTGACGTGCGCCTGTTACCTCGCCAAAGCCGGATTAAAAGTTATCGTTTTAGAGCGCCGCCACATCATCGGCGGCGCGGTTTGCACGCAGGATGATTTGATTGAAGGCTATAAGATTGACGTCGGCTCGTCGGCGCATATCATGATTCATCTCACGCCGGTCGTCAAAGATTTGGAATTGGAAAAATTCGGTCTGGTTTACATCGACTGCGACCCGTTCGCCTTTGCGCCGCTGCCCGGCGGCGAAGGCGCGATTTATTTCTGGAAAGACGTCGATAAAACCTGCGAATCAATCGCCCGCGTCTCGCCCGAAGACGCCGACCGCTACCGGAAATTCGTCGCCGAATGGGAAAAGCTGAACGAAGGCGTTTTCGCAGCCTTTCTCAAACCGCCGACCGTTTTCAATCTCGCCCGCCATATGGTTTTCGGCACGAAATCAAAAAATCCCGCCGAAATGGTTCGCAAGCTGATGACGAGTTACGGCGCGCTGGTCAAGGAAACCTTCAAACACGAAGGCTTGCGCGCAGCAATGGCTTGGCTCGCCGCGCAGTCCGGTCCGCCGCCGACCGCCGCTGCTTCGGGCGATTTTTTAGGCTGGCATTCGATGATTCATCGTTCCGGCGTGAAACGTCCGCGAGGCGGCTCGGGCGCGCTGACGCAGGCAATGGCGCGATGTCTGGAACATCACGGCGGCGAGATTTTATTAAACGCGGAAGTCGCGCGGATAGAAGTCCAAAAGAGCGAAACGCGCGGCATAATTCTCGCAAACGGCGAGCGCGTCAACGCCGCGCGCATCGTCTCAAACGCCCACGTTCACACGACTTTTCTCAAGCTAATCGGCGCGGAAAATCTGCCCGAAGGATTAGCCGAACGCATCGAAAACGTCCGCATCGGCAACGGCTTCGGAATGATTGTCCGCTGCGCCGTCTCGGAACTGCCCGATTATTTATCCGCCCCAAACGGTGGAAAACCTTCCGATTGTCATCGCGGCTTGCAATTACTTTGTCCATCAATGGATTATCTGGAAAAATCCTACGCCGATTATCTGAACGGCGTCCCTTCAAAAAACCCGTCCGCTCTGGCAATGACTTTTTCCGCCGTTGACGACACGCTCGCGCCCGCCGGCAAACACACGCTTTTCATCTGGGGACAATATTTCCCCTACGAATTATCCAACGGCGAACGCTGGCACGACATCCAACAGCGCGAAGCCGACAAATTAATCGACGTCGTCAATTCCTACGCCCCGAACGTCAAAACCTCAATCATCGACCGCTTCATCCAATCGCCGCTCGATTTAGAACAGCGTCTCGGCTTACTGCGCGGCAACGTCATGCACGTCGAAATGGATTTCGACCAGATGTTCCTCTTCCGCCCCTTACCGGAAATGTCCGCCTACAAAACGCCGATTAAAAACCTTTATCTAACCGGCGCTTCGACGCATCCGGGCGGCGGCGTCTTCGCCGCATCAGGCTACAACACGGCGCAGGTTGTTTTGAAGGATGTGAAGGGCGGTTGGTTCTAAAACAATTTAATTTCTCTTGTCATAGGATTTTAAGATATTTCGAGCAAATCCATATTCAATTGTTAATTCTGATGCTATTTCAGCCGTCCATTTTCCAGTACCTATAAGCCAATGGCGCAATGTATCCGAATCAAGCCTGGAATTTTGTTTGTGTGCAGAGATTATAAAATCAATCCAGTTTTTTTCGTCACTAGAATTCGCGCTTCCCGTTTTCTCGTTAGCACAAACAGCAAATTTAATTAACTTTTCTTTGACTTCCGGCGATACTAGATTATCAATATCTTTCCCATCTATGGTGTAGTCGTATTTCATATTAAGTTCCTCTTATGTCATTTATTGTAATAAAATCAAATTTCTTCGGCAAAAAATCTCTCTTTTGGATCTTTGCACAAAAACAAGAAAAATAGCTGACCGGAGCGGAACGCCGGCATCCTGCCGGCACACGTCGCGCGAGCGACGTTAAAACGCTAAAGCTAGTCAGGCGCTAATTTTGAACGCTGGCGCGTTCATTGCCAGCAAGATGCCGGCGTTCCGTTGGACATCGCAGCTTCCGTTATTTTTGTGCAAAGCCCTCTTTTGGTGTTCGCCGGTATAGCGTTTGAAATTTTGGCGTTGAATTTTAAATGTCGTGCGCTTTTATTAACTAAGCGTCAATTTCTTTTTCGAGGTGTTTGCCTTCAGTTTCTTCGAGGTCGGATAAATCTTTTTCAATATTTTTTATAAACTCCGTACTGTCTCCGAGTATTTTAATTATTTCAATCTCAACAATACTGCCTTCCGGTAAATCAAGCGGCTGCAAGGGGCGCAGAATGCCGTTTTCGTAGATGGCTTGGATTGTTTGATTCATACCGCCCTGATTTTAACATAACTTAAATTTCGGCAGAAGATTTTCCCTGAACTGAAAGTTTGCTTTCGCGCGGAGATTATTTTACGGTTGATATATAAGTTTAATTTGCGGATTTGTCTAAATTAAAAATGGCTGAAAATATTGTCCGGCGCAATAACGTCAGGATTTCGGGTGAAGGCGCGCAGGCTTTGATGTTTGCGCACGGGTTTGGGTGTGACCAGAATATGTGGCGGTTTGTCGCGCCGGCTTTTGAAAAAGATTACAAAATCGTTTTGTTTGATTATGTCGGTTCGGGCAAATCCGAATTAGGCGCATATAACGCGGCGCGTTACGGCGATTTGGGCGGTTATGCGCGGGACGTTTTGGAAATTTGCGACGCGCTGGCGCTGGAAGACGTGATTTTTGTCGGGCATTCGGTCAGCAGTATGATTGGCGTTCTGGCGGCGATTGAGCGACCGGAATTGTTTAAAAGCCTGATTCAGATTGTGCCTTCGCCGTGCTACATCAATCATCCGCCGGATTATACGGGCGGTTTTGACCGCGCCGACATTGCGGGCTTGCTCGATATGATGGACAAAAATTTTATGGGCTGGGCGAGCTTTCTCGCGCCGGTGATTATGAAAAACGACGAGCGTCCGGAACTCGGCAGAGAGCTGGAAGAAAGCTTCTGCTCGACCGACCCGCAGATTGCGCGAAGGTTTGCCGAAGCGACGTTTTACGCCGATAATCGCGCGGATTTGCCGCATTTAAAGACGCCTTCGCTGATTATACAGGTGACGGACGACGCGGTCGCGCCGGTTTCGGTCGGCGAATTTATGCACCGGAATTTGCCGCAGAGCACTCTGCATTTGATGGAAGCGAGCGGTCATTGCCCGCATATGAGTCACCCGCAGGAAACAATCGCGATTATCAAGGATTATCTCGACCGGAACTGAAGTTTTGACGCGCCGATGGATGAATTATTAAACAATGCGCCATGCGGCTTTCTGGTTTTTGCCGACGACGGCAAAATCGTCGAGGTCAACGCGACTTTGCTGAAGCTGCTCGGTTACGAGCGCGACGAGCTCTGCCAGCTGCACATCGAAAAAATCTTTTCCGTCGCCGGTCGCATCTTTTATCAAACGCATTTTTTCCCGCTGCTCAAACTGAAAACGGAAGTCGAGGAAATTTACCTTTCGCTGCGCTCGAAATCCGGCTTGGACATTCCCGTTCTGGTTAATGCGGTGCGGCACGAGCGCGACGGCGCGATTTACAACGACTGCGTTTTGATGCCGATGCGCCAGCGCAATCAATACGAAGACGAAATCCTGCGGGCGAAAAAACTGGCGGAAGACGCGACGCGCGCCAAAGACGAATTTCTGTCGGTCGTCTCGCACGAACTGCGCACGCCTCTGAACGGAATTCTCGGCTGGGCGCGGATTCTGCAAACCAGAAAACCCGACGCCGACACCATCAAACGCGCCATCGACGCCATCGCGCGCGGCGCTAAATCGCAATCGAAGCTCATCGAAGACATCCTGGATTTTACGCGCATTATTTCGGGCAAATTGCGGCTCGAAGTGCAAAAAGTCGATTTGGCGATGGTCGTCGAATCAGCCATCGACGTCGTCGCTCCGGCGGCAAACGCCAAAGACATTCGCCTGCAAACCGTTCTCGATTCCAACGCTTTCGTTTCGGGCGACGCCGCGCGTTTGCAGCAGGTTTTGTGGAATCTGCTCTCGAACGCCGTCAAGTTTACGCCGAAAGGCGGGCGCGTGCAGGTTCGACTTCAGCGCGTCAATTCCAGCGTCGAAATCAGCGTCAGCGACACCGGCAGAGGCATCAGCGAGGATTTTCTGCCGTTCGTCTTCGAGCGTTTTAAGCAATCCGATAATTCGACGACGCGGCGTTACGGCGGCTTGGGTTTGGGAATGGCGATAACGCGCCACATCGTCGAGCTGCACGGCGGCACTATCAAAGCGGAAAGCGCGGGCGAAGATTTGGGCGCGACGTTTACCCTCAGCCTGCCCGTCACGATTTCTCTCGGCGAGCAGCCGACCGTTTCAACCGAAACGCGTGACCAACGTTCTGCGATTGACGAAGACGGTTTGCTGACGGCGTCTCTGCCGCGCCTTGATGAATTGCATGTTCTGATTGTCGACGACGAAGCGGACGCGCGCGATTTATTAGTCACCGTTTTGACGCAGCAGGGCGCGCGAGTTACCGCCGCCGCGACGGTCGCCGAAGCGGTCGAAGCTTTTCAGACCGAAGCGCCCGATTTGATTGTCAGCGACATCGAAATGCCTGTCGAAGACGGTTTCGCGCTGATAAAAAAGCTGCGCGCTTTTAATCAAACGCGGGAAAGGAAAATTCCCGCCATCGCGCTGACCGCCCATGCCCGCGCGTCAGAACGCCTGAAAATTCTCTCCGCCGGTTATCAAACGCACCTCGCCAAACCCATCGAAACCGCCGAACTCGTCGCCGTCATCGCCAGCTTTGCCGATTTATCGAAACGATAAACGCGGAACGATGAACGCAAAAGTAATTTTGAATTAATGATTTCTGATAACTTAAAACTCAAAATTCAAAACTCAAAACTTTCTTTCGTTCATCGTTCATCGTTCCGCGTTCATCGTTTACCTCAGCGTGACCGCGCGCGAAGCCTGACCGCCGAAGCTGCTGCGGACGGTGATGTTTTGCGGATTGACCGACCAGTTAAGGTCTGCGCTGTAGCGTCCGCCGCCGTTGTTGGTCAGCGTGCCGATGATTTGTCCGGTTGACGTGACCAGAACCTGCATCACGGCGTTTGTTCGCGTGCTGGTCGCTTCGACGCGCAGACGACGATTTCCCGAATCATATTCCGCGCGCTGCATGGCGACCGTATCGCCCGCCGGAGTAATGGTCAGCGTCGCCGAGCGTGACAATCCGTTTAAAGATGCGCCAATCGTTGTGGTCGCTGACGAAGAAACGTTCGTCGTATTGATTGTAAAACTCGCGCTCGTCGCGCCCGCCGGAATCGTCACGCTCGCCGGAACGGTAACGGACGGCGCGCTCGAACTCGAAAGCGAAACGGTCATCGGCGTCGAAGCCGCCGCGCTGAGCGTGACTGTTCCCTGCGACGAGCTTCCGCCCGCGACGCTCGCCGGATTTAAAGCCAAGCCGGACAAAACCGGAGCGTTCTGCGGCGGAGGCATCACGGTCACCACCGCGCTCTGCAGGGAATCTCCGAAATACGCCGTGATTGTCACGTCGGTCGGAGTGGAAACCGGATTGGCGATGAAATTGACATAAGCCGTATTCTGCGTCGAAAAGAAAATGCGCGTTGAGCGCGGAAGCGAAACGATGTCGGGACGACTGCTGCCGAGCATAATCGTTGCGCCTTCTCTCGGAGCGTTTGCAGCAAGCGATATAATCGCCTGCACGGCTTGATTGCTGCCTCCGACGATTGATGTCGGCGAGAGCGTAACCGATGAAATCGGAACATTCTCCGACGGCGCGTGAACGTTCATCACCGTGCTTTTGGTCACGCCGTTATAGCTGGCGGTGAAATTTACCGGCGTCGTCGTTCCGGTCGTCCAGGTTTGCATCGTAAAGCCCGCGGTAGATTGTCCCGCCGGAATCGTCACGCTCGAAGGCATCGACGTAATCAGATTCGGATTGTCGTTGGTCAGCATTACTGTAACGCCGCCGATTGGCGCGACGTGTCCCTGCGTCAGGGAAACCTGACCGCCCGCATCATCTCCGCCGAAAATGCCGTTTGCAACCTGAATCGAATCGAGCGCAAGCGGCTCGCTGGGCGGCGTCACCGTTAAATTCACGCTCCGGCTGCCGAGGCTGCTGTGCCGGACCGTTATGGTTACGGTTTGCGTCGTCGTGACCGGCTTCGTTTCAATCTTAAAGCGCAGGTTCGTCATTCCGGCTGCCATTAACATCGGCGGCGAAGTCTGCGAAAAACCTAAGAAGGCGACCGACGGATTTGTGTTCGATGCCGTGAACGTCAAACCGCCCGTAGGCGCGACCGCTCCGGCGACAAGAGGAATATTGACTTCCGCAATCGAGCCGCCGAGAACGCTTGCCGGCTCGACGCTCAATGTTCCGAGTGCGGCTGAGCGAGGCGAAACGCCGCTGGTATTCGTCAGGATTATCATACCGACAGTCGTGCCGCCGACATTGTTGTAAAATCGCGCGGCAACGTCGGGCTTGCCGTCGGCGTTAAAATCAGCCGTAATCGGCAAAAGCGCGGCGAGCTGGATTCTGCCGTTACCGGGACGTATGTGGCGCGTAATCGATTGAAACGTTCCGTTGCCGTTGCCGAGCATCACGCCGAATGCGCCGTCGCTGATATTACCGCCGCAACAGTATGAAAATCCGATGCCGACATCCTGACGACCGTCGCGGTTATAATCGCCGAGCGTCAGCCAAGCGCCACGCTGACCGAGCGAATCGACGATGAAAGTCGGAGCGCGAAAAGTGCCGTCGCCGTTTCCCAGACAGACGCCGTATTTGCTTTCGGCGTCAGCCGCGGCGATTAAATCCTGAAATCCGTCGCCGTTAAAATCGTGGATGACGACGTCCGTGTTGTTTACGTTATCAATAATGAGAATGTCGGGCATCTGCCGAAAAGTGCCGTCGCCGTTGCCCTGCAAAATCAAAACTTTTCCGAAAGCCGCCGCCGCCGCAACGTCCGCAATTCCGTCGTTATTAAAATCGCCGGGTTTCAGCATCGCGGGCGGAGTTCCGACATCCATCTGTCGCGGCGGCTGAAAAGTGCCGTCGCCGTTTCCGGTAAAAATCGTCACGGTCTGGTAATTGACGCAAAACGAAGTGCAGCCGGACGGGTCGGAGGTCATCAAATCATCACGCCCGTCGCGGTTGAAATCGGCGGCAACTATCGAACTCGGCGATGCGCCGCCCGCGTTTGTCGGGATTCTCGTAACCGTTCCAAAATTGCCGTCGCCGCTGCCGAGAAAAACTCCGATTTCTCTCGGTCCGTAAATTGAAACGGCGATGTCCAATCGCCCGTCGCCGTTAAAATCGCCTTTCGCGATTCCCGACATACTGGTTCCGACCGGAAATTTCCGGTTCGGCTGAAACGTGGCGTTCCCGTTTCCGAGCAGAATTTCAAGGTCGAGACCGGCGGTGGCAATATCAACGCGCCCGTCGCCGTTAAAATCCGCCGTGAGCTGATATTGCCCGCCCGCCTGAATTTGCCTGCCGCTAAAGGTTACGCCCTGCGCCGAAGCCTCAGCGACAAAAAAGAAAAGCAGACAGGCGCACGCTAATGCCAAGCAAAACTTTCCGCTGAAAAACGATGCAATTTTCGCCATTTCGACCTCCCCAATTCACAGTCGTCAAAAAATTTTATTTATGGAAGATTCGCAATCGACACTTTTCCCAAAACGCCAATCACGGACGCTTGATAGAGTAGTCCTTGAAGCTGCGCGGAAAATACACGGAATTTATAAGAATTTAATTAGATGAATTCAGCGCGGATTATTTTGAAAGATTAGCGGCGGGGAATCGGCTGTTTTTCCTTTAAATGCGCCGTCGTGTGTTCGGTCACGGAAGAGAAAACATCGCTTGATTCGGGCAGTTGAAGCTCATTTGTCCCGGCATCGTTCAAATCGAGCCGGCGCTGATTTTGCGCGTCGGTCGATTTATCGGGCAGGCTCTTGCGGGGAACGGTAAAAAACAAGGCGTTGATGATAAAACTCAAACCAATGAAAAAAGTCACTACTCCCGCGCCGGCGACCATAAAAATGCCTTTGTCGCCCACTAAAAGTGCGGCGTAAAAAAACGCTATCGCCGCGCCAACGCCTATTGAAGAGATAAGCACGCCCGTGCGGACGCGGCGCATACGTTTTTCTTCCGGCGATTCCAGAAATTTTTCGATTGCGGGCAAGACGTCTTCGGCAATCTTTTCCATTTCCTTCGCCGTCTGCACCTCGCGAATCCGCGCGGCAAACGCGTGCCCGATTTCGTCGCGCGCCGAAGCCGCCGAAGCCGTAATATTGTCCGGACGCTCCAACGCAAAACGAACGGGGCGCAAATCCGTCCCGCACGCGCGGCAAAACTGATTCGACT
Organism: Pyrinomonadaceae bacterium; assembly: GCA_036389695.1. GTDB lineage: Bacteria > Acidobacteriota > Blastocatellia > Pyrinomonadales > Pyrinomonadaceae > JALZHR01. Next base: position 13,185 of record DASVWG010000404.1, read on the forward strand.
GCCGCTCTTCCAACCCGCAACCCGGACAAAACATATTTTGGGAATCTCCTCGAATTTTGATTTTGAATCAACCGGAAAATTATACGCCCAAAACTTTATTTTAGTTCGATGCTGTCTTATTTAACCTTGCTGACGGGCATTTCCTTGCCGTCGGCGCGGATGAAGGTGCCGGTCGTCAGGCTCGCGTCGTCGAAGATGAATCTGTCCGAGCCTTTGCTCGAGTCTTCCGAGACGAAGCTGTTGGCGCCTGTATCGGCAAAGAAAATCATTGTGCCCGTGCCTTTCGCCCATTTGATTTCATACGCCATTTTGACCGGCTTGACCGTGCAGGTCGTGTCGCCGACTTTGTAAGTGCCTTCGAAATTGCCCGTTTTATTGGCAGCGTTGTTTTTGGCGTCTTCCTTGAAATAGCCGAGCAGCGTCGAGCCGTCGGTGTATTTGATGTCCGATATTTTCCACGCGGAATTCTGCCGCCTGAGCGTGTAAATCAGCGTGTCTTTGCGGTCGAAGTTTTGAAACGTGACGACGACCGTCGCTTTCTCGCCCTCGATTTTCGGCGCGCCGATTTTGAAGTTTTTAATCTCAATTTCCTGCGCGTTGTAAAACGGGTCGAAATCCAGCACGCCGACTTCGTCCTTGTGCGTCGTCAAATCTTTCCACATCAAATCGGCGAGCGTTTTATCGAAATATTTGTCGAGCAATTTGCGGCTGTTGCCGTCGAGAATCACGCCGCTGTCTTTATCGTGCGTTTTGTATAAATCTTTAATGAGCGCCTCGGGCGCGTTCTGCTGCGCCTCGCCGCCGACATTGGCGGCAGTCGTGTCGGTCGTTTCGACATTCGCATTCGGCTCGACGGTCGTAGTGTTTATGGCGTTATTCGTCGCTTCGTTTCGATTGGCGGTAGCGCAGCTAAAAGTCGAAATCAAAATTGTCAGAAGCAGAATCGATTTTGTTATTTTTTTGTTCATAATTGTTTGTTTCAAAAATCTTCGCGTCCTTTGCGAAAAACTTTGCGTCCTTTGCGGTTAAAAGAAAAGATTAACCGCAAAGAGCGCAAAGGTTTCGCAAAGAACGCAAAGGTTTATTTTTCGTGTAGTTTCTAACTTTTCCAATTCAAAATCGTGTCCACGCTCGCCTGCGTTATCGGGTGGTAACCGGGACGCGCTTTGGCGTAGATGGCTTTGGCTCGCTCGGTTCCTTCGGGCGTTTTCACGAGTTCTTCAAACAAAGGCTTGACGAATTTGCGCCGCCCGATTGACGTCAGAAATTCTTCGAGCCGCGCGTCAGCCGCCGCGTATTTATTTTTAATCGACATCATCAGCCATTGAAACGCGATTTCCGAATTGCCCGTTTTGGTTAAGCCGAACGCGCCGTCCAGCTCTGTCATTCGCTGCGCGCCCAAATCCGCCGGTAAGGTTTTCAGAAAATGCAGTCGTTCCTGCGTCGTCCAATCGTTCCACTGCACGCCGCCAGCCGCGATTTTGCCGCTCGCGTAATCGTTTGCCTGCGCGGCGACTTTGGTAAAAGCGTCCGAAGCGGGCTGCGGCGCGTTTTTCGGCAAGCCCGGTTTGGAAATCCATTCGTCAATGTCCGCTTGCGTGACCGCATTCGGATTCGCCGAAATTAGATTTTTGCTCAGATAATCGACGAAAGTTTCGGTCGTGATGCTTTGAAAAGCGTGGCTGTCGAAATATCCGCGCACGAACGCATCGAATTTTTCGCGCCCGACTGTCTCTTCCAGATGTCTTAAAAACAACGCGCCTTTTTCATACGGCACGCCCGTAAAGCCGTCGTCCGGGTCGCGTCCTTTCAAATCGACGTGCAGAATCTGGTCGGGTTCTTTCAGGTCAGCCATTTCTTCTTCGAGCGAGCGCCTGCCCAAAGTCGCTTCCATCTCTCGACGCGGCGCGCCGTAAACCGCCTCGATAATTCTGCGCTCCAGATAAGTCGTGAAACCTTCGTTGAGCCAGAAATCGCGCCACGTCGCGTTCGTCACCAGATTGCCCGACCACGAATGCGCCAGCTCGTGCGCGACGAGTGAAACAAGGCTTTTATCGCCCGCCAGAACCGTCGGCGTAGCAAATGTCAGCATCGGATTTTCCATTCCGCCGAACGGAAAGCTCGGCGGCAGAACCAGCAAATCATAACGTCCCCAACGATACGCGCCGAAAATCTTTTCCGTCGCTTCGACCATCTTTTCCGTGTCGGCAAACTCGCTCGCGGCTTTATCGACGACCGACGGCTCGGCGTAAACTCCGGTACGCGCGCCGAGCGAGCGAAACTGCAAATCGCCGACGGCTATCGCAATCAGGTATGACGGAATCGGATGCGTCATCTTGAAATTGTAATCGCCGCCGCGCGCCGCGTCCTGCGAATTGCCTTCGGCGCTCATCACCGCCAGCAGATTCTGCGGCGTGCGGACGTGCGCGGTATAAGTGACGCGCACCTGCGGCGAATCCTGCAAAGGAATAAACGAGCGGGCGTGAATCGCCTGCGCCTGCGAAAACATAAACGGCGTTTTTTTGCCCGCCGTCTGCTGCGGCTCCAGCCACTGCAAGCCGGAAGCCGTCGGGCTGGTCGAATAAGAAACGCGGACGCGCGAAGCATTTGCCGGAAGCTGAATGTTAAGCGGCGCGCCGAGAATTTTATCCGCCGCGCCGACATTGAAAGTGGTCGCCGCGTAATTTCCGCTCTCGTCGGAAGCTTCGACCTTTTCGATATTCAAGTCGCGCGTGTCCAGAACAAGCTGCGAAGCTTTCGCGCCCGCTTCCGGTTTTATCTGTAAAGTCGCGGTTCCCTGCAGAATTTTCTTATCGAACAAAACATTCCAGTCGAGGTCGATATGACTGACTCTGACTTCCTGCGGATTCGAATAGGAATGAACGTCCTCGACCTTTGCAGACGTCTGCGGCGTCGCGCCCGGCGACGTCGGCGGCGCGTTGTTTTGCGTTTGCGGCGTCGTTGCGCAGGCGGACAGAAGAATCGCGCCCGTGGTCAGCGCAGCCAGAAAAAGAATCGCGGGATTTTTAATTTTCGTCAGCATTTCGTAAACCTCCGGAATCAAAATTTAATCGACATTCGGGGAGATTAAAAAATATTTATTTCCGATTATAAATTCAGTTGACGAAAAACGCGATGCGAAATGAAAAAATGCGGAATGCGGAGTGCGAAATGGGGAATTAGTTATAAATTTTGAATTTTGAATTTTGAATTTTGAATTTTAAGTAACCGAAAATCATTAATTCAAAATTTAAAATTCATAACTCAAAACTTTCTTTTGTTCCGCATTCCGCATTTAAAATGTTCGCTTCTAATTTAATAAACCGATAAAAGCGTCCGCCAATCTATCGCGCCAGCTTGTCCAGGTGTGTCCGGTGACGCTTTCTTTGTAAGCGACCGGAAAGCCTTTGGCGCGCAGCATAACGTTGACGCGGCGGCTGTCCTGGACGCCTTCCAGCACGCCGTCGTCAAAATAAAATTTAAATTTCGTTTTCGCGGCGTCGAGCTTTGCCAGCTCTTTGACGACGCGCTCGTTATCAACCCAGAACGAGGAGCTTTGCCCGCCGATGCGCGCGAATTTGTCGGGATGTTTCAAGCCGATCCAGACGCTCGTAATTCCGCCGAGCGATGCGCCGAGCAAAGCGCGCCCGTCGCGATTCGGAATCGTCAGGTATCTTCTGTCGATTTCCGGCACAAGCTCGTTGGCGACAAAATCTGCCCAATCATCGTTTGCCCAGTATTCTTTCGTCCGGTCGCGCGGGTCGATAAAAACCATTATAAAAGGCTTGACTTTTCCGGCTTTGACGAGATTTTCCTGCTGCACGGCGGCGCGTCCGCGTTCGGCGTAATCGGTTCCGTCCTGTAGATACAAAACAGGATACTGCATATCTTTGGCGCGATGATAATCGCCCGGCAGATAAACTTTTATCTTCCGCCTGCCGAATTTTTTCGTGTCGATTTCAAACTCGTCAAATTTCGGCTGCTCGCCTTTATCCCAGACGGTCGGCTGATAATCGGGCATCGTGAAAATCGAGTTTTCGCCGCCGACGCCGTTGTCGATTTTCGACGGGTTCAGCGGGTCGGTTATCCATTTGCCGTCCACGATGAGCTTATATTCAAACTTCGCCGCGTTATCAAACGTCAGAAACAGAGCCTTAAAATCGCCGTAATCCCGAAATTTTTCCGGATACGGGCGCCAGTTCGTAAAATCACCGGCGATTCTGACATCTTTTTCCGCGCCGCGATAAAAGAACATTACAGTATTTTCCTTCGAACCTTTTGAACCGATGATTTTCGGAGCCGGGTCATTTTGGCGCGGCGGCGAAAAATTACCGTTTCCCTGTCGGCTTATTTTCGTATCCGCCGGGCGAATTTTAATTCGCTCAAACGCCGACGCGCCGTCCGGCGTGATGATGGCGACGATGCCGGTTTCTTCCGCGTCGGGCGCGATGATTTCAAACGGAATTTCGCCCTTTTCGTTGACCGCGAGCAGTTTCGTTTCGCCTTTGAAAGACATTGCGACCTGCGCGTTCGGCACGGCTTGACGCTTAAAACTGAATTTCTGTCCGGCGTTGACGGGCAAAACGACTTCTTCGTCCAGACCGCCGAAATTGCTGACCTGCGCCGGAACCGCGTTTTTCACGTAGCGATTATAGACGACGTCGGGCGTGTCGAGATTTCTGCCTTCCTGCAAATTGACGGCGAGACGGATAAACTGCGCCATCGACCACGCGAGCGGCGTCGCCGAGCCTGTTCCCTCGCCGAATTTCAGATTCGGCGAAAACTGCGAATCCGCTTGCGGCACTTGCGGCTTATCCCAGATTTGTTCGGGAATCATCAAACCTTCATTAGCGAATTTCAGCATCGCTTCAAGTCGCTGATACTTCACGAAATCCGAACAACCTGTTCCATCAACTATAAATTTTTGCACACCGCATAAAGCCAATTCATATTGCCCGCGCTCGCCGGAAAGCAAAGCCCAGAGCCTGCCTTTGCCGGTATATTTGCCGTCCCAGTTCCAGCGCCGCCCGTCGTCCATCTCGCCGTAACCGTCGTGATTGTAGCGATAAAACGCGTCGCCGTTCGGCGTGTTGACCTTGATAATCCGGTCGATGACTTTCACCGATTTTTCAATCAAAGGGTCGTCGGGCGATTTGATGCCGAGCCTGACTAATTCCAAAAATCCCGCGTCGACAATCTCGCGCTCGTCAAAAAATCCCGCGCCGTTGTTCAATTCGATTTTTTCGCCTTTATCCGGCGCGCCGTTTTGCGTGATGCGCAGATAATAAACGCCGTCGCCGTATAAGCCGGTCGTCGTCGCCGTCCACGCTTCGACGTTGCGCGCCCAATCGTCAGCCGTCGCCAGATAAATTGTCGCCGATGCTTCGTCGCCGTTTCGCCTGGCGATTTCCGCCGCGCAGACTAATCCGGCGATTTCCGCCGCGATGGTCGAAGGCGAAAATCCGCCTTCTTCTTCCCAGCGTTCCTGCGGCGTTCGCGGACCGGTTTTAACGATAAAATCCGCCGCTTTCTTGACGTGATTCGCGTAAGTCGCTTTATCGAATCTGCCGAGCTGGTAAGCGAGAATCAAAGGATAAGCGACTTCGTCCAACTGGAGCGAACCCCAGAAAGGCTTGCCGTCGAGCCACGAATTTTGCGGAAAGCTGCCGTCCGGTTTCTGCTGCACCCGAAACAAAAAATCCAGCGCGCGCTCCGCCGCCGCTTTATCGCCGAGCGCCATAAAAGCCGTCGCCACCTGATACAAATCGCGCGACCAGACCAGATGATAACCGCCGACGTTGTTTTCGTTGGCGTTCGCGCCGCCGCCCCACGGCACGGTCAAGCTGGCGATGTTCGCGCCGCGATTCGTCTTGTCTTCGTGCGCTTTTAAAATCATCGCCGCCATATTGAACTGCGCCTGGTATTTCGCATCGACTTTGCGGAGAGTTTTGATGTAATCAATCCAGCTTTCCTGATATTCCTGCGCGGTTTTCGGAAAACCTTTCAAAAGAGAATTTTGCGCCGCTTGCAGCGCTTCGTCCGAGGTTTTCCCGAAGCCGAGCGAGATTTCAAAATTGAAGCCGGACGACTTCGGGAGTCTGGAAAAAGCGGGCGTCAACTTTGCGACCTGCACGACGTTTCCGTTCTCCGCGCGCGTATACGGGTTGCCGATTTTCCCGTTCTTCTTCAATTGTTCCAAGCCGTCGCTCGTGCCGAGAAATCCGCTTGTCATCTCGCTGAATTTGCAGTAACGACACGCCAGAGCCGAGGCTTTATCGCCGTCGATTGACAAAAAGGCGTTTGCCTCAGACCAGCCCGTGTCGTGCATTCCGCTGTTTGCCAGCGAAGGGTCGTAATAAATATAAAGCTGATTGTCGGGCGTCCGCGTCTGAAACCGCACGGAAATCATCACGGAATTATTTTTCGGGTCGGTGACGTATGTTTTCTCGATGCTCCAGCCGTTTTTATCCCAGTCATCCGACTTCGACCAGTTTGTCTGCACAAACGAAAGCGAGCCCGGGCTGGAAAAGCTTTTATAAATGCCGATATTGGAAACCGGCGAGACGTTTTTTGTTCTGCCGATGTTCAAAACTTCGACTTTCTGTTTCGCGTCGTCGCGTTCGGTTTCGACTTTTCCGGTTTTTGAATTAACCACGACAAACTGCAAAAGATGAACGTTCGCTACCGTCACATCCGGGTAATAAACTTCCGTCAGCGCGCCGCCCTGCAATGTAAACCAAACTTTGCTTTCCAGATTTGCCGAAGTCCCAACGCCCTGTTTACCGGCGCTCGCCCATTGCGCGTCTTTCCCCGGCGCGCCCGGCGCAAGCATCTGTGCGGAGGCGAATGAGAAAAGAAAAATCGTCCACAGATGAGCACAGACGGACACGGATATTCTTTTTGATAGAGACATTTTTACAGTTACCTCAAAACGTCAAAACGAAATGTAGGGGCAGGTCTTGTGCCTGCCCAAAGCGCTTGGAAAAGCGCTAACCAATGTTGGATAAATTCAACATTGATTTTATTCTAAAAGTTTATTCGCTTGCGCTCATTGGGCAGGCACGCGGGCGTGCCCCTACATTCCTTTTCGCGTCTTAAATTTTCTTTCTGAAAATTCTGTAGCCGAACGCGTCGAGCGAAATCGCGGGCAGGCTGGCGTTTTTCTTTTCCGTGTCCGGCGTGATGTCTTCAAAATTTCCGGCGGCTTCGATTGAGCCGAAAAACGGCGCGTTGGTCATATTGATTACCACCAGAATTTCTTCGCTGCCCTGCCGCCGCAAAAACGTTAAAACTCTCGCTTCGTCCGAATTTTTCAGCCAGACTAAATCGCCGCGCCGCAAAGCCGTCGAATTCCGGCGAAGCCCGGTCATCGCTTTGTAAAATTTCGGAAAATCCTGCCGGCGTTCCTGTATCTGCCAGAAAACCGGCAGCTTTTCAAACAATGCGGGCGCGCCCGATTCGGTCGTGTCGCCCGCTTCCATCCCGTTATAAAACATGGGCACGCCGTCGAGCGTAAAGACAAGAGCCTGCGCCGCGAGCGCGCCTTTTTCGCCGAAGCGGGCGATGGCGCGGCGCTCGTCGTGATTATCGGAAAAGCGCATCCGCAAAGCGTTTTTCGGAAACTTCGCTTTCTGTTCTTCCCAGACGCGGCGGATTTCCGACGCCGGTTTGCCGCCCTGCAAAACTTCGGTCAAAGTCGAATGAATGTTCCACGAATAATCCAAATCGAAGGCTTTGACCAGCAAATCCGGCGATTCCCACTCCGCCAGCCAAATCGTGTCAGCCTTGATTTTATCGACTTCCGCCCGCGCCGTTTCCCAGAAATCGGTCGGCACAAAACCGGCGACGTCGCAGCGAAAACCGTCCAAATCGTAATCGCGAATCCACATTTTCAACATCTCGACGATGTATTTTCTCAGCTCGGGATTATCGTAATTCAAATCGGCGACGTCCGCCCAATCCGGCACGGGCGGAATGATTTCGCCGCGTTCGTTTTTCGTATAAAACGCCGGATTTTTCATCATTACCGAATCCCAGGCAGTGTGGTTGGCGACGATGTCGATGATGACTTTCATTCCGCGTTTATGCGCTTCCGAAATTAAACGTTTCAAATCTTCCGCGCTGCCGTAATCGGGATTTATCGCGTAATAATCTTTCACCGCGTAGGGCGAGCCGATTGTGCCTTTCGCTTTTAATTTACCGATTGGATGAATCGGCATCAGCCACAAAACGGTGACGCCGGTATTTTTCAGCCTGTCCAAATCCGTCGTAATCGAATTAAAATCGCCTTTCTGCGAATACTGGCGCGGAAAAATCTCGTAAATCACCGCATCTTTCACCCAATCGGCGGACGGGCGCGCATTTTCTTTCGAGAAATCGCGCGTCGGCGGCTGCGCGAAAGAAAAGCTTGCGAGCAGAAGCGCCGCAAAGACGCTTTTTAATAAAAAACCGTGAAGATGTTTTTTCATAAGTTTATTCAATCAAGCCGCTGTCCGGCACGGGCTGGACGTTTTGCGGAATCGTCAGAGGCTCGTCTTCGTCGGCGCGAACCGGAACCGCGTCAGCGCCGATATCGTCGACCAGCAGAAGCGTGAGAATCGCCGCCAGCAGCAGAAAAACGCCGCCCGCCATCACGACGTAAAGCGGCGCGACGGTCGAATTTTCGCCGAAAACGCTTTTAATAATCGGACCGAAAGTGAATGACGCGACGATTTCGGGAATGACGATGAAAAAATTAAAAACGCCCATATAAACGCCCATCCGCGCGGGCGGCAGAGCGCTCGAAAGAATGGCGTAAGGCATCGCCAGAATCGAAGCCCACGCGATGCCTACGCCAATCATCGTCAGATATTGCGCGTTCGGCGATTCGATGACATACATCGAAAGCAAGCCCAAACCGCCGAGGGAAAGCGCGACGGCGTGCGTCGTTTTGCGCCCCAGATTTTTTGCCAGCGCGGGCAAAATGAAAGCGACCAGAAAACAGACAATCGAATAAATCGCAAACATCCAGCCGCCCCATTCCGTGCCGCGGTCAAACTCCGTTGCTTTGCCGTTCGGCGCGTCGAAAATCTTGTAAGCGGTCGTCAAACCGTAAAACATCCACATACAAAAAAGTCCGAGCCACGTAAAAAACTGCACGACCGCCAGCTGCTTCATCGTCGCCGGCATATCTTTTAAAGCGCCGAGAATCTCGCCGAAAAATTTGCCTAAACCGCCTTTTTCGCGGCGCAACTCCTCAAATTCTTCCATATTTTCCGGCGGATATTCCTTCGAGGTGAAAACCGTGTAAAGCACGCAGATGAGAAACATCGCCGCGCCGATTTTGAACGCGTAATAAACCGTCAAGGGAATGCCGCTCGGCGTCGTTCCGGTCACGCCGAGATTGCGAAAAATAATCGGCAGCGCGTTTGCCAGAGTCGCGCCGATGCCGATAAAAAACGCCTGCATGATAAAGCCGGTCGTCCGCTGGTCTTCGTTCAATTTGTCGGCGACAAACGCGCGAAAAGGCTCCATCGAAATGTTTATCGAAGCGTCCAGAATCCACAAAAGAGATGCCGCCATCCACAGCGCCGCCGAATCGGGCATAAAAAATAAGGCGATGCTCGACAAAATCGCGCCGACCGTAAAATAAGGGCGGCGGCGTCCGAGCCAGTTCCACGTGCGGTCGCTCAGCGAGCCGATAATCGGCTGCACCAATAAACCCGTCACCGGTCCGGCGAGCCACAAAATCGGAACGTCGTCCGGATTGGCGCCGAGCTTTGTATAAATCGCGCTCATATTTGCCAGCTGCAAGCCCCAGCCGAATTGAATGCCGAGAAATCCGAAACTCATATTCCAGATTTGCCAAAAACTAAGTCGCGGTTTGTTTTGCATAAGCTCCAGTAGTCAGTAGTCGGAAGTCAGTAGTCAGAAGAAAATTTACTGGCTTCCGACTTCCGGCTTCTGACTTCTCCTTTTAACGAGAATAAATGTTTATGTCTTCTAAAATGACGTTTCGGTCGAGCGAAAGCGCGTAAATTAAAGTCTGCGCCATGTTCCGGACGTGAATAAAGCCTTCGCGCGCTTCATCTACGGTCGGCGTTTCGACATCGACCAGACCGGGACAAAAATTAAAAACGCGTATGTTTGCGCCGCGTTTTCTCACGTCGTCGCGCACGGATTCGGCGAAACCGAGCAGACCGAATTTCGACGCGCAATACGACGGCACATCCGCGTAGCCGTTTTTTCCCGCCTGCGACGAAACGTTGATAACGTCGCCGAAATCCTGCTCCAGCATTTCGGGCAGAAGCATCTGCGTGAGCCACATCGCGCCGCGCAGGTTTGTTTCCAGAACCGTGTTCCAGCCCGCGTCGGTGATTTCCGTCACGGTTTCCGGCACAGCTAAACCGGAATTATTTATCAAAACATCGACCGCGCCGCGTTTTTCCAAGGCAAATCGAACGAGATTTTCCGTTTCCGCGCGGCGGCGAATGTCGAAAGCGCAGGCGAAAACTTTGCCGTCGCCGAATTTTGAATTCAGCTCGCGCGCCGCTTCGTCCAGAACATTCTGCCGCCGCGAGGCGATAATGACCGCGCCGATGCCGTTTTCCAATAAAGCTTCGGTAAGCGCGCGTCCGATGCTGGTCGCGCCGCCCGTAATGAGCGCGGATTGTTCGGATAAAGCTTTCGTCTTCATCGTCTGGTCGTAAAAATGCCCGCCGTCCGCGCGGGCATTGTCAATTTCATCATTCCGCAGTCGATTTTTACGTCGCCTAATTTTCCGAGCCGGTCGGAAAGAACGTTTCCGTTCCAGAGCCGGAGCTGTTTAATATCGTCAGGATTTCTCCACCAGGTATGCTCGGAAAAAATTTCCTTTTCGTTGTTCTTAGACTGACAGGTTTTATCGGGCGTCACTTGAAATTCGACGGTCGCCGGTTTCGTGTCGTTATTAAAAACCACAATTACCGGACTGACATTCATTCCGATAAATCTGGCATAAGCCATCTGCTGTTCTTCGTCCAGTAAATCGAGCGTTTTGCCTTTGCGCAAAGGCTCAAGCTCCTGCCGCAATTTTCCCAGTAAAGCTAAATGATTCCAGACGTCGCGTTCTTCCGCCGTTCTGCCCGCGTCGGTAAAAGCGTTTCGCGCATCGCCCGCAAATCCGCCGGGAAAATCGCGCCGGTTGTCCGGGTCGGCGCCGCCGCGCATCGCCAGTTCGTCGCCGTAATAAAGAAGCGGCGTGCCGCGCGAAGTCATTATCAAAGTCTGCGCCATTTTTAAGCCTTCGACGGTTGCGCCTTCTTCGTTCATAAAGCGCGGCATATCGTGAACGCCGATAAACGTCGTCAAAACCGACGGGTTCGGATAAAGCCAGTCTTTGGAAAACATCTGCGAAACTTCGCGAATTTTTTTGCCCTGCGCGAAAGCGTTGCGAATCGGGTAAAACAGCGCGAAATCGTAAAGCGTGTCAATCTGCGTGTCTATCCCGTCGTGACCGCGCCTGCCGGTCTGAAAATAAGAAACGAGCGCCGGGTCGCCGTCGTAAAGCTCGCCCAAAATATTCACATTCGGATATTCGCGTTTTATCGCGCCGCCCCATTTTTCCCAGAACGGGCGCGGAACGTGCGGCAGAGTGTCCATCCGGATGGCGTCAAAGCCGTTCATTTCCAGCCACCAGATTGAATTTTGAATCAGATATTTTTCGACTTCCGGGTCCGATTGATTAAAGTCGGGCAGAATGTCTATAAACCAGCCGTCGATGTTGCGTTGTTGGGTTTGATACGTCGCGCGCGGGTTCATCGTCGTCCATTTCTGCCAGTTGTTCGAAAGATGATTCGCGACCGTGCCGTTCCACCAGGTCGGCGTCGGCGGGTCGTCTGCCCAGACGTGATACGGTCCGGTGTGATTCGCCACCTGGTCTTGAATGACTTTAATGCCGAGAGCGTGCGCTTTATCAATAAGCTCGCGCAGCTTCGCCGTATCGCCCAGATGCTCGTCGACCGCATACATATCGACCGCGCCGTAGCCGTGATAACCGGTCGTTTCCGGCACGCCTTCGTAAACTTCCTTCGTGTCGGGTCGGTCGTTATTGTCGTAAACCGGCGTCGTCCAAATCGCCGTCACGCCTAAACTTTTTAAATAAGACAATTTATCAATCACGCCCTGAAGGTCGCCGCCGTGATAATGACGCGGCTTTGAGCGGTCATAAAGTCCTTTCGACTTCGGCGGGTCGTTGTTCGAGCGGTCGCCGTCCGAGAAACGGTCGGGCATCAGAAAATAAATGACGTCGTCGGGCGTGTAGCCTTGAAAGCGACCTTTGCGGTCGATTCGCTGGCTGATTTCAAACGGCGCATTCGTCGTTCCGCTTCGGGTTTCGATTCTGAAATTGTATTTTCCGGCTCTCGTATTCGGCGCGATTTCGACGTCAAAAAAAAGATAATTTCCGTTGTCGCTGGCGCGAAAATTATACGCTTTCAAACCGCTTCGCTGAGGAGCAGACACATTCGCGCCCGAAAGATTTTTTCCGCGCACCAAAACGCGAACCGGATTTATCGTCATCTTCGCCCACCAATTCGGCGGGTCGATTTTTTCGACCGACGGCGCTTGCGCGTAAGCGGCGACGAGCGAGCAATGAGCGGCGAGCAGTAAAAAAATCAGATGACGTAATTTATTTTTCATAATTCAATCTATTGCAAAGGCTTCAGCCGTTTCAGCTCGCTTCCGTAACCCGAAACCGCAAAAATAAAACACGAAACGGCGAGAATCAGTAACACAAAAATCCAACGGTTTAAACCGTATTCCCAAACGGCGCGCAAATTCAGCATTATTCCCGCCAGAAAAAACAAGCCCCAGATGCTCCGGCGGATGAGCGTAGCGACGGCGTTTGCCCTGATTTGTTTATTAAATTCTTCGGCGTTGTCTTCGAGAATTTCGTCCGCATAACGCGCGGCTTTGCGCTGAAAATAAGCGTCGGCGATAACAGGCGCGACGAGCAGCGCAAGAGCGAAAACCGTTAAAATTATTGCTGTCGTCGCGTCAAACATTTCGCGTTTTTCCTTTTAAATTTTGCGTTTATATGCGCCCGTAAATTTCAGTTAAAGCTCTTAATCTTTCGATAATCCCGTCCGACAAATCGCCGTCCTGAAAACGCCAGAACCAGTTTCCCGATTCGGACGCGGGCAGATTCATTCTGGCTTCGTTGCCCAAGCCCAATAAATCCTGCATCGGCGCAATCGACGTGTCGGCAACGGAAGCCCAGATTGCGCGGATAAAATCCCATTGAATCTCCGCGCCGTCCGAATCCAGATATTTCAGACAAAATTCGCGCTCGCGTTGAATCTGCGCGTCGTCGCGCGTCGAGCCCGCGCCCGCCTGCGAGCGAAACCAGCCGACGGTCGTGTCGTTGTCGTGCGTGCCGGTAAAAGCGACGCAGTTTTTTATATAATTATGCGGCAAATCGTGATTTTTCGTATCGCCGCCGAAAGCGAACTGCAAAATCCGCATTCCGGGAAAGCCGAACGAATCGCGCAATTCTTCGACGTCCGGCGTAATCACGCCCAAATCCTCAGCCCAGAACGGCAAATCGCCGATTGCCGTTTTCAGAGCGTCGAATAATTCTTTGCCCGGCACATTGACCCAGCGCCCGTTTTCCGCCGTTTTATCGCCGCCGGGAACTTCCCACGCCGCCGCAAACCCGCGAAAATGGTCGACGCGCACGATGTCAACCGTTTTCAGAGTGTGCCTGACGCGTTGAATCCACCACTGAAAACCTTCGGCGCGCATTTTTTCCCAGTCGTAAATCGGATTGCCCCAGAGCTGTCCGGTTTGCGAAAAATAATCGGGCGGAACTCCGGCGACGACTTTCGGTGAGCCGTCCGCGTTTAATTTAAAATCCGTCTGACTGCACCAGACGTCGCTTGAGTCGAGCGCGATAAAAATCGGCACGTCGCCGACGATTTTCACATCTCGCGCGGCGGCGTAATCTTTCAGCGCCGACCATTGCCGGAAAAACAAAAACTGGTAGAATTTCTGCGCCTGAATTTCTTCGCGCAGATGCTCGCGCGCCCAATTTAAAGCGTTTTCGTCGCGCCGTCGCAAAGGCTCGTCCCATTCGTACCAAGCCCGCTGGTCTTGCGCGAATTTGACGGCGCGATAGAGCGCGTAATCGTCGAGCCACGCGGCGTTTTGCTGCGAAAAAGTTTCAAATCTGCCGCGCAAATCGACGCTCGTCGTCGCGCGAAAACGCTCGTAGGCTTTCGGCAAAAGCCGGTTTTTCCATTCGTAAACCGCGCCGAAATCGACTCTTTCCGCCGGAAAATCCGGCTTTTGATTGATTTCATCGACGCTCAAAAGATTTTCTTCCACCAGTTTTTCCGGCGAAATCAGATTCGTGTTGCCGGCAAAAGCCGAAAAACATTGATACGGCGAATCGCCGTAGCCGGTCGGACCCAAAGGCAGAATCTGCCAGTAAGTCTGCCGGGCTTTCTGGAGAAAATCGACGAATTTAAAGGCTTCCGCGCCCAAATCGCCGATGCCGTACGCGCCCGGCAAACTCGTCGGGTGCAATAAAATACCGCTTGCTCTCGGAAAATTCATTTATTATTTACTGTCCTTTTGGCACTTTAATGAAATACTTTCGCTCACTATAGAAAAGCTGTCGGCTGATTTAGGCGATAAATCAAAGGAAAAAACGCCTTTCTCAGGATTATTCCGAATCGATTCTTTGGAATCGGTATTTAAAAGATGTCCTTTCATATCGACGCCGATTGCCAGCGAATTAAATTCCACTCGTTTTTTCTGATTTGAAAAATTGAAGGCGAAGATTATCGTTTTGCATCCATTCGTTCGCGCAAAAACATAGGCGTCATTATCGTAAAACAAATCGATTGTTTTTCCGTTTCTGACAATTTCTTTTTCACGCCGCAGCTTTATCCACTTTTGCGTCCACTCGAACATTTTCTGCTCGTCCGCCGTTCTGCCCGCTTTGGTAAATTTACTGATTTTATCTTCGCGCCAGCCGCCCGCGAAATCTTGGCGATTGTCGGGGTCGTGACCGCCGGTCATCGCGATTTCCTCGCCGTAATAAAGCTGCGGAATGCCGCGCGTCGATAATATAAAAGCCGTATGCAGCCTCGCGCCTTCGAGCGTTGCGCCTTCGAGCGACATAAAACGGTCGGTGTCGTGATTGTTCGTCAGAGTCGTGACGTTGTTGATGTTCGGATAAAGCCCGTCGTATTTCAAAACGTCTCGCAGCGCGCGGACGGGCTTTTTGCCCGTAAAAACTTCCTGCGAGGTTTCCCATAATTTGAAATCGAAAACGCTCGGCAAATTTGTATCGATGCCGTCCCAGCCGGTTTTTCCGCCTTGAAAAAAAGCCGTCTGCGCCGAGTCGCGCTCGAAAACTTCGCCGACTAAATAGAGTTTTGGATATTGTTTTTTAATCGCCAGCGACCAATCGCGGATAAACGGGCGCGGCATATATTGAATCGTATCCTGCCGGATGCCGTCGATGCCGGTCATCGCAATCCACCACAGCGCATTTTGAATTTCGTAACGCGCGACTTCCGGCTCGGATTGATTCAAATCGGGCAGAAACTCGTTGAACCAGCCTTTGAGCAGATTGTCCCTTTCGGAAGCCGAAGCGTTCGGCGAAAGCAGAACCGAGTTGTTGAAAGAGTTTTGCGAAAATTGGCTAAACCAATTATCTAAAGGCGGATTTTTCGCCCAGACGTGCTGGATGCCGACGTGATTTGCGACCTGGTCTTGAATGACCTTGATGTTTTGCCGGTGCGCTTCGCGGATTAATCTCTGCAAATCCTGCATCGTGCCGAAATGGTCTTCCGTAGAGTAATAATCAATCGCGTGATAGCCGTGATAATTCGTGTAAGGACACCACGGCTTATCGCATTCGTTCGCTTGGTTTGGGTTGTCATACCACGGCGTCAGCCAGATTGCCGTGACGCCTAATTCTTTCAAATACGGCAGTTTATCAATCACGCCCTGAAAATCGCCGCCGTGCCACGCGCGCGGGTTCCGGCGATTGTTTGCCGATTGCGGAGCGTTTTTCGGATTGTTGTTCGAAGCGTCGCCGTCGGCGAAGCGGTCGGTCATTATCAGGTAGATAACGTCTTCATTATTGATGCCTTGAAAATTTGTTTTGTTGTCGAGCGGCGCGAGGATTTCAAAAGGAATCAACGCTTTGCCGTCTTCGGAGACGGCTTCAAAAAAGTATTTTCCGGGTTTTGCGTCGGGCGGAATTGTGACGTCGAAAAAAAGATAATTATCGCGCCCGTTGGTTTTCACATTGGAAATTTTCAGTGATTTGTCTTTCGAGGCGACCGAATCGACATATTTAAAATTCCTGCCGCGCACTAAAACGCGAATCGGATTTATCGTGTGATTCGCCCACCAGTTGGGCGGCTCGACTTTTTCGATGACCGGAGCCTGCGCGCGCGCCGCGAGATACGCGAAATTGGTTATTCCGATAATCAAAATCAAACGAAAAATCTTTTTCATCATTTCGCTCGCCAAAGCCGGGATAAAAACGCAGGGCGTGAAAACATTATCGTTCCACGCCCTGAGAAATAACAAGATGCCAGTTGCTGGAATGGCATCTTTGGTTATTCAATTTAGAACTCCAAGCGAAGTCCGAATTGAAGCTGGCGATTTGAATACGGCGCCGTGCCCTGAATAAATCCGAAGCTCGTGTTGTTGTTCATCATCGTCGCGTTGTTAAAGTCAACGCCCGTATTCGGAACGCTGAGCTGCGACCAGTTAAAGAGGTTGAAAGCCTCGGCGCGAAACTGCACTTTGAAGCGCTCGTAGATGCCGAAGTTTTTCGTGATGCCGAGATTCAACTGGCGCAGCGACGGCGAGCGCAGCGAGTTGCGTTCGAGGTTTCCGAATCTTCCCGTCGGAGCCGGACGAAAGGCGCTCGTGTTCAGAAACGGCGAATCATTTCCCGTATACGGGTCGCCGGTTAAATCGACCAGCACGCCGCCGGAACGAACGTCGAACGGGCTGCCGCTCTGCGCGCGGAAAATCGCGTTAAGCTGCCAGCCGCCGATGATGGCGTCGAGCACTTTCGGAGTTTCCGAGCCGAACTGGCGACCACGACCGAAAGGAATCTCCCAAACCGTCTCGAAGGAAAAGACGTGCGGGAAATCCAGCCTCGACGTCGTGAAAGGCTCGATGAAATTAATTCCCTGGTCGGCGACGCGGTCAAACGCGCCTTCGCCGTTGTCTTTCGTTTTCGAGAAAGTGTAGGAAGCGATATACTGCCAGCCTTTCGAGAAGCGACGCTCGAGCTGAACCTGCAGCGAATCATACTGCGATTTGCCGATGTCGTCGCGCACGTTGACCGAACCGAGTCCCGGATAACAGCTGCCGAGCGTTCTGCCTGAAATCGGGCACGGAATCGCCGCGCTGCTGTCGATGGATCTGCCGTTCAGATTGTAATAAAGAACAAGATTGCGACCGCGCGTGCCGACATAGCCGACGCTGAGCGCCGTGTCCTTCGTCAATTGCTGCTGATACTGGATATTGAACTGCTGAACGTTCGACGTTTTATTGTCGGGTCTGACCGCCGTGACGTTGGCGTTCAGCGGGTTGTTCAAAAACGCCTGGCTCAGATTAACCTGCGGCAGCGGCAGCGGCTGCGTCGCCAGCGTGTTGTTGTTGTTATTGAGCGGTCCCTGTCCGGTAAAAGTAATGCGGTAACCGGCGGTGTAGCTGTAGCTGGAGCTGCCGGAATAAGGCGGATTCTGCGCGAGCTGGTTATTAATGCCGCCGCGGTCGAGAAAGTAGAAAATGCCATAACCGCCGCGAATGACAGACTTGCCTTTGCCGAACAAATCATACGCGAAACCGAGACGCGGACCGAAGTTGTTTTTGTCCGTATCGGTCAGCGTGTCGCTGTTGTCCTGAGCCAAAACGAGACGTCCCGTAGTCAAATCGAAATTAGCCTGGCGACCGTATTGCTCCGACGGGTTAGTCAGATAATCGTAGCGCAAGCCGAGATTTAAGGTCAGCCTGCGGTTGACTTTCCAATCGTCCTGAACAAAGGCGGAATTTTCCCAGGTAAACGTTCCGACGTTGCCCTGCTGAATGCCGATGTCGTAACGGCAGGCGAAACCGATTAAAAGGTCAGCCTGTTCGAAACCCGTCGTGCCGCCCGGATTCTGTGCCGTGCCGCCGCACTGCGTCGGGTCGCCGTTGCCGTATAAGAAAAAGTATCCTTTACCGGCAATCGGACGGAAAAGCTGGACGTTGCGCTTCAGCAGCGAGCCGCCGAATTTGAAGGTGTGGTCGCCGGTCGTGTAGCTGATGCTGTCGACGAGCTGATAAGTATTCTGCGGAACGCGATACGGACCGTAATCGCCGGTGTATTCCAGTTGACCGTTATAACCGCCGATGAGCGCCCCGCCGCCGAGACTGGCGTCGCGGTTGGCATTGACGATGCCGAAGCCCGCCGATATTGCCTGGTCGCCGAAAGGCGGCTCATAGCCGTAGCGGATATGGTTTGCCTGCAGGCGAAGCTCATTAAAGAGATTGGACGACAGAACGCTGTTCAAGCCGAGAACGACGGCTTTCGTTCGGGTCGGGTTCGAGCCGGAGCCGAATCCGGCGGGCAGCGTCGGCAGACGCGATTCGACGTTTTGATTAAAGCGACCGTAGCTGGCGCGACCGAAAATCTGATTTTTCGCGTTGATGGTGCCGTCGATCCTGACATCGAAAACATCCTGCTCGTCAATCTCGTTGCGCGTGTTGACGAAGTTGTTCAGATAGCCCGGGCGGTTCGGCAGCGGATAGGCGCGCAGATAATTTAAGGCAGCCGGATTTAAGCGACCAGCCGGAAATAAATCCAGACGGTTATACGGGATGCCGTTGCCGTTGACGCAGGGAATGCCGTTCGTGGTCGTATTCGGGACACAGATGTTCTGACCGGTCGAAGGGTCGCGAAGCTGTGTCGGCAGCGCCGAGAAATTTCCGTTGCGGAACTCAGCCGTCGGCACGGTCGCCGTTTCGGTGGCGCGCGGCAAAAACTGGCGCAGACCGTCATAGCTGAAAAAGAAGAAAACTTTGTCTTTTAAGTTGTGAATGACGGGCGTTCCTTCGCCGAAGCCCGGAATGATAACCGGACCGCCGACCGTCCCGCCAAACTGGCTGCGCCGGAACAGCGGCGTGCGGCGGTCGCTTGCCACCGAGTTAAAAAACGTCGGGCGCGCATCGAAAGCGCTGTTGCGGAGAAACAGGTATGAACTGCCGCGAAAATCGTTAGTGCCCGATTTGATAACCGCGTTGATAATGGCGCCGCCGCCGCGTCCGAATTCCGCCGGAGCCATATTGGTCTGCACGCGAAATTCCTGAATCGCTTCGGCAGACGGGAAAATATTAATCGTATTGACCAAGGACTCGTTGTTATCGACGCCGTCGAGCAGATAATTGTTTGCCTGCGTGCGCTGACCATTGACGCTGATTGCCGCGCCGCCAGTGTTGCCGCCGCGATAGGTTTCGGCGTCGCCGCCCGCGCCCGAGGCGAAACCGCCGACGACGCCCTGCGTCACGCCCGGCGTCAAACGAGCCAGCTCCAAGACGTTGCGACCATTCAGAGGCAGCTCGACCGCCTGCCTGCCCTGTATAACTTCGCCGATTGCCGAGCTCGAAGATTCAACCAGAGGCGTATCGTCGGTAATCGTCACGGTTTCGCTGACGGCGCCGGCTTCAAGCGCGAAATTCAAAGTGGCATTCTGCGCCACTTCAAGCGTCACTTCCTGTTTAGTCGTCTTAAAATTACTCTGCGTGACGGTAATCTGATAACGTCCCGGCTGCAGCGACAGGACAGAGTAGTTGCCTTCATCATTGGTTTGCGCGGTAAGCGTGCGGTTGGTTCCCAAATCGGTAATGGTCACGGTCGCGCCGGTGATTGCCGCGCCGGTCGGGTCAGTTACCGTGCCCGTGATTCTTGCCGATTCGGTTTGCGCCGTGATGATTGTCGTCAAACACAGAATCGCAACTAATAAGCCAAACACTCTGTGCCGACTCAATGCTCTCAATTTATTCATAATCCAAATTCCTCTCTTATTAGCTTTAGGATTCCCAGCCTTTTACAGCTCTCTCGGAACGATTTTTATTTAATAAAAATCAGCGACTCGAACAATATGATTTTAAAACGTAAGATTTTGTTTGTTGTGGAAACAAACAAAGTTTTAATACATTTGCAATACACTTGTCAAGATTTATTTGCAAAATTATCAACAAAAAACGAATTTAATTTGCCGAAGCAAATTTTCTGGCTAAAACCAGACTCAGCGAACCGATCAGCGTCGGGCTGTCGCCGAGCGACGACGCCGTTATCGTCGGTCTGCCCAAGCCCTGCCGGACGCTGCGTTCCGCCAGCGATTGAATCTCGTCCTTGATAAGCGCCCAAGCCTTGACGATATTGCCGCTGATGACGACCGCCTGCGGGCTGAAGCCGACAATCAGATTCGAAATTCCGATGCCCAGATACTGCCCGCTTTCCTTTAAGGCTCTGGTCGCTTCCGGCTTCCCTTCGTGCGCCAGCTTGATGAGCTGCTCGAAATTGATGTCGCCGCCCGCTTTCGAGCCGTTACTGATTTGATAACGATAAAGCGAGGCTTTCTCCGAAGCGTGCGCTTCCCAGCAGACGCGGCTGCCGCACGAACATTCGACCGGCGCGTTATCGCCGACAATCATATGCCCGAATTCGCCCGCCGCGCCTTTCTCGCCGCGATAAACCTGACCGTCAAAGATAATGCCCGTGCCGATTCCGTCGGCGACCAGAACCGTTATAAAATTGCGGTGTTTTTTGATTCTTTCCTCGCCGAACCACAATTCCGCCAGCGCGACCGCATTCGCGTCGTTATCGACGACGACGGGCAAGCCGGTCTGCTCGGTTATCTGGTTGGCGATGTCCCAGTTGCTCCATTGAAAATACGGAATATAGACGACATTTCCGCTCGCCTGGTCGGCAATGCCGGGCACGCTGATGCCGACTTCCAAATCGAATTTATTGTGCAGCTTGGCGTATTTCGCCACTTTGGCGATAATCTGCTCGCTCATCTGCTCGACGTCGGGCGAGGTCGGAAAAGTTTCTTTTTCCAGAATCTGACCGGACAAATCAGCCGTCGCAATCGTCGTCAGGCGCGGCGTAATGTCGATGCCGACGGCGACCGGAACGCCGGTTCTGATTTTCAGCAAAGTCGGTTTTCTGCCGCCGGTCGAATCGCCCGTCCCGATTTCTTCGATTAAACCGGCATCGTGCAAATCATCGACGATTGCCGAAACCGTCGAGCGCTGGAGCGCCGTTTCGCGCGCAATCTCGGCGCGTGAAATCGGCGCGCGGTCGCGAACGTAATTTAAAACGATTTGTTTATTAATTCCGCGAATTGTATTTGGGCGGGCAATCTGGTTTTTAGCCTTATGCAGGTAAATTTTTTTCATAGTCGCCAAAAATTTAGGTCAGATAAATATTTCGAATGGGCGCACTTAGTTTGTTGCTTAAACGAACAAACTATTCATAAACCTTTTTCGGATTTTTTTCAACCAATTTTTTAAAAATTTCTTTTTTAAGATCTGAAAGGCGAAATCGTTTGGCGATTTAAACGTTTGAAATTCAGCAGATTCCGGCTAATTCTTCACCAGCAAATTTTATCCTCACGCGACTTCCGAGGCAGAAGCCCGCGCGTGAGCAAGGGCGGATAAAACGCAAAATTTAAAATGCAAAATGCAAAATAGAAACACTTTCTTCATTTTGCATTTTGCACTTTGCGTTTTGCATTCGATTCCGCCCTTGCTCACGCGCGGGCTTCTGCTTCAATCGCATAATTATTTTTCCGATGTCGAAGGTTTAAGGACGCCTGTGTCGTAAAGCCATCTAATTATTTTCGCGCTTTCCCGCGACGAAATATACGGCAGCCACGCCTGCGTTATTTCGGCAGCCGTGCCGCCGTGCGGAATGGAATCGAGCAGTAAAGCGATTGCCGTATTGTTGACGTAAGCGATTGGGCGCTCAAACCCGGCGTGCGTCAATGCCCGCGTTTTGGTGATGATGTCGCCCGCGATGCACGGCGTATCTATTAAAGTCGCGGCGTTTGATAATTTCAAATATAGCTCGCCGGACAGCGCGGGATTTGTCTGCGGAATTTCGGAGCGTTCGTCCGTCGGCGAAATCGCGCGCTTCTGCCAGAATGCGCCCGTATTTTTAAAACGCGATTCGGAATAAAACCGCGCCGCGAAATTATGATGCCGCGCGACGGTTTCTGCCTGACGGTTTCGATAAAACTGCATCGCTTCCTTTGAGTTTTCCGGTCGGGTCAATAATGTGTGAACGACGAACGCGCCCTGCAAACCGGAATTCATCGCCGCCTGCACGCCCTGCGAAGCGAGCGGGTCAATCGAAAAACAGGCTTCGCCGACTTTGATTAAATTTTCATTAACCGGCTCTTCGTCGATATAACCCGAAGCGTCATAACCTTTCACTTTGCCGACAAGCGTTCCGTTCAAACATCCGCGCAAAAGAGTCGATTCGGCGAGCAGCGAGCGATAAAACGATTCCGGATTACGTCGCCCGCGCCCGCGTTTCGCGTCGATAAAAACCATCGCGCTAAAATCGCCGTCCGGCAGCGCCGCGCCCCAGAACCATTCTTCCCGACCGGCTTCGACCAGCGTCGCCGTGTTTTCAATCTTCGCGTTTCGCCAGTAAGCGCACAGCGCGACGGTCGCTGCCGAATAACGTTTCCGCTTGCGCTTAAAGAACGAATGTTTGCCCGCCGCTTCGACCAGATATTTCGCTTTGATTTTCACCAATCCCGAATCGCCGCGAACCGGAATATTCCATTTTCGCGTGTCGTCTAACGTCGGACGCAGCGCCTGCGCGGGCTGAATCACTTTCACGCCCGCTTCTTCGGCGGCTTCGAGCAGAATTTGGTCAAACCGCCCGCGATTGACCATAAATCCGGATTGTCCGTTTGAGACCTTTGTGAAAGCCGATTCGTCAGACCATTTAACGACTGCCTTTGCGGGACGCAGAAACGACGCGGCTTCGATGCGTTCTCTTAAACCGAGCGCGTCGAGCAAAACCAGAATATTCGGCGGCAAAGATTCGCCGACTTTATTTTGCGAATTGTCCGCTCTTTCGATTAAACAAACGCTGTGACCGAAAAGCGCGAGCTTGCGGGCAATCGTCGTGCCCGCCGGTCCGCCGCCGATAACGCAGACTTCGGCGCTTATTTCAGAGCCCGCGTTGCTGTATTGAAAACTCATAAAATACATCTTTGCGTTCTTTGCGTGAAACTTTGCGCTCTTTGCGGTTAATCTTCTTTTTTAACCGCAAAGAGCGCAAAGTTTTGTCGCAAAGGTCGCAAAGTAATTATTGATTTCAAATAATCGTTTCAATTAACGCCAAAATAATCCGGTCGTTTTTCCAGAAGCCTGATGTAAGCTTGCAGGCAGTAATGCAGCCAGCCGCGAATATAATTGCAAGCCGGTCGCCCGCGTTTAATCACTTCGTGATGACAGCCGCCGCCGCACAGATAACGCGCCCAGCAGCTGCGGCAAGGCTCCTGAAAATGAACGTGCCTGTCCGCTAACCAGCGTTTCTGTTTTTCGCGGTCGACGCCGTCGAAAACTTTTCCCAAAGCGCCCGCTTCGTCCTCGACAAAACGATGACACGCGTATAAACCGCCGTCCGCCGAAACGCCCAGATAACCCGCGCCCGCGCCGCACGGATACGGGCGATGCGTGCCTTTGTGAATTTCGCGCAAAGCGTTCGTCATATTCAAAAACGGAAATCTTTCGCCGTTTATAACGCGCCGCTCAAATTCCTCGCCGCAGGAAATCATCTGTTCGAGCATCAAATCAAGCTGCTTTGAATTCATTTCGCCCGCGCCGCTCGGCGACGAAAGCATCGGCGAAAAACCGACGCTGTGAAAGCCGAGCGAGACGAATTCGTCGAGCGTTTCCCGCAAAAACAGGTTGTCGGGCGTGACGGTCACGCGCGCCGAAACTTGCATCTCGCGCTGCATTTCGAGCAGCGGGCGAATATTTTCCAGAATGCGCCGGTAGCTTCCGCTGCCGCTTTTAAACGCTCGCAAACGGTTATGCACGTCGCCGATTCCGTCAAGGCTGACGGTGACGGCGAATCCGTAACGCTCAAAAAATTCGCCGTCTTCGGGCGTGACTAAAGTGCCGTTCGTCGTCAGCGAAAAATTAACCGGAATGTTTTTGGCTTCGGCTAAATCGGCGGCGCGTTCGGTGCATTCGCGCAGTAATTTTCGATTCGTCAAAGGCTCGCCGCCGAGAAATGTGAGATTGACGGTTTCGCCCGCCGAAGCTTCCGAAAAGAGCAAATCGACCGAGGCGAGCGCGACTTCCGCGCTCATATCTTTATTTTTCGCGCCGAAATTTCCTTCCTGCGCGTAGCAGTATGTGCAGCCCAGGTTGCATTTCTGCGCGATGGCGAGCGAAAGCGAGCGAACCGGAGCATTTGTCAGAGGCTCGTCGGTAATGTACGCGGGCGCGGAAAGACCGAGTTTTTCGAGCAGTTCGTCAGAGCCGTCTAAATCTTCTTCCAGCGCCGCCGCGATTTCGTCGGAAATCGTAAAAATGCGCGAGCCGTTGACGAGCAGAATGTGTTTGTCGG
>DASVWG010000405.1:0-24606 GCA_036389695.1 Pyrinomonadaceae bacterium
CACCACTGAGGAAAACAGTTTTCTCAAGAATTTTCGCTAGTCTTTAGAAGGCTAATGAAAATTTGGCGTTAATATATTTAACGTGCCTTGCGACATAAGCGTAAGTTGCCGCTTTCAAGTAATTTAGCGGTCATACGAAAAGTCAAAAGCGCTTCATTGATAATTAGTCGCCATAGCTGGCAGCGCAAATTAGCAACAAAAATAGCGTCTGAATTTTCTTCTCACTCGTATATGAAAAAAATCAGCAAAAGCTTACAGTTTTTTATTTTTGGTAGGAGAAAGTCGGATGCGCGGTCTATGATTCGTTGTCCGGCAGAGAAATATATTGGCGCCGAAAATTTCTCTTGAATGAATCCAATTGTCGTCGTTTTTCTTTCGATAAAAAAATCATTGCAGCGTCGAGACGACCGAGATTTCTTCCATCGGCGGCAGCGGCATCGGCGGGCGGTTTTTCTCGCGGAAATAATCTCTGGCTTCTTCAAATTTCATCGCCTTGCCGAAAAAGTAGCCTTGCGCGCCTTCGCAGTTTAAATCTTTGAGCTGGTTGTATTGCGCTTCGGTTTCGACGCCTTCGGCGATGACCTTCATGCGCAGGCTGCGCGCCAGCATCATCACCGTCTGCACGATTTCGATATTTTGCCCGTTTTCCTTAATCGGGCTGATAAACGAGCGGTCGATTTTCAGCGTCGTAATCGGAAACTGCGTCAAATAATGCAGGTTCGAATAGCCGGTGCCGAAGTCGTCGATGTTGATTTCGATGCCGATGTCGCACAACTGGCGCAGGACTTCAATCGCCGTTTCGGTGTGTTCCAGAAAAACCGATTCGGTAATTTCCAGCTTCAGATTTTGCGGGCTGAAGTTTGTCTCT
Organism: Pyrinomonadaceae bacterium; assembly: GCA_036389695.1. Classification (GTDB taxonomy): domain Bacteria; phylum Acidobacteriota; class Blastocatellia; order Pyrinomonadales; family Pyrinomonadaceae; genus JALZHR01. Next base: position 869 of record DASVWG010000405.1, read on the forward strand.
TCGAGAATTTGTTTGATGTTTTCGGCGAGTTTTAACTGGGCAAATTGCTTGCAGGAAATATTGACGCTCAGGACGAACGAATCGGCTTCCGGCGCGGATTGCTGCAGCAGACAGCCTTCCTGGCAGGCGCGGCGCAAAATTTGTTCGCCGAGCGCGTCAATCACGCCGATTTCTTCGGCTAAAGGAATAAATCTGCTCGGCGGAATCATTCCCAGAGTTTTGTGTTCCCAACGCGCGAGCGCTTCGAAGCCTTCGATTTTATCGGTTTCAAACGAGTAAATCGGTTGATAATAAACGTCGAACTCCTGTTTTTCAATCGCGTGTCGCAAATCGGTTTCAATCTGCAAAGTTTCTTTCACGGCGTCGCGCATATGCTGCGTGAAAGTTTCGTGGCGGGCTTTTCCGGCGCGTTTCGCCTGGTACATCGCGATGTCTGCGTCGCGCATCACGTCTTCCGGCTTCGTGTATTTATCCGAAGCGTGCAGAATGCCGATGCTGGCGGAACTGAAAATTTCGTGACCGCTTAAATTGAAAGGACTGAGGAATTTTTCGCGGATGCGCTCGGCGATGCGGACGACTTCGCGCGGCTCGTATCTGCCTTCGACCAGAATCGTAAATTCGTCGCCGCCGAGACGCGCGACCATATCCGACGGGCGCAGGCATTCGCGCAGGCGGTCGGCGATGCCGATTAATAGCTCGTCGCCGATTTGATGACCGAGACTGTCATTGACGATTTTGAAACGGTCGAGGTCGATGAAAAGAACGCTGACCTTATGCGCCGGATTATCGAAGGATTTTTCCAGAGCCTGTTCGAGCCGCGCCATAAAATACGCGCGATTCGGCAAGCCCGTCAGCGCGTCGTGCGTGGCTTTATACTGAAGCTGTTCTTCCGCCAGTTTTTTGGCGGTGATGTCCTGAATCTGGAAGATTAAATTCGGGCGCTCGGCTTTGTGGTCGCTGGTGGCGGAAACGCTCCACGAAACCCAGACGATTTCGCCGCGCTTGTTCACATAACGCTGTTCGAGCTGGCAGGCGGGAACTTTGCCGGTCATCAATTCGTGCAGCTTGACGAGCGTGCTGCCCAAATCGTCTTCGTAAATCATCGATTGAAACTCGGTGGCGAGAAATTCTTCTTCCGTGTAGCCCAAAATTTCCGAAAGCGCTTTGTTGACTTTCAGCCATTTGCCGTCGGGCGAAACGATGCCGATGCCGATGGGCGCGTAGGTAAACGCGCTACGGAAGCGTTCTTCGGATTCGGAGAGCGCGCGCGATTGTTCTTCCAGAATCAAGGCGTGCTGTTCGGCTTGCTCGGCTTGCGAAAGCGACATCTCCACGTTTTTCAGATACATCCGGTAAGTCAGGTATATGAAAACGATAATCGGCGCGGCGGCGATAATCACGCCGAAACCGATGACAAAAACCAATTCGGCTAAAATTCCGGCGGCAATCGCGCCGACGAAATACGTCACGGAAGTCCACAGATAATGCGTCTTCCACGTTTCCCACCACGGTTTTCCGCTTTTCAAAGCGCCGTAAATCGAGGCTAAACCGGAATTGAAAACAAACTGCACGAGCGCCATCACCGACAGCGAAATAGCCAGATTAGTGTGCGCTTCTTCGTGAATAACCTTCGAGCCGTCAATCTCGAACACCCGCAAAACCGAAACGACAAACGTCGTCGAGCAAGCCAGCAGCGCGGCGTTAAAGAAAACCGAGATTTTTTTCTTGCAGAAGCGCCACGAAGAGAAAAAAGCCTCGACCGCCGAAAGAATAATCGCCGCTTCGCCGCCGAAAAGCAGAATCGCGAGGAAAATAAACGTGTCGGAAACGGCGATGTGCGATTTGAAGCGCGGAATCTGAATCGAGATGCGCGAGCCGAAGGCGATGGTCAAAAGGGAAAGAAAGACGAATTGCAGCGAGAGCTTTTCCGGCGGAAAGGTGAACAATGCGATGGCTAAACACAGCGCCCCCAAGCCAATGATAGCCAGCATATACTGTCTTGTAGTTTTTTGAGAATCCATATACAGTTTGAAACTTTCAGAAAATCGGGGGAAGTTTCATAATGGGCGGGAGTGTTGCTTTGAATTTCGCGGAAGCCGTCAAATCGCTGGAGTTGGTGCTTCAAATGATTAATGCGGAAGGCTTTAATAAGAAGCCTTCCGATAATTATAAGCAATAACAAATTTTTTGTCTATAGTTTTTCTTTGTTAAACAAAAATCGTCGTGCAGCTGTCTTTTGATTTGAACCCGGCTTTCAAGTAAGCGGAATGTGCCTCCTTAAAATCGACGTTGCTCAGTAAACACACGTGTTTCACGCGGCTTAGAAGCAGACGGCTTAATTGTGATAAACATTTCGGACCTGTTCCTTTGCCGCGCTCTTCGGGCGCGACATAGATGCCTTCCAGATAAATCGCCTCGGCGGTTTCGGCGACAATATCGGCTTTGAAAAGAAGTTTGCCGCCGCCGAAGACGACAAAAGTTCTTTCCTGCCGGATGCGGCGCAGAGTTCTCTGCAAAAAACCTTCGCGGTCTTTTTCCAGAGGATTGACGCCGCTTTCCATCAGAGCGATTTCGGCGTGCGCTTCGGCAATTTCGAGCAATTCGTCTTCGCTTGCCAATCTCAAATCTTCGGTTGTTTCTTGAACCATAACGGGAAAGCTGATTTCAAATAATAATTCGTTGCAGACAAGGCGCGGCTGCCGCGCGCCGCCGGAATAATACTGCCAGAACGATTCGGCGTTCGTGCCGTCCGACATAATAATGTGAACCGGCGTTTCGGAGTTTCGGGCGACAAAAGCGAAAGCCTTCAGCGAATCTTCCGTGCGCGCCTCGACCAGCGTCGTGTGCCCTATCAGCGCGACGCCTTCGAGATTTCCCGCGTCGCCGCGGAAGCCGTAGAAGATGCCGCGATTGAGCGAGCTGACCAGTCCGTTATCGTTGATAAAGCTCGTCATCACGATAGTGTGAACCGGGCGCTCCGCCAGAAAGGCGAGCACTTCGGCGGTGTCCGCGTCGCCGAGCTCGCCGACGCGCGTCATATCGGGCGCGAGGGCGAAGCCGATTCGACCGGCAGGCACACTTTGGACTGAATGTCTGTTAGCAATCTGGTATGACATTAGTTTTCCTTAAATTAAATTTTTTAGATTTTTTTTGTTTGTGGAACTACTACTGCATACCGGGCGTGTTGTCGCCGTTTGCCGTGATAGAGTTGCTCATTGCCTGTGTGCTGTCGCTGATAAGCACGCCGTCGCTAATCAAAACGCCGTCGCTGATTAAAACGCCGTCGCTGATTAAAACGCCGTCGCTGATAAGCACGCCGTCGCTGATTAGAACGCCGAGAGGACAATAAACCGCTCCGCTGCCGAGCGCGCCGCCATTGCTGGTTATCACGTTCGGCGATGCCGTCAAGCCCGTGGAGAAGTTTGTCTCGTTTAAAGAAGCGATGCCGTCCGAGATAAGAACGCCGTCGCTGAAAGTTTTTCCTAAATCGTAAACATCCTGATATTTCGAAGTCAGATTTTGTCCGGCGACAAAACCGTGATTTGTGGTAATAATCTGCGACCAGACAAAGCTCGTGCCGCCGATTGAAGAAGTCGTCGCCGGCATCACCCAGCCGGTCGGAACGATGCTGGTTCCGTTGGCGGCGGTTTGAAAATTCAAATCGTTGCGCATCGAGTTTAGCAGTCTGATTGCGCCTTCGACGTTAAGCTGCCCCGCGCCCTGCTCGAACATATTTTCTCCGGCAAGCGGCTGCGCCGTATATTGGAGAATCATCTTGACCATATTCGGCGTCAGATTCGGATTATCCTGCAAAAGCAGAGCCGCCGCGCCCGCTACGACCGGAGTCGACATCGACGTTCCGCTCAGATTCATCAAAGCGTCGGTCGCGCCGAGCGTGCTCAAAAGCGGGTCGCTCAGAGCGGAAACCTGGCTGCCCAATAAATTATTTGCGGATTTGTAGGAAATCAGTTTGTTGCCGGGCGCGACCAAATCCGGTTTAATCAGATTGTCAAAGCGGCGGACGCCGTTAGCGTCGGTATAAAACGAGCGTGTCGGACCGCGCGAGCTGAACGAGGTGACGACGTCGTCGTTTCGCGCGTTCGTGCCGAGCGTGTTGGTCGCGCCGACCGTAATAACATACGGGCTGTTGCCGGGCGAGTGAATGCGTCCGTACGCTATGCTTCCAAGGCTGTTTTTTCCAAGATTTCCAGCAGCCGCCACAACGACGATACCGGCGCTGACCAGTTCGTGAACTTTGCGGCAAACCGGGTCATTCGTATACGTATCGACGGCGGTCGAGCCGAGACTTAAATTGACGACGCGAATGTTATAAGTCGCTTTGTTTTGCAGAATCCAGTTCAGACCGTTCAAAAGCCACGACGTTTGACCGCTTCCGTTGTCGCTCAAAACCTTGACGCTGATGATATTCGCATTCGGCGCGACGCCTCTGTATGCGCCGTTGCTGACAGCGGAGCTGCCGACGGCGAGACCGGCGACGTGCGTTCCGTGACCGTAATTATCGGCGGTTGCCGCCGTATCGGCGCTTGTAAAGTTGACGTTCGCCACGATGCGCGAAGCGCCGTTGGTAGTTTTAAAACCTTTGTGGTCGGCGTAGATGCCCGAATCGACAATCGCCACGCCGACGCCGTTTCCGTTCAGCGTGTAAGCCGCGCGCGTCGGCGTCGCCGCCTGCGAGCGGGTTAAAGTCGTGCCGGTCGTATCTTCGACGTGACCGGACATCTGAACCTCGCGGTCGGGCGACATATAATTAATCAAACCGCTCTGCGAAAGCTGATTGACCGTGCTCAAAGGCAGATTGACGACCATCATATTGCTGTCGCCGATGCGGTCATTGATGCGCGCTTTGCCCTGCGCCAGCAGCGTTCTTAAAACGGAATTGTCGGCGTCTTTGGCTTGCAGAATAACGTCGACGCGTTTGCTGCCCGAAGCGTCTTCCGCCATCATCGCGCGCAAATCCGGCGAAACGTTGTCGCCGCGAAATTCGTCGCCCTGAAAATCATTGGAAGCTTTTTCGCCGCCGAAAATCGTCTTGTTCTGATTGATAAAAACCGGCGTAAACAGCGCCGAAAGCTCGGCGTGCTTTTCGATTTTTTCCAAATAAGCCGCTTTCGAGCCGCCGCCGATAATGCTGATTTTGCCTTGCTGCAAAGCCGTCGTTAATTTTTCCCAAACTTCCGGGTTGCCGGCAAAACCGTCAATGCCGTCAACAAATAAAATGATGTTATCCTGCGCGGCAAGCTCGCCGACGATGGATTCAATCGCGGTCGCGGCTTTCGCATTCGTGTCGGCATCGGAAAAAAGTTTTCCGGTTTCGAGCTTCAGCACGCGTTTGCCCGACAGGGAAGCGGGCACGCCGCCTTTCGCTATCCGCAGCGCCAGATGCTCGACCACGAGTTCCTGATATTCGCCGGTTTCGTCCAAAACGATTGGCTGGCGCGCGTCGCCGCCCGTCAGAATCCGGACGAGCTGGCTGACTTCGCGCTCAAAATTCACATTTTGATTTAATCTGTTTTCGCGCGCCAGGCGGGTCAAATCCGAAGTATATTTATTCAGTGTCGGAGCATTAAGGATTTTGGAAACCTTACTTTCATCTTTCGGATTCGAATAAACGCCGATGACATTAACGAAAATCAAAGAGAGCAGGAGCAGTCTCGAAATTTCTCTCATCAATTTTACATTAAATTTTTGTGACATCATTTTAAGTTACCTACTTTAAAAGGAAGAAGTTTGTGTTGCTGCGGAAAAATACCCGCAATCGGTCGGGGAACCTATTGGCAATGACCGTGCCAAATCTTTTAATAAAGCTAAATGATTGAAAAATCAGTAGTTTATTTAATTCGTGAAAAGAAATGTCGATTCGATGAATGAGAGAAAGCAATCAATATGAAATATTCAATCCGGTCAATCTGACCGATTGAGGCGAAAAAAAAGGCTGTGCGATTTGCACAGCCAAAGGGAAGAACGAGCAGTTTTCAGTTAGCCATTGGGGAAAGTGTTGACTTGAAAAATCCAATTGATTCAAACAAACAGCATCGGCTGCGTCAGGAGAGAAAGCAGCCGCTCGTTTATTAATCAATCCGCGTGCCAATCAGCTAAGTGTTGAAATATTTAGGATTATTAAGAATTGGTAAAATCTGCGGCGGTCATTCTGAAAGAATTTGATTTTCAATTTGAATGAATCGGTCAAAAAAGTGAAAAAGTGGAAAAGTGAAAAGGTGAAAAAGCGACCGTTATTTTTCGACGGTAAACTTTTTCACCTTTTCACTCTTTCACTTTTTCACTTTCGCGGCTTAGATGCCGAGAACGTCAATCAATTCCTGCACCGCGCCCGCGCTCTTTTGCAGCGCCGCGCGTTCTTCGTTGGTCAGCGAGATTTCGATGATTTGCTCGACGCCGTTTCTGCCCAATTTCACCGGCACGCCGACAAACAGATTGTTGATGCCGTATTCGCCTTCGAGATAGACGGCGCACGGCAGGATTTTCTTTTTGTCTTTCAAAATCGCTTCCGCCATTTCGACCGCGCCCAAGCTTGGCGCGTAATAAGCCGAGCCGGTTTTCAACAAGCCGACGATTTCCGCGCCGCCGTTTGCCGTGCGCTTGACGATGGCTTCGATTTGTTCCTGCGGCAAAAGCTCCGTAATCGGGATTCCGGCGCAGGTCGAATAACGCGGCAGCGGAACCATCGTGTCGCCGTGTCCGCCCAAAACGAAAGCCGTCACGTTTTCGACCGACACATTCAAAGCTTCCGCCAGAAAACAGCGCATCCGCGCCGCGTCCAGAACGCCAGCCATGCCCATCACGCGATTTTTCGGAAAGCCCGAACGTTTAAAAGCGACCTGCGTCATCGCGTCGAGCGGGTTGGAGACGACGATGATAAAAGCGTCGGGCGAAAATTTCGCGACCTGGTCGGTGACGTTGCCGACGATGTCCGAATTCGTTTTCAGAAGGTCGTCGCGGCTCATTCCGGGTTTGCGCGGCAGTCCGGCGGTGATGATAACCACGTCGGAACCGGCGGTTTCTTCATAAGAATTCGCGCCGATTAGTTTGACGTCGAAGCCGTCAATCGGCGCGGCTTGCGCCAAATCCAGAGATTTTCCCTGCGGCGTTCCCTCGACGATATCCACCAGAACCACGTCCGCCAGCTCCTTGCTGGCAATCCAATGCGCGGCGGTCGCGCCGACATTGCCCGCGCCGACAACCGTAACTTTATTACGTCTAAGCATCTTTATTCCTCACTGTTTGAAATTAAATGTGTTTGATAAAAAGTTATTTTGTCACGGTTGAAGGCAAACGGCAAATTCGGTTTTTCTCAAAAATCTATCGAAAACCTTCGACGCTCAAAGAGATTTTTTCGCGTCGAAAGCGCCCGACGCTTTGTCAAACGCGAATGTTCGACGGTCGAAAGCGATTTTCACAGCGGCAAAGCCGATTTTCACGTTGGCAATCGCGATTTTCATCTTGCCAGCCGTGATTTTCAGTATGGCAATCGCAATTTTCACTCCGGTAAAGGCAATTTTCATTTGTCCGTCGCGATTTTCGCGATAGCATCCTCATAGATTGATGTTAATAGCCACGTCGTTTACGGCGTGGACAGATGATTAATAAATATCGCAAGGGCGTTTCAACGTCCTTTTTCTTTGGCTTCAGCCATCGTTTTGTTTGGAAAGGACGTTGAAACGCCCTATTTGAGTCTTTTCCGACCACGCCGTAAACGACGTGGCTATTTATTCCGCCGATACGCTATGAGGACACGCCCATTTTGACGAAAAACTCGTCTTCGATGAAATTTTTCTCCGAATGAAAAAAATATTTTCGAAGCTGACACCTTTTACAAATCTTTTACGCGTTAGCTAATAGAAGTTTTCCGTTTCCGACGAAAACTCGATTTATACAAGGTCATACAGTTTGGGAGAAAATTCATGAAATTACATACCGTCTTAATTCTATTGGTTCTTTTCTTAGTCGCGGCGGGTTCTGCTTTCGGGCAGACTTCCGTCATTAGTTATCAGGGACGTTTAAGCGAAGCGAGCGCCGTCGAAAACGGCGAATATCAGTTTCAATTCAAGCTTTACGACGCGGCGGAAGGCGGCAACCAGATTGGCTCGACCATCGAGCTCAAGACGCTGGTGACGAACGGCGCTTACTCTGCCGGTTTGGATTTCGGCAAGGAAGCCTTTTCGGGCGCCGACCGTTATCTGGAAATCAGCATCCGCAAAACCGAAGCGGAAGCTTACGCGCCTTTGAGCAATACGCGCGAAAAAGTCAATTCCGCGCCGTATGCGATTAAAGCCAACACGGCGACGACCGCCGAAAACATCGGCGGAACGACTTCGACCGAGATTTCCAACAGCGTGCAGGCGGTAAACAACGCGACTTCCAACAACGTCGGCGGCACGATTGTCAAACGCGACGAAAACGGGCAGATTGCCGTGGGCGGCGTCGTTTTCCCGGACGGAACGGTTCTGAAATCGGGCGGCAACTTTACCGGCGGTAAAGTCGTCAACACGAACGAAGCGAACCTCGCCGGAACGGGAACGGTGAACCGTATTTCCAAGTGGATGGACGCGAGCGGCACGCTCGGCGATTCGATTATTACGGAAACTCCGCAAGGTCAAATCGGTATCGGCAACCCGAATCCGACGTCGAGATTGTCGGTTCTCGACGGCGCTAACGCGGAGCTGCGGTTTTCACAGGGCGCTTCGGGCATTACGCCGAGCCTGAGCGTAATCTCCACTCCGTCTTCGATGACGACCGGCGGCGGTTTGACGCTCGCCACCGGAACGGGCGGTTCGAGCTTCGTTTTCAGCGACAACCTGCCGTTCTACATTGTTAAAGATACGAAACAGAACGTCGTCACCAACAATCTCGGACACGGCACGCTTCTGTTCACGGTTCTGCCGAACGGCAACGTCGGCGCGGGCGTCGTCAATCCGACCGAAAGATTCGAGTCGAGCGGCAACATCAAAATCAGCGGCGCGGGCAACGGTCTCATCTTCCCCGACGGCACGAAGATGACGACCGCAGGCGGCGGCGGCGGCAATATGACCGGCACGAGCATCATCACGGCTATCAACGACGCTTCGACGACCGGCTTTATCAACGACACGCGCATCTCGCCGAATTTCGGTCGCCTGAACGGTCAGAACGCCTGGACGGGACAGAACACTTTCGTCAACGGTCTCTCGGCGAATGGCGTAGCCATCACGAATGTGGGAAATCCGGTCAGCATGACCGACGCGACGAATAAAGCCTACACCGATGCAAACTTCGTGAAATTCGTTCCCGGCGCGGAACAGCTTTCGGTCGGCGACCAGAACGGCACGGCTCCGATGATTAACCTGCGCGGCGGCTCGACCTGCTGTTCGGGTCCGGGCGGACACACGCCGGCTTGGTTTAAAGTTTTCCAGAACGGCAGCTTCGTCGCGACCGGAAACCTCGGAATCGGCGTCTCGCCGATGCAGGGCAAAGGCTATCGCACTTCTTGGGATTCCTATAAAGGCGCTTTCCGTTCGGGCTATGCCGACAACGAATGGGACGATAACAACGTCGGTTTCTTCTCGTGGGCTGGCGGCAGCAACTCGACGGCAATCGGTCTCTACGCGCTGGCGTTCGGCGATACGAACTCGGCTGAAAGCACTTCGAGCATCGTTTTCGGCAGCGGCAACCAGGTGAAAGGCGCGGCTGGATTTTCGGCTGGCGCGGGCAACCGTGTCTGCGACACTTACGGCGTCGCGCTCGGTAACAATGCCAAGTCGGGCGGACCGTTCATCAACGGCAAATGCGACCCCGACACCTTCAACATTCGCGGTCTGGCGGCGGTCGCCATCGGTTACAACGTGACGGCTGACCAGGACCACACGACGGCGATGGGTAAATTCGCTTCGAACAACGGTTTCACCGGCACGTTCATCTGGAGCGACGGCTCGGCTCAGCAGTCGGCTGACACTTTCAGAAACACGGCGAACAACGAATTCGCACTGCGCGCGACGGGCGGCTTCCGCTTCCGCACAAACCTGGGCGGCACGACGGGTTGTAATCTTCCGGCTGGCTCGGGCGTCTTCAACTGTACTTCGAGCCGCTTGACGAAAGAAAACTTTATGACGGTTGGCGGTAATGACGTTCTTTCGCGCCTGCGCAAGATTCCGGTTACTTCGTGGAATTACATCTCGGAAGGTCAGCAGGTTCGCCACATCGGTCCGATGGCTGAAGATTTCTACGAGCAGTTCAAGCTCGGCACGGGCAACACTTCAATCGGCGTGCAGGATTTGGCGGGCGTTTCAATCGCGGCGGTCAAAGAACTCGACGCTCAATTGCAGGAAAAAAATGTCGAGATTGAAAAGCTGAAAAACGAAATCAACGTCCTGAAAGCGAAAGAAAGCGAAATGGAAAAACGCCTGCAGGCGATTGAAAAAGCTATCAATCAGCAGAAATAAGATAGCCCAGCCCACACGCCAAAACGGGAACGGTCATAAAACGCGTCCGACCAGCATTGAGACGCACTTTATGACTGCTCCCGTTTTTCTATAACAAAGGCAGAAACGCGACAGTTATGGAGCGTGTTGAAGTTTAGCGTATCGAATCGCCGAACTAAAACACGCTCCATAACTGTCGCGTTTCTGCCAAAGAATCTGCACAAATAAAGAAACGGCTGACGCGCTCTCCCCTTCACCTCAGCCGTTTCTATCTGGTTGCGGTTAGCTCTCGCCTGTTGCAACCAAACCCGTTAAATTTTTCAATAATCCTCGACCGGCAAAGTCACGTCCCTTTTTAGTCGAATCTCGATTTCCTCGTCGGTTTTGATGCGCGCTTCTTTTCCTTTGCGGAATATCGCCGCGCTCGTTCCCGCGCCCGCTCCGATGCCGGCGCCAATCAATGCGCCGTTTTCCTTGTTCGACGCCGTTCCGATGAGAGCGCCGAGCGCCGTTCCGCCGATAACCGAAACGATGTTGCGCGTGTTCGAGCTTTTCGGCTTTTCCCGGTTCGTTAAAACCGCATCAATCGGGCGTTTCGCGCCGTTTATCAAACGCAGCGTTTCGAATTTTACTTCGAAACTTCCGCCGCCTCCGCCGAGCGAAGCCGGTTTGACGTTCGTAATTCTTCCTTCGATAATCGTCCCGATTGGAAGAATTTCCGTTTCGCGAACGATGACCGGTTTGGAAACCGTGACGGTGAAAGTGTCGCCCGTGCTTGAAACCTTGGAATTGATTTCGTTGTCCATTTTCACCTGAATCGTCGTGCCTGCCTGCAGCGTGTAGATGCTGTCGTCGCTTTCCTGCGCCGAAATCGAGATAACAAAGAGCAAAAAGATAAAAGCAAAGATATTGGTCAAAGTCTTCAAAATTTTCATACGACCTCAATCTTCACGAACGCTTGCCGCATCCGTGAAGTATAAAAGCAAAGCTTGTGCCATTAGTTGAAAAACAGTTTGGAAATTTTGCAACGCTAGGATTTTAACGGGTTTAGCGCCGAAAGAAAAGCTATTTATTTATATTGCGCGACAAAATAGTTTATAAAATATACGATATGGAATGACGAACGACCGATTTGGTGAACGCGAAAAAGAAAAAGGCTGGTCATTCGAAACCAGCCGTCAACATTTTCCGCAATCCGGTCTGAAAGCCGTTTTACTAAGGCAAATCTTCCGCCGACAGCTCGCGCTTAAGTCGCAAATCGAGGCGCTGGCGATAGGTCAGCTGCCGCCAAATCCACTCCATCGGACCGTATTGAAAATACTTCAGCCACAGCGAGCTGAACAATATCTGAAACAGAAAGATTCCGAGCGCAATCAGCGTCGCCGCGCCCGCGCCGACGTTGCCGTATTGACCGAAACCGAAACCGTAAAAAATAAAGATGCAGATAACCGTCTGCATTAAATAATTGGTTAAAGCCATCCGCCCGACCGGAGCGAGAAAGGCTAAAGGCGCGCGCCACGCCGCTTTTTGCCAGAGCGTCGCGACCAGAGCGATATAACCGAGCGCCAGCGCGGGAACGCCGAAGGCATAAGTGATGACGCCCGCGATGCCCGCCGCCGTCGGCGGAAAAACCGCTTCCTTACCTGCCAGCGCCGTAAAAGCGATGTTGCCGACCAGACCTAAAACCAGTCCGTAAACCAGAACGCGGCGAATGAACGATTGATGAGCGGATAAATTCTGGAAAAAGCCGCGCCGGTAAGCATAAAACCCCAAAAGAAACATCGCCAGAATTTTCGGCAGACGCATATCGAAAATCAAACCGATATATCTGCCGACGATATACTGCCGGTTATAACCGGTAATAATTTGCAGATAGCTGCCTTCCCGAACCATTCTGACCATCTGATTCCAGAACTCAGTCTGCCCGGCATGAAATTGGGCTAACGCTTCGGGCGTGACAAAAACGGCAAACAAAATATAAAACAGAATATATGTCAAAATCGGCACTATCATCAGCGCCAGCGCCCATTTGAGCAGCGCGTCGTCTGTTTTCCGGCGAAACAGGACGAGCACAAATCCCATCAGGGCATAGACGGTCAGGATGTCGCCCGCCCAGAGCAAAAAAGCGTGCATCAGACCGATGACCAGCAGCCAGAACAAGCGTCGTTTGAAAAGCGAGGCTTTGCGGTCGCCTCTTTCCTGCGCCCGCCCGATTTGCAGCGCGAAGCCGAAACCGAAAAGAAACGAAAAAATCGAATAAAACTTGCCTTCGACAAAAAAATGAACCAGAAAATGCGTAATCCGGTCAGCGAGAGCGCCTTGCGCGGCGAGCGCCTCGGGCATCATCCCGTAACCGGAAAACCACTGCATATTACCGATGAGAATACCGGCGACGGCTAAGCCGCGCAGAACATCGACAATATCGATGCGTTCGTGCGAAGAAATCGGGGTAATTTGATTTTCAGACATAATTTACCTTTTTGTTTAGCGCGGGCAGGTTGATTTTCCCTGACGGGAAATATAGATTCTTATCTCCAAATCAAAATATGGAAACCATTTAAGAAAAAGACAGCCGCCCGGCGCTCGAATGATTTGTTAAATGCGGCGCTTTAACGCACGACCGGCGGCAAACGCGGGCTAGACGGCTAAAATATACTTCGCCAGCGGACTGATGCGGGCGAGAGTCTCGGGGCGCATACGCTCTGGAAAATTGACCGCCGATTGTGCTTCACGCCGAATATAAGCGCCTTGTATCGAGCGTCGAGGCGCGTCGGACGAATTTGCCGTATGCCCGTGCCAGACAGCGCCGTTGTAAATAATGACGGAACCTGCCGAGCCGCACGCCGTGATTTGATTTTCATAATCCGCCAGCGTGTCCTTCTTCAACTTGTCCGGAACAGTTACCCATTTGTGCGAGCCCGGGATAAATCGCGTTGCGCCGTTGCCCTGTCGAAACTCATCGACCATAAAGATGAAACCAATCATCGTCCATCCATCCGCGTCGCGCTCGAAGTCCGTATGAAGAGCCTGCGGCTGCGAGCGAGGTCGAACAGTCCGCGCCAGCATCGAGCTCAGTTTGAACGGTTGCTCGATAACGCGACAGCACGCTTCTAAAACGGGTTGATATATATACAACTCGTCAAACTCCGAGCCTCGATTGACGAAATCGTGGACTCGCGTTGTCGTCTTTCCGACGCCTACGTCGTCGGAACTCGCTGACGCGACGGCGGAATCATACGCTGCCGCTAATTGCGCCAGCCTACCGGAGCTCAACGGACCGGGAATGACGACGAAGCCAAAATCCCGCAGCTCCCGCGCGGCACTCGCCGAAAGCGCGCCGCCCGCGCCAATTATGCTAAACCAGTCCTGCATACGAATAGATTTTTCTTAATCACGTATTATATCTCCGAAGGTCATTCAGAGATTGTTTCGGCGGCTGCCGCCGGCAGTTGCTCGTTGAATCCTTTCACTATCAGCCACGCGGCGACGGCAATCTGAATCGGAAGCATCGGCATCGCCAGCTCGCCTATGACGCTATAGCCGAGAAGCATCATTAACGTCACGCCGATGAACTGAAGTATTATCCCGACGAGTCCGAGCGCAGCCAGCGCGCGCGGAATCAAGGCAAAGCGAAAGAGCGAACTATAGAAGACAATTATCCACGCGCCGACAGCAACCAACTGCATACAATGCGCCCAGCGCCGCGCCGAAGCGACCGCCGCGCCCACCAATTCATATAATCCGGCATTCGCGCCACCGGCGTTCACCGATTGCTGGCTCAAAGACAGCATCGACATCACCGTGCCGCCATGAACGGCGTCCAGCACGCAGCTGACCACGCAGACGACCAGAAACAAAATCGCCGCCGCGTTGCTGTAGCGGCGAAATACCGGAAACGCCGTGATGCCGAGAGCAACCGTGAGCGCCGCGCCGACGAAAGAGAGCAGCACCGCCGAGCGTATCTGAAAAGAATTCTCCGCCGCGGCTGTCAGAAAGCCCGGCGCGCCTGCTGTCAGCGGTTTCATCAAAATAAAAGGCAGCGTCAGCCCGGCGGCTAACTGTAACAACAGCAAAATGCCGACGGTTCGTCCGATGCTCTTTGCAGATTTCATAATCAGTTCCTTATTGTTTTTGAAATTAATTGCAGCGCGCTGACAAACAGCCTAACGTAAGGATTCAAAAAAATGTTCCAAAACTTTTTTGCGCCGTTTGACCGGCGGAAAACAAAAAAGGACGAAGCCGAAGCTTCATCCTTTGCCGTCGCAATAATGTTTTGCTTACTTTTTTTCGCTTAACATCATGTCTATCGCGGCATTGGCGACGCTGCTGACATAACCGTTCTTCTCCGGCAAAAAATTACTCATCGCGACGATTGAAAGCGAATCGTCGGGCGCTAAAATAATATATGAATTAAATCCGTCGTCCGCGCCGCTGTGATAAACGACCTGATTTATGCGGCGTCTGACGGGGCTTCATCAATCTCCCATTTTGTTTTGTCCGAGACGACAACCGTTCCGGCGAGTATATCTCCCAGCCGCTGCTTTCGCGGATTTGAGATAATAATCAGTCCGGCAGGTAATCCGCCGAACAACAGCGGATTTATCTCAATAATACGTAACCCGCCTCTAATCAAAGCTGCCTTCCAATCGCAACGACTGCCATCAAGCTTGCGCACGATTAAACCTTGAAAGTATTTTCCTAACGTGCGCGACCATAGAGCTTCCAGCACGATGAAATAAGCCAGGTAGACAAGAAAGAAAAGAATGCCTTTAATAACCGGAAATCTTTCCGGCACGAGGATAACAACAAACATCATCGTGGCAAACGCGATAAGGTTATCGATGAATACTGCGATAAGACGCTCCTTTGATGCATCGCCAACTACATTCATAATGGCTTTCTCCTTAATCCGGATTGAAGACGCATAACCGGACGTTTTTGATTCGTCTTAAAAAGGGTCGTTTTTGAGACTGTTTTATAATCTATTTTAGCCTCAATCTGAAAATCGGCACACTAAAGCTGAAAATAACAGAAAAGGGCATCATTAGTGATGCCCTTAAATCGTTAATTCTAAAATGGTGCTTGGGGCGGGAATCGAACCCGCACACCCCGAAGGATACAGGATTTTCTTACCAGCTACGGCTTTCGCCGCCTGTAGGAATTACAGTTTGTGGTCTGGACTTTATCTTCGCCTTTTACTATTTTGTTAGCATTCAGGCGGGAGCCGTCAAGTCTCTACACTTTTTTGAAGTTTTATGAAATTGAGAAAATACACTGAGCAACAATTAAAAGCCGCAGTCAAAGAATCTTATTCTTTTGCTCAAACCTTAAAGTTACTCAATATAGTTCCTTGCGGTGGAAACTATCTTGTATTAAAGAAAGCAATTTCTCACTTTAATTTAGATACTTCCCACTTTACCTTTCAACTTTGGAATAAAGGCAGGAAAATTGGAGCAAGAAAACCAATCGAAAAATATTTGAATAACGAAATTCCAATATCTTCCAACAAGTTAAAGAAACGATTGATTAATGAAAAGATTTTTATTCCCGAATGTTCAAATTGTAATCTTATGGAATGGCTTGGAAAACCAATTCCACTTGAACTTGACCATATTAACGGAAATCCTTTAGACAATCGTTTGAAAAACTTGCGTTTACTTTGCCCGAACTGTCACGCCCTAACTCCGACATATCGAGGTAAAAACAAAAACTTCAAACTTAGCTCGGTATTGCCATTTTAAAGGTTTCACCGAATTTGACTCCATTCATACAGAAGATTTCGCTTCTGATGCTCAAAGAACTAAGTCCTGTGCGTCTACCTATTCCGCCACCCAAGCACTTGGAAAAGATTAGCACAGGCGCGGTTTACCAGACAAATGGCAAAATCGAATGACAAATCGTAAAATTATTGCAATACTGTGTTCGCTTGCTTTAGACTTTCTGCGAGGAGAAATATGGAACAATACGCCTGGATTTTGTGGATTGTTTTGGGCGTGGTTTTGATTATCGCCGAGACGTTTACGCTCGGTTTTGTGTTGTTCTGGTTCGGCATCGGCGCGGTGGCGGCGGCGCTGGTCGGGCTTCTCGGTTTCGGCGTGGTGACGCAGTTTCTGGTTTTTGCGATTGTCTCGATTGCTCTGACGGTGCTTTCGCGCACGATTTTTGCGAGATATTATTCGCACGGCGACGCAGATGCGATAAAAACGGGAATCGACTCTTTGCCGGGACAAATCGGAACCGTCACGATAGCCAGCAAAGGCGCGCTCAAGGAAGGCGCGGTGAAAGTTTACGGCTCGACGTGGACGGCTTTTCCCGAAGCCGGCGAAGAACCGCTCGCCGAAGGCGAAAAGGTCGAAGTAAGCCGCGTGCAGGGCTCGTCGATTTACGTCAAAAGAATCAATGAATTACCCGAATGGCGGGAAGAGAAATAGGAAGGCAAAAGGCAAAAGGTAAAAGGCAAAAGTAAAAAACAGAAAGCAAAAAGAGCGTCCTACTGGAATTAAAGTAAGACGCTCTTTATTTTTGCCTTTTACCTTTTGCCTTTTGCCTTAAACTTTCCTTTTGCCTTAAACAATCTCCGCCGTGTCCTGGTCTGCCGTGTCGTGAATGTCGTTGAAATTGACGATTTCGAGCTTGACGTCTTCTTCGGTCGGCTCGGCTAAATCGCTGCCGGTTAGTTTGGCGACGATGACGGTGATGTTGTCTTCGCCGCCGCGCTCGTTGGCTTCTTTGACGAGCAGGGCGGTCGCCATCTGCAATTGGTCGCTGTTTTCCATGACGATTCTGAGCATATCTTCGCCGCGCAGTTTATTCGATAAACCGTCGCTGCATAAAAGCAGAATGTCGTCGCGCTGCGGGTAGAGCCGCGCCGGGACGGGATAAATTTCGTTTTGCGCGCCGAGCGCCTGCAAAATAACGTTTTTCAGAGCGTGCGTTTCGGCTTCTTCGGGCTGAATCTGCTGGGCGTCGATTAATTGCTGAACGAGCGATTGGTCTTTGGTGATTTGATAAATTTTCGCGTTGCGAATCAGGTAAGCGCGGCTGTCGCCGACCTGAATTATATCGACGGCTTCGCGCGTCACGCCGATACCGGTAAAGGTCGCGCCCATGCCGCTGTATTCGGGATTGCTGCGCTGCTCGCGGTGAATCAGATGATTGGCGTAAACGGTCGCTTCGTAAAGCCGCGCGATTAACGAATCGCCGAGGTCGGCGTCGGGATTGGTCGTCACATCGGGGTCGTCGTTCAGGATTTTATCGCTGATGGTGTCGACCGCCATTTTACTGGCGACTTCGCCGGCGAGCGCGCCGCCCATCCCGTCCGAAACGGCTAGGACGACGCCGTAGTCGTCAACCTCGAAGCGCTGCGATTCGATGACGAAATCGCTCGGTTCCTGAGAGCTGGTCCAGGTTTTTGAACCCGCAATCTGCAGCAAAAGATAATTGTCTTCATTGCCGCGGCGAACGCGTCCAATGTGTGACGTGGCGTGAATCTCAACAATCAACATAATTAAATAAGTGCTGAGTACTGAGTACTGAGTACTGAGTTTTTATTTTTCACTCAGTACTCAGTACTCAGCACTTTCCACTAACTAAGCGCTTGGTCTAAATCTTCAATAATATCTTCAATGTCCTCAATCCCGACCGAAATTCGCACCAAACCTTCGGTAATTCCGAGCTGGTCGCGTTTTTCCTGCGGCACGGAAGCGTGCGTCATCGTCGCCGGATGCGAAATCAAACTCTCGACTCCGCCGAGACTTTCCGCCAAAGTGCAAAGCTTGACGCTTTCCAGAACCTTTTTTGCATTGTCCAGCGAGCCGGTTTCGAACGAGACCATTCCGCCGAAGCCTTTCTGCTGGCGCTTGGCAAGCTCGTGCTGCGGATGCGAAGTCAGACCCGGATAATAAACTTTCCGCACTCGCGGATGCTCGGCTAAAAAATTGGCGACGGCGCGACCGTTTTCGTTGTGTTTTTCCATCCTGACGGCTAAGGTTTTCGTGCCGCGCAAAACCAGAAACGAATCGAACGGCGAAAGGATTGCGCCGACGCTGTTCTGGATAAACTGAATCCAGTTGGCGTCTTCTTCGTCGTTCAAAGCGACAAAACCGCCGATGCTGTCCGAATGCCCGTTTAAGTATTTCGTCGTCGAGTGTACGACAATATCGACGCCGAAGTTTATCGGCTGCTGCAAATACGGCGACATAAACGTGTTGTCGCAGACGACTTTCGCGCCTCGCGAATGCGCGATTTCGGAAACGGCTTGCAAATCCGTGACCGCCATCACGGGATTGGTCGGCGTTTCGACGAAAACCATTTTCGTATTCGGCTTGAAAGCTTGCTCGATGTTCAGCGTGTCGGAAGTGTCGGCTAAATCGAACTGGATTCCGTAATTCGCTAAAACTCTGGCGAAAAGACGATAAGTTCCGCCGTATGTATTATCGCCTAAAATAACGTGGTCGCCCGCTTTGACCAGTTTTAAAACGGCGTCGGTCGCCGACATTCCCGAAGCGAATGCGTAGCCGAAGCGCGCGTTTTCCAGCGCGGCGATATTTTTTTCCAGCGCCGCGCGCGTCGGGTTGTGCGTCCGCGCGTATTCATAGCCTTTGTGATTGCCGAGTCCGTCCTGCGCGTAGGTCGAAGTTTGATAAATCGGCACGCTGACCGCGCCTGTGGCGGCATCCGGTTCGTTTCCGGCGTGTATTGCTATCGTTGAAAAACCCATAGAAATGTGCGGAAGTATTTTCGAAATATAAAAACACTTCAGTGCAATTTTAATCGAAAAAAAGCTAAAATTACACTTGATTTAACGAGAAATTATGGTAACTTGCGAAACCGAAAATTGCAAACACGCCGAAAGGACAAAATGGCGGAAACGCTGGTTGTGATGAAGTGTGTTTTTAGTTCAGCGATTCTATATGCTAGTCTTGGGCACGCTCGTTCACACTCGCGTTTCCGCCTGCTTTAGCCACGTGCTTTAGCGCGTGGTCAGGATTCGGTTAAAAATGAAAGGGCGTTTCAACGTCCTTTTCTATCTATTATGGAAGGACGTTGAAACGCCCTGGAGTAATCTGTTCTAATTATTCCACGCGCTGAAGCGCGTGGCTAAAAATAAACCGCGCTAAACGGAAAAAGAATCCGACGGCTTTTTTTATTGATTCAAATAAACTGTTAAATTTTTCTTTGCGATACGAAAAAATTAGTTAAAATAGCAAAGTAGTCTTTCCAAAAATTTTAATAGAGGACCGAAAAAGAATGTTACCAAACGAACCTGAAGAAGCGCTTTCTCCGGCAGAAAGGCGTCACTCAGACCGTAAAAAACTAATCGTCGACGTGCATTTTAACGGCGGCGACGCGACCGGCATCGCCAACACGCGCGACATCGGCATCGGCGGGCTTTACATGACGACCAACGCCGCGCTCGACACCGGAACGCTCGTTTTTCTGAAGATGACCGTCGGCGGCAGGGAAATCGCCTTGAGCGGCGTCGTCGTTTACACCGACCCCGGACACGGCGTCGGCGTGCGCTTTCACGGTCTTTCGGACGAAAACGCCGCGATTTTAAAAAACGAATTGGAACTCGATTGATTTAATAAAAATTGATTTAATGAATTGAAACTCAATTAATTTGTCGTCTTAATCTCGCAGAAGTTTTTGCAGCGGACGACGCACAAAGGACGAAGGACAAATCTTATGTTTGAGCAATTTACGCTCGGAATCGAAGAGGAATTTCAGATTGTTGACCCGAAGACGCGCGAACTGCGCTCGCACGTTTCGGAAATTCTGGACGAAGGCAAGCTGCTTTTGGGCGAAAAATTAAAGCCGGAAATGATTCAGTCGATGATTGAAGTCGGCACCGGCATCTGTCACAACATACAGGAAGCGCGCGAAGATATTTCCAAGCTGCGCTGCATCATCTCGTCGCTCGCGCGAAAAAAGGATTTGGAAATCGTCGCCGCTTCGACGCATCCGTTTTCGCACTGGGGCGACCAGAAAATTTTTGACGACGAGCGATACGAATTTATCGTTGAAGAACTGCAGATGGTGGCGCGCTCGCTGCTTATTTTCGGGCTGCACGTTCACGTCGGCATCGAAATTCCCGAACGCCGGATTCATATTATGAACGCCGCCCGCTATTTTCTGCCGCACGTTCTGGCGATGACGACCTCCAGCCCGTTCTGGCTCGGCTTTAACACGGGCTTGAAATCCTACCGCTCGGAAGTCTTCAAAAAATTTCCGCGCACCGATATTCCGGACCATTTCGAGTCCTATCAACAGTATGAAAGCTACGTCGATTTGCTCATCAAGATGAACTGCATCGACAACGCGAAAAAGATTTACTGGGACGTGCGCCCGCACCCGTTTTTCCCGACGCTGGAATTTCGCGTCTGCGATATTCCGACGCGCGTGGACGACACGGTCGCCGTCGCCGCGCTGTTTCAGGCAATCGTCGCCAAGCTCGACACGCTGATAGATAAAAATCTCGGTTTCCGTCTTTATCATCGCCGCCTGATTCAGGAAAACAAATGGCGCGCCGTGCGCTACGGGCTGGACGGAAAGCTTCTGGATTTGGGCAAACAAAAAGAAGTTCCGGTCAAAGATTTGATACGGGAACTGCTCGAATTTGTTGACGACGTGGTCGACGATTTAGGCTCGCGCAAGGAAATCGAGCACGTCCACACGATTCTGGAACGCGGCACTTCAGCCGACGAACAGCTGCGCGTTTACGCCGAAGCGGGCAACGATTTCAAGCCGGTCGTCGATATGCTCATCAAAAACACGATGCAAAGCGTGCCCGAACAGTGTTTTGATTAGCAGCAAGCGTCGGTCAAATTGAAAAACCCGAAGTCAGGTTGAATGAATTATCGTCAACCTGACTTTTTTACGAATATTTTGTTAAACATTTACAAACAATAGTTGACAGAGTTTACCCCGATTAGTATAAAATTATAAATTGTAGTGCCGCTTGAGTACTAGCCAGCCGCCTAAACATCTTCCAAAACGCGAGACTTAGATGAAAGAAACTGAATCGAATTTTCAAAAAGGTTTTTCATTACTGGAACTGCTTATTGTCATCGTCATCGTCGGCATTATATCGGTGATGGCGATGACGCAGTTTGGCAGAACGGAAACCCGGCTGCAGCGGCAGAACATCGCGCGGGAGTTAAAAGTTTATCTGGAGCGCGCGCGTTTCGATTCGATTAAGCGGCGCGCAATGGTGCGCGACACCGATATGGCGCGCGTCGTCATCACCAGCGCGACGGCGTTCAGCGTGACGACGGATATGAATCTAAACGGCGTCATCGACACCGCCGACACGCGTTTTATGAGTTTGAACGGGCGCACCGACGCGCGGATTATGCTCGATAGTCAGACTTTTCCGATAACCATTTTTTTCGATTATCGCGGGCAGGCAATCGCCGTCGACCGGTTTAACAACGTGATACCGACTATCCCGCGATTTACGATTTGCGACGCCAATTGCACGGTTGCCACGGCGACGCCAAACAATTCGACGGTCATCAACATTACGCCGACCGGCACGGTCGCCATGCTGAGCGGCGGCACGACTCTTTCGAATGTCAACGCTCCCAATGTGACGACGGTCAGCGGCAATACAAACATCAGCAACCTGGTTTATGTCAACGGTAATTATTAGTCCGCGAACAAACTGAACGGAAGTTTTCGGTCAGAAGGTTTTATCCGCTCAACGTATGAAAAGCAGCAAAAAGAAAAAAACTTCTTCTGCCGGCGCAGGCAAGCCGGTTGAAAAAAACCGGACAAAACGCGAAGACGGCTTTTCGTTAATCGAAGTCATCATCGCGATGATTATCTTGCTGGTCGCGCTGCTCGGGGTTTTTCTTACTTTTACCTACGCCGTTAATTACAACGCCGGAAACAATTCGCGCGCGCAGGCGCTTTCGATTTTGCAGCAGGAAGTCGAGCTTCTGCGCAGCGCCAAATTCACGCCCGGCGTGACCGACGCCGCTCTGACCGGCGGCGAAAAAACGGCGAAAATTATCACTGCGGCGGACGGCAGCCGTTTTCGCGTCAACATTACCGTGGACGACGACCCTTTTATGGCTAACGTTCAAACCGATGCGACCAAAACTTTAAAGGAAATAACCGTCAGGGTCACGAGCGAAAGCCCGACGCCGGGCTGGCAGACGGCTGTGCCGGCGACGGTTTTTTTGCGCCGCGTCAGGTCAAACTAGAGGATAGATGGAAACGAAAATCGCCCGCCGGCAAAATCAAAAAGGCTTTTCGCTGCTGGAATTAATCATCGCCATGACTATCACGCTGATACTGATGGCGATTGCCGCGACGCTGTTTAGCGGCGCGCTCGGCACGCGCGCCAGAGAAAGCCGACGCACCGACGCGCTGACCTCGGCGCAAGCCGCGCTGAGCGTGATGTCGCGCGAGATAGCCAATGCCGGCTACGGCTTGACGAATAACGGAATCGTCGCCGCCGATTCGGGCACGCAGCGACTGCATTTCCGGGCGAACACGACAAATTCAAACGTCGTCACCTGCGACCCGGGCGAGGACGTGACGTATTTTTACGACGCCGCCTCGCTTTCGATTGTCAGATACGACCGTTTTCCGGGTTCCCCGACCAATTGCAGCGCGGCGACGGGCGAGACTTCGGTCGTGGTCAATCGCATCAGTAATGTAACTTTTCAATATTTTGATTACACCGGAAGCAGCTCGACGCCGACGGTTTCGACGACGCCGTCGCTCAATACGGGGCGCGTCAGAATTAGCGTCACCGTGCAGCTCGAACAGGTTCAAGGTCAGCCGAACAATCAGAGCGTGACGTTTACGTCGGACGTCACCTTGCGAAATTCCGATTATATGCTGAATCAATATTGATTTTTTTTGACGACCGGAAACGCTTGAAACTAAAAGCCTTTATCGAAGCAAAGAGGAGCCGTTATGAAACAGAAAAAAACACTGCAAACCGAAAAACGCGACCGCCGGAGCGAGCGCGGCGCGGCATTGGTCATGGTTATAATGATTGCGTTTCTGCTGTTGGTGGCGAGCGCGGCACTTTTGCTGGAATCGTCGATGAACACGGCGAACGTGACCGACGTGGTCGCCGAGCAGCAGGCTTATTACGCGGCGGAGAGCGGCATTCAATCGGCGCTAAATGTTCTGCGCGGAAATACGACGGTCATCGAGCCGATTGCTTCGCTTAATCAGCCGCCGCCGAACGCGGGCGGGCAGGAGGAGTGGGCTTGGATAAATCCGCTGGGCTGGATTGAAACCACGGCGAGTGCCGCAGGGACGCCGACGCCGACGCCGTCACCG
>DASVWG010000406.1:0-1637 GCA_036389695.1 Pyrinomonadaceae bacterium
TTTGATTGCATTTGTCGGAATTGGAGCATTTATCTGGGTAACGGGCGGGAGTTTCTCGCACTTTTCAATGACCGATGCGGGCGGAGCATGTCAGGGGGTTAACGAATCGGTGAGATACGGTTCGGCAAGTTATTCGTTTACTTCGGGATTTGCCGCGGCGATGCTCGGTGCGCTTTGGGGCTATGACGGGTGGAATAACCTGACGCTGGTTGCCGGTGAAGTTCAAAAGCCGGAAAGAAATATTCCGATTGCTTTGATTGGCGGAACGGTGCTTATCATTTTGTTGTATGTTTTTGCGAATATAGCCTATTTCTATGTGCTCGACCCGACAGCGATTGCTTCGGTTTCCAAAGATTCTTCAGTGGCGAAAGAAGTCGTTTCCAGATTTTTCGGCGGCGATATAACTACTTTTGCGACCGGTTTCGGCGTGGCGCTTTTTACGGTCGGCTTGATGCTTTCGTCAATCGGGACGCTTCACACATCGATTCTGACCGGCGCGCGCGTGCCTTACGCGATGGGACAGGACGGCGTGTTTTTCAAAAAATTCGGCGAGCTTTCCAGCGGAACGCGCGTGCCGATTATCGCTTTAGTCGTGCAGGGCATCTGGGCTTGTATTTTGTGTCTTTCCGGTTCGTTCGACACTTTGACCGATTACGTTATTTTCGGCTCCTGGATTTTCTACGCGCTGGCGACGGCTTCGGTTTTCGTTTTCCGCCGGACGATGCCCGACGCCGAACGTCCTTATCGCGCGTTCGGCTATCCGATTGTGCCGTTTTTGTTTTTGCTGGCGGCGGGCTGGCTCTTGATAAACACGATGATTAGCACGCCGTTTCAGGCTTTTACGGGAATTATTTTAATTTTGCTCGGATTACCCGTTTATTATTATTTGACGAATAGTAATTCGAAAAAAAGGGAAAATATCGAAGAGTAGTAGAGTTATGTTAAAAGACCGTAGAAGCGGGCGCGAACGGCGCGCAATCCAGCGTTACAACGCCACTATCGACATCGAATGGGAAGGCTTGGTCGGCAGAAAAACGGGCACGATCAGCGATATGAGCGTCGTCGGCTGTTTTATCTTATGCTCCGGCGAAGTCGAAGACAACGAAAACGTCAAAATCTTTTTTCCGCTCACCGACGGGCGCAAGATTCAACTCTGGGGCGAAGTGACGAATCACGTTTACGAAATCGGCTTCGCCATTCGTTTTATCGAACTATCGGAAGCGCAGAGAGATTTTCTTGAAGTGTTTGTCGAAACTTTAAGAGAGGATTAGCCGCAAAAAACGACAAAAAGCGCAAAAAGATTAGCCACAGAGAACACAGAGTTCACAGAGAGAGAAAGCAAAATCATTTCTCTGAGTCTTCTGAGTCTTCTGTGGCTGAATTTTCTTTTGCGCTTTTTGCGACCTTTTGCGGCTTTTAATCTTCCTGCAATTTTCCGAGCGCGTCGCGCGCCACTTCGCGGTCGTCGAAATGGAATTTGTCGCCTCCGATGATTTGATAAGTTTCGTGACCTTTGCCCGCGATAATCACGACGTCGTTTGATTTTGCTTTTTGAATTGCCAGATGAATCGCGTCGCGGCGGTCGGATATTTTAAGGTATGGCGAGCCGGTTTTTTCGACGCCTCTTTCGATTTCCG
>DASVWG010000407.1:0-23687 GCA_036389695.1 Pyrinomonadaceae bacterium
CGAAGTAAATCACGTTCGGCGAGGAAGGCGAAACCGTAATCACGTGCGAATCGACGTGCAAGCCGCTCTGGCTCGGGACGAACGTCACGCCGCTGTTAACCGAAATGCCGAAAGCCAGATTCGGCGAGCCGCCTAAGTAGACGCGCGTCGGGTCAACCGGGTCGGTGTCGATGGCGATGTCGTAGAAACACTGCGCCGTGCAGAAATTGTTGTCAATCTGCTGCACCCACGTCACGCCGCCGTCGGTGGAAATCAAAACTCTGCCGCCCAGGTTTCCCGTCGCCGCATACATCGTCGGCTGCGGCGCGCCGACCGTGTGCTGGATGGCGAATTCCGCCACCAATTCGCTGGTCTGAGTGCTCGACCAGGTGGCGCGCTGGACGCCGACCGCCGATGTCGCCGGCGAAACCGTCGCGTTGTTATAAACGACGATGCCGCCGCCGTTGGCGACCACGTTCGACACGAGTAAATCAGGATTGAGCGGGTCGATTTCAATATCGCGGACGCTCAGGTTCTGGTTGGCGAACGGGAAAGGCATCTGCACGAAGGTCGGAGCCGCCGAAGTCGCGTTGTCCGCGCGGTAAATTCCGCGATTCGATAAAGTCGGCGGAGCCGCGCTGCCGTTGATGCCCGACGCCGCGCTGGTCGAAGCGACCCAAATCATCGCCGGATTCGTCGGGTGAACGATAATCTCGCCGATGCCGCGTCCCTGAAACGGAGCCGCGCTGCCGAACGGACCGCTGACGACCGGCGTCGTCGAGGCGCTGTCGATGCGGTAAACGCCGACGCCGTAATAGCTGTCGGTCGAAAAATTCGGTTCGCCCGTGCCGATGTAAACCGTGTCGGGCTGCGAGGGCGCGACGCGTACCGCGCCGATTGCCAGGCTCAGCCCGTTGTCGAGCAGCGCCGTCCAGGTCACGCCGCCGTCGAGCGAGCGGTAAACGCCGCCCTGCGCCGTGCCGATGTAGACGATGTCCGGGTTGGTCGGATGCACGTCAATCGCCGTCACGCGTCCCGAAACCGGAGTCGTCACGGTCAGCGTCTGACCGTTCGGAATCGGGTCGGGACCAATCGGCGTCCAAGCCGCCAGCAGCGCGTTGTTTTCAGGCGATGCCGGACGGGCGCGGAGCGCGTCCTGCCGCTCTTCCAGCTCGGCAATCGCCTTATTGCGCGTATTAATCTTTTCGGCGATGTCCTTGCCGTCCGCCATACCGCGATATTGCGCGATTTGCTCGGAGCGGCGCGCCATAAATTCTTCTTTGCTCATGTTCGCGCGAGCTTGCTCCAGAAATCTCGGCATATCCGGGTCTGAGCCGAGAAACTCCAACGCTTTTTCGGCGACGGCTTCGAAAGGAATAAACCACGCCGAAACGGCAAGCACACCCAGAGCGATTAGTGCAAACCTCAAGGTTACAAATTTTTTCATCTTATTCTCCTAAAACTAGATACACAATCGCAGAAATTGCACGCTGGCAACAAAAATCACAGGACTTCTGCAACTGTCGGGTCGAAAACTTTAAATTGGGAAAATGTGTAGTCAAAAAAATGCTAAAGCAAAACCAAAATGAAATCAATCTTTTTTTGGCATTTGCCTTCATTTATCATCTATTTTTGACTTTCAGTCATTAATTCGCCCTGCTCTTGAAATTATGGGCACTGCGCCGGAGGAAATAACAGCTTTTCTTCATGCGCAAATGTTTTGTAGAGTTTCTCTTGTGGGAGATTTTGTCAAGGCTTTCAGATTGCTTTTGATATACTAAAATATACGGTTGTAAATTACAACGACGCTCGATAGTATTTTGCATCAAATAGACGGGGAATTTTTAAAATAAGGAATTTAAAACGTAAAATGAGCCGATTTTTTTATTTACTCGTACTCGTCTTAATCGCCGCCGCCGGCGCTGAGCGGCTGTGCGCGCAGGGAAAATCCAAAATGAAAGGCAAAACGACCAGACAAACCGTCACGCAGCCGAAATACAACTGTCTGCCGCCGGACATAAATCTTGAAACGGTGGTTTCGACCAGACAGGTCAAATCGGCGGCGGGAAACAAAATCGAGCCGGAAACCGTCAAACAAAGGCTGGATAAAATAAAAGCCGGATGCAGGGCGGGCAAGCTCTTTGACGGCAAAGGCAGGGAAATTCGTTTCTACCGGCTTCAGGGCTGCTGGGGAAATCCGCCGCAGGATTACCAGGAGATTCTGGATAACCAACAGAGGGAATTGCAGGAATTAAAAAAGAAATACGCCGTCATCGAAATAACCTGCAATCCTTCGGGCGGAATGCCTTTTTAATATTAGATTAATATTTGACAAAACAGCCTTATCAGGCTATCTTTCAAGCAGTTACACTTTAAATAAACGCCAGCCCGCGAGATTTATCTTATCTCCCGCGGCGTCGTGTTTTTAAATTAACTGCTTTTTTTTGTTCACAAAAATCGCCTGCGGTCTCGTTTTTCCGCTGTCTTTTTTTACTTCCAGGGTTTATCTGCAAGGGTCGCTTTTTATATCCAAAGCGTAGGTTTCAAGGCACACATTCATAAAAAAACTGCATTTTTTTGTTTTATTTTGCGCCCGCGGCAAAAAATACGAATTAAATTTCCCTGTTTCAATTTGAAGGAGTTAGTATGAGTTTATCCAGTATAAAAAATACGGCGTCCGCCGGTATTAAGAATATCAATCAGCTTTTAGCGTCGCCGAAACAAATTTTCGCCCTTAGCTTAATTGCTTTTCTACTGGCGTCATCGACGCTTCCGGCTTTTTCCCAGACCAGAACCCGCAAGATTTCGGGAAGCAGTAAAAGCTCGGCTGAAAGGTCTGAAAGGTCTGAAAGGCGGATTGAAAGAAGCGCCAAAACAAAAGTTAAAAGAAACCGCGACGGCGACGAAATCGGTATTCCGTGGACGGGCGAAGTCGGTATTCCGAGAATGACCGACGAGATTATGGCGGCGCAATTAGTCGCCAGACCTTCGCAAAGACCAGCGATTGTGCCGGAACGCGAGAATGAAGCCCGTGAAGAGCGTCGCCAGGACCCGAACGCCAGACCCGGCGCGTTTTATCCTTACACGAGAGAGCAACGCAATCGCGGCAGCCTTTCAAGGAATCGCGAAGATTACGTCGCGATGCTCGCGCCGCAGCCTGTCGCGCTGAATTTCAACGCCGTGACCGGACCGACCGAAACCGGAGCATTTCCGCCTGACACGCAGGGAACGGTCGGACCGACGCAGTATATCGCCTTTATGAACGGACGCCTGCGCTCTTTCAATAAAACGACCGGCGCGGCGGACGGCGTGCTGAACGTCGATTCGGACGTCTTTTTCGCTTCGGTGATGACGCCGGTCAGCGGCGGAAGTCTGAACGCCAATTTTACGAGCGACCCGCAGATTCGTTTTGACCGGCTTTCCAATCGCTGGATTCTGATTATGATCGACGTGCCGAGCCTCAACGCCATCGGCGATACGGCGAATCGTATTTTGATTGCCGTTTCGGACGCCGCCAGCAACGGAACGATTTCCGGTTCGACCGTCTGGACATTTTACTTTGTCCAGCAGGATACGGTCGGCGGAATTCCCTCGACGGCTCAGTTTCTCGATTATCCTTCGCTCGGCGTTGACAACAACGCGCTGTATATCGGCGGCGATATGTATGTCGCGTCAACCAGCGCTTTCCAAAACACCTCAGCCTTCGTCGTCCGCAAAAGCTCAATCCTGAGCGGCGGTCCGGTGGTGACGACGGCGTTTCGCAATCTGATCGGCACGGACGGAATGCTTGAGCCGCGCGGCGTGGACAACTATAGCTCGACGGCGACCGAAGGCTATTTCATCGGCGTCAGCTTCGCCGCTTTCAGTCGTCTGAATATGCGACGCATCAGCACGCCCGGCGCCACGCCGACCATTTCCGCCGATATTCCGATTTCCACTCCGCTGACGACGACTTCGGCAATCAGCGTTGACCATCTCGGCAATACCGGCGGCACAAACGGCAGGGTTGACGGAATCGACGACCGTCTCTACGCCGCGCACATCCGGAACGGCAGGCTTTGGACGGCGCACAGTTTCACGACGCTGAATACCGGCGTCGCCTCGACCAACGCCACCAACCGCCGTATGTCCGTTCGCTGGTACGAGTTAATCGTCCCGGCAGGCGCAGGTACGCCGACCGTCAACCAGTCGGGCACGATTTTCGACAGCGTTAACACCACGCAAGCCACCGCGCGTCAATACTGGTTTCCGACCATTATGGTCAACGGTCAGGGTCACGCCGCGCTCGGTTATTCGACCGGCGGAACGCCTTTCCGTCTTGACGCGGCGACGAGCGGGCGTCTGGCGAGCGATACGTTAGGCACGACGCAGGCGGTCAATATTTACACCTCCAGCAGCACGGCTTACAATCCGCCCGGCGACTCCGGTCCGCCGCGCCGCTGGGGCGATTACTCGTCGACCAGTCTCGACCCGCTCGACGATATGACGATGTGGACGATTCAGGAATACTGCAACGGCACGAACACCTACGGCGCGCGCGTCGCGAAATTAAGCGCGCCGCCGCCGCCTGCCGTTCTGACGCCGTCGCCGGCTTCGACGGCTGCCGGACAATCGTCGGTCAACATCGTCGTCACCGGAGTTTCGTCCGGCGGTTCGGCATTTTACGACCCGGGCGCAGACCTCGCGCCTCCGGCAACGCCGTTTACGCATATTTCGGCGAGCATTTCGCCGCCGCGTTCGCCCGATGCGCTCAGCGTCAACAGCACCACTTACAACAGCCCGACGCAGGTGACGGTGAATCTGAACACAGTCGGCGCGACGCCCGGCGTCAAGACGTTGACCATCACCAATCCCGACGGACAGACGACGACGACGAGCGTCACGATTACGCCCGCGCCGACCGCCGCGCAGGTTTCCGCCAGCGGACGAGTTATCAACGCCGCCGGAATGGGAATCGCCAATGCCCGTGTGGTAGTCGTGACCGCAGACGGAGAAAGACGGCTCGCCATTACCAACGCGTTCGGTCACTTCCAGTTCGAAAACCTTTTAGCGGGACAGACCTACGTCTTCTCGGTCTCGGCTAAACGCTTTACGTTCAGCAATCCGAGTCAGGTTATCGAGCTGTTGGACAGCGCCAGCAACATTATATTTATCGCGGATAATTAAATTATCCGGATAAACTTTCACCAATAGAAAGGCTGGTCGGAAAATTTTACCGACCAGCCTTTCTATTGGTGAATTACGAATTAAAAATTACGAATGAATTTAATTTTTGACTTTTGCGGATTGAGCCAAATTAAAGGTCAAAGCTCATTTCTTTCAATTCGTGATTCGTAATTTTTAATTCGTAATTTTCTTAATAGCATTTGCGGATGAACCCCGTTTTATTGCGTTCTAAGACGACTTCATCGAGCGTTTTGCCGGTTTCCGTCAGCGTCACTTTGAGCGTCATTTTATCGCCGGAAATTACGCCTTCGTAGCGCGCGGGCTGCGGCTTTGGCAGAAATTTTATTCTGAGCGCGCCCGGAGAGCGACGCGTGTAAACGCCGCCGACGCTGAATCTGCCCTGCTCGTCTACCAGAAGCTTCTGCTGAATCTCGCCGTTGGCGCAGTCGTATTCAATCGTCGCGCTGTTGTCTGCGACCACCAGATTTATGCCCGTTGCGCCCCAGTTTCCCGCCGGAACTGAAGTCATCTTCGATTGATTCATTTTCGGTTTCGCCTTTGCTTTCCTTTTTTTCTTTTTTTTAGCGGGCGAATCAATTTGCCGCCGATACTTATTTTCGATTTTACGAATCAAGCCCGAATTAACGGAATGAGCCAAACCGTCGAACGAAAAAATAAAAAATACCAAAGCCGTAAGACAGATATAAAATTTCAGCCGTTTTCTATTTTTCTTCATAAAACGCTTTTTAGAATTTCGGCTGTTTTAACGGTTTCGAAGGGCTTTGATAGCCTCGGCGATTCGATAATCGCAGTTTTTTGTTTTTTCCGCCATCGACGCGGACTTTCAGCCTGTGCCATTTGCCGTCGAAGCTGTCGGCGTAAAAGCCTAAAACGTATTGATTTTCGACTTCCGTCTGAATCTTTTTGCAGATGGCGTAGATAAAAAGACGGCTTTGAATCTCGCGCTGAAACGTCTGCCCGCCGGTCGTTTTGCTTAGCTCCGCAAGAACGGCTTTATTGAGCTCGTTGGTTTCGGTCAAGCCCAGCGTCTGCCTGCCCTGATTGCGATAAAGGTCGGAATAACCCCACTGGCGCTTGTTTTCGTCGTGAAAGGCGATGGTGTAAACCGGCAGATTTACGCTGCGCAGGTGCAGGCGCAATTCTTTCAGGCTGTGATGGCTCGAATGGTCTTCGCCGTCGGTCAAAACCAGTAAAACCTGTTTTGAATTTTTTCTTTCGCGCGCTTTGCCCGAAGCCGCAAAAATCGCGTCGTAAAGCGAATTCGGCGTCTTGGGCTTGATGTCGGTCAGATTTGTCTGAATCTGCTCGCTGGTCGGCACAAAATCCGTCGTCAGGCTGCCGCGCTCGTTAAAAACCGTGACGAAAAAATTATCTTTCGCTTTTAATTCTCTGGTAAATCGGCGGAGCGATTCCAGCACATTCGCCGAGCGCTCGCCGGTCGTCGGGTGCATATCGTAGACGATGCCGAACGTAACGGGCGCTTCTTCCGCCGAAAATTCGTCGATGGTTTTCGGGAAATTGTTGTCGAAAATCTGAAAATCTTTTTTCTGCAAGCCTTTGACATAATTGCCGCCGCGGTCGGTGACGGCGATATTCAGCGTCACCAGATTTGTCTCGACGCGAATCGTGTCGTCGTCCTGCGCCAATGAATAAATCGAAAATGTAGTTAAAACGATGACCGTCAATAATAATGATTTTATAAATTTCATACGCACGCTCCTTTTTATCTTCGTCGCTTTTGTCGTGATACTCAATCGACAGCTCAATTTTAATAAAATTAATTTTCAAACTCTTTAATAATTAAAGCGTAAAGCGATACGAAAAGGTTTCACTTTTGCTTGCAATCTCTATTTTTTCAAATTATGTTAATCTTTCTATAAAAAATTTCAATAAAAATTTATGATTCTGTCAGTTATTCTTTCCGCGTTTTTTCTTTTTCAGATTCCGACGGCGACGCCCGCGCCGCGTCCGGCTGAAACTCCGAAACCTGCGCCGACCGCGCAAGCCGACGAGCCGCCCGTCGTCACGAAACACACGGCGAGGGCAGGGAATCGGACGCTGAATTACAACGTCACGACCGGCTTTATGCCGATTCGCAACGCGCAGACGGGCGAAGCCGAAGCGCGGATTTTCTTTATGGCTTACACTTTGGAAAATCCGCCCGCCAATCGCCCTTTGATGTTTTCGTTTAACGGCGGTCCCGGCTCGGCTTCGGTCTGGCTGCATATGGGCGCTTTAGGTCCGAAGCGCGTGAAAATGCTGGATGACGGCTTGATGCCGCCGCCGCCCTACCAGATGGAAGACAACGAGGCGACGTGGCTGACGGAAACGGATTTGGTTTTTGTCGATACGGTCGGAACGGGTTATTCAAGAGCGACGAAACCGGAATTCGGCGCGAAATTTTTCAGCGTCAACGGCGACATCGAATCGGTCGGCGAGTTTATCAGGATGTATCTCGGACGCTACGAGCGCTGGTCGTCGCCGCTTTTTCTGGTCGGCGAAAGTTACGGCACGACGCGCGTTTCCGGTTTGTCGAATCATCTGTTTGAACGCGGAATCGGCTTGAACGGAATTCTGTTAGTTTCGACCGTGATGAATTTTCAGACGATTCGCTTTGCCGAAAACAACGATTTGCCGCTCGTTCTGATTCTGCCCTCGTATGCGACGACCGCGTGGTATCACAAACGCCTTTCGCCGCCGATGCAGGCAAAAACGGTCAAAGAAATCGCGCAGGAAGCCGAAAATTTCGCGATGAACGAATACCTGCCCGCGCTTGTCAGAATCGACCGCCTTTCGGCGGCGGAGCGAGCGA
Organism: Pyrinomonadaceae bacterium; assembly: GCA_036389695.1. Lineage (GTDB taxonomy): Bacteria > Acidobacteriota > Blastocatellia > Pyrinomonadales > Pyrinomonadaceae > JALZHR01. The sequence goes on from DASVWG010000407.1 coordinate 7,979, forward strand.
ATCTGGCGGAAAAGTTCAGCCAGTTCACGGGCTTGAGCCGCGAATTTATCGAGCGCAATAATTTCCGCGTCGATTTGGGCGAGTTTAATAAAGAGCTTCTGCGCGACCGTCGCCGCACGACCGGACGCCTCGACAGCCGTTTTACCGGCATCGACCGCGACGCGGCGGGCGACAACGCCGAAAGTGACCCGAGCATGAACGCGATTCGCCCGCCTTACACTTCGGTTTTTAACGATTACGTGCGGCGCGAATTGAATTTTAAATCAGATTTGGAATATTACATCTTAGGCGGCGGCGTCGGAAATTGGAACTGGAACACCGACAACGGTTACGCCGACACTTCGATGCGACTGAAAGCCGCGATGTCGAAAAACCCGTATATGAAAGTGCTGCTCGCCAACGGTTATTACGACATGGCGACGCCGTTTTTCGCCGCCGAATACACCGTCTCGGCGATGAATCTCGATCCGCAGCTGCGCCAGAATGTCACCTTCACATACTACGAAGCCGGGCATATGATGTATATCGAAAAAAATTCTCTGCGAAAATTAAAGGAAGACGCGGCGGCGTTTATCCAAAGCGCAATGCGGAGATGAGTGAATCGTGAATAGTGAATCGTGAATCGTGAATAGTAAATCGTGAATAGTAAATCGTGAATAGAAAGAATCCACAGTTAACCACTCAATTCTTTCTATTTACTATTTACTATTCACGATTCACGATTCACGATTTCACTTTCTAAAATCGGCGCAGCCTTTTGTCTCAATTTTCGCCAGATAGGTCAGCCCGTAGCGATAGCCGATGAAAACGCTCTGTGTGTTGACGTTTTCGACTTTGTCGCGCGCCGTGTGCAGATATTCCTGCCAGTCTCCCGTCATGCCGTGAAGCGAAATGGCAGGAATTTTTTGCTGGCGGAAGGAATCGGAATCCGAGCTGGCGTTTTGGATTGCGGCAACGGAAAAGGGAATTTTCATTTCTTTTGAAGTTTCCTTCGCCAGCTCAATCAATTTCGTGTCTGAGATATTGGTCATTGCCTGCGGGTATGTGAGACCGAAGCTGTCGAAATTGACCATCGCGCAATATTGCTCGCGCTTTTCTTTCGGAATCGCGCCAGCCATTTCTCTGGAGCCTAAAAGCCCGAGTTCTTCTTTACCGAAAGCGGCGAAAACGTAAGTCTTCTGCGTGTCGAAACCCTTTATCGTGCGGTAGAGATTGGCAACGATAACGACGCCCGTCCAGTTGTCAATCGCGCCGCAGCCGTCGCTGACTTTGTCGTAATGCGCGCCGACGACGACCGTTTCTTCGGTTTTGCCCTTTTTCGTGACGATGATGTTTTCGATATTTTTTATTTTTTCAACCTTAATATCGGCGTCGGGCGCGCCCATTTTTTTGAACAATTTTTTGACGGATTCGAGCCGCTCGTTATCTTTGCAGGTATTTGCGGCGATGTCTTCCTTGATGTCCGCTTCGGTCGAAATTTTCGCGCCGCTTTGCGCCAGCGCGCCGATTGTCGCAGACGACAGTAAAAATAAAGCTAAGATTAAATTCTTAAAGTGTTTGTATTTATTCACTATATTTCCTTTTTTCAAAAGATTTATAGTTTATGATAACACCGGCTCGGCGAATTAAAAAAATTCCGGCGCGCGTTTAAAAACCGGAAGAATCGTTAAATCCTTCCGGTTTTCATATTTTTTTTATTTGTAATTAATGAACGGTATTTCTGCCGGTAGCGGGTTGGCTTGCGTCTCGAAATTCCTGAACTTCGACTTTGCGTCGCTTCGGAATCAAGCCCGCAAGTCCGAGCAAGCCGAGCAAGCCGAGCCAGCCCCAATCGAAACCATTGTCGCGCTCGACGACGCGCGTCGTCTCGGTTCTGTTATCATTGCCCCGGTCAGCTCTGCCGTTGGCGTTGCCGTTCGTGTTCGGCTGGGCGTATACCATACAAGCCATTATCACGATTAAAAGCAGCGTGATAACCCCGTATCTGATAAATCTTACAACATCTAAAATTTCCATAATTATCCCTCCTTGTTTTTTCAGGCGAATCGCGATTGACACGTTCGCAAAAATAAAATTCAGCTTGTTGCGCCGCGCATATTAACGTCTTCGCTATTGTCGATGTCGGAATTAATTTCTTCGACTTCGACCTCATTGCGGCGGACGGTTTCGTGAACCGTCTCGACGTGTTCGGTCACATTTTTCCCGATGACGATTTCTTCGACGACGCGCGCCTGTTTTCCGACGACCGGAACTTCGGCGTGTTCGGTGATGACGAGTTCGCCTTCGCGGAAATTCTGCAAATCGGCGTCGGTCACTTCGCGATTGACCGGACGGCGATTGACGACGATATGTTCTTCGCGTAAACGCAAGTTTGCTTCGACCGGTTTTTCGACGATGCGGCTGCGCAGGCGCGCGCCGCCGCGCTGGACAACCTGTTTGCCGACCTGAAGCTGTTCTTCGATAACCGGAATCGAAGTTTGATTCTGATTATTAACCGCGTTTGGCGCTGTTTCCGTTGCGACATTCGGCGCGGCTAAATTTTGTTGATTGGACTCGCCGGTGAAGTCTTGCTGATTGTATCGCGCGGCGTGCGCGTCGACATCAATCGCGCCGTGGCGGTCGAGAATCGCGGCGGCTTCCATCGCTCTTTCCGGCGAATCGACCTCGACGCTGATAATCGCGTCGGCATCGTGCGCGGCGTTGGCGTAATTTCTCGCCGTTTGTTTATCGCCGCCGAACAACGAATTGAAAAAATTGCTGATGCTTTCGCCGACGCCCGTTTCGGTGACGACGATTTGCGTCGAATTATCGCCGAATTTGCGGTTTGAAACGTCTATGTTTTCGCGCAAAAATCCTCTTTCGATTAACTCGACCTTCGCCGCGCCCGCGCTGCTTCTGTTATCAAATAAACCTACGACTGTGTGTGTCATTTAAATTCCCCCTTTCCGAAAATTTAATTTTTAGACGCCTTTCTCGCGACTCAAATTTTCATCTGCCGCCGTGCGACTGATTTCCACTTCCTCTTTCATTAAAGTGATTTGCTGCGGCTTGTGTTCTTCGATTACCTGTTTGCGAACGCGCAATTCTTCGACCAGCACGAGCCGTTTTTGATAAAAAACCTGTTCTTCGACGACTGGAATAATCATCGTGTCGCCTTCGTGCCGCACCTGCGGCGTCGCGTCAACCACCTTGTTAATCGGCACGCGCTCGACATCGACCTGCTCGCGCAAAAACGGCACGTCGATAAGCTCTTCGTGCTGGCTGACGCGCTTCGAGATGCGCACCTTTCCGGTTTCCACAATCTTTTTATCAAACGTCACCTGCTCGTGGATGACCGGAATCACCAGCCCTGCATTATCGGCTGGCGTCTGATTCTGCTGCGCTGCCGCATTTGCGCTCTCTGCCGGGTTTGCCATTATTTTCTCCTTTAATAAAGTGAACTAATGTCGCTGCAATGTTTTTGCACTCAGCAACTTACGTTCCATTTCCGCGCCGCGCCGCGAAAAAAGGGAATCGAAAAATTCCTAAGTTGTTTTAGGGTTTTTATTTAGAGGAATTGAAACGTCGGCAAATTTTATCTGCGCGAGGTTATTAAAAATAATTAAAAATGCGTCGATTGTATCGAATCAATTCAAAGTGTAAGCATCTGATTTTAATTTAATTGTGGTATGTATATTCTATATGTATAATTTTTTATGGAATGTTTGTCTGGGATGAATCGAAAAGGGAACGCGTGATTAAAGAGCACGGAGTAGATTTTGACGGAATTACGGATATTTTTGCAGACCCGTTTTCGATTGATTATGAAGATTACGAACATTCCGAAGATGATGAAACGCGCTACGGCAAAATCGGAAAAACTGTCGAGTTTGGTTTAGTTGTTTTGATTTACAGCGTCAGAGACGAAGAAATTCGATTTATTACCGCCCGCCGCGCCGAAAAATGGATGGTCAATGAGTATGAGCAGCAACGAAAAAGATATTAACGAAGGTATCGATTTTAGCGAAAAAAAATTCAAACAAAGATTTAAGCAAATTGACCGCGAGCAGCTTCCCGCGATTGTGCGAAATGCTTCTGCGCGCGAATCGAAAAGCCGCATCACGATTCATCTGGACTCGAATGTTATAAATTATTTTAAAGAACTCGCCGAAAAAACGGATGAAGGATACCAAACCTTAATCAATCGCGCTTTGCGACAATTTGTTGACAATCAATCCTTAACAACACGAATTTTTGATGAGCTTGATAAGGAGATGTTTATGACCTGTTCCGGCTTTGATATAGAATCAAAAGTTTCTGAATGGTTGAAACAATCAATTTTGAATGACAAGTCGTTTTTATCCAAACTCGAAGAAGCGATGCACAAGCAGTAAATCGACTTTTTAAAATTAGCTGAAAATTAATTTTTATGTTCGGTTTTGCCCGCCAGCAGATTGACGGCGTGTCCGAGCACCGGTTTGATGATGTCGAAGCATTCGCGGACGGCGTTTGGTGAGCCGGGAAGATTGATAATCAGACTGCTGCCGAGCGTGCCGCAGACGCCGCGCGAAAGCATCGCCGTCGGCGTGTTTTGCAGGCTGCCGAGGCGCATCGCTTCCGCCATCCCGGGCACTTCTTTTTCGATGACGGCGCGCGTCGCTTCGGGCGTGTTGTCGCGCGGCGCGAGTCCGGTTCCGCCGGTCGTCAAAATCAAATTCACGTCTTCGCGCGCGGCTTGCGTCTTTAAAGTTTCGACAATCGTTTCCGTATCGTCCGTGACGATGATTTTGTCGACGACTTCCGCGCCCGTCGCCAAAAGCAGCCCGACTAAGGTGACGCCCGACAAATCGTCTTTTTCGCCGCGCGAATCGCTGACGGTGATGACGATGGCTTTGATTTGAGTCTGATTCGGCATATTCAATTACAGATACGAAAAACGGCGGCGAAAAGTTTGGCGGCGCGCGTTACTTCTTTTGCAAATATTTCAAAGGGCTTTCGACATTATAAAAGCCCGATTCCCTGGCAAATTGATTCAGCAGCTTAACGTGTCCCGCGCCGTAAATAACCAGAACGCGGTCGCTTGGCGAATCGGTGAGGCGGATAATGTTGGTCAGGATTTTCATATTTCTGCCGTACCACCACGAAACGTAATTCGCGCCCGGATAATCCGCGCCGCGCCCGATGCGTATAAAATCGAAATATACGGCGTGGTCTCGCTCGCTTCGCGCCGGTTGATTGAGAGCGATATATTGGTCGAGGATGGGAAGCGCCAGTAATTTTTCGCTTTCCGCATCGACGCGTTTCTTCAAATCCTGATATATGTCTTTGAGAAATTTATTCATCTCGGGGTCTTTGGCGGCGAATTTTTCGTAGTTGTAGGCGTCGCTGTAATCGGGCACGCCCCAATCGACGCAGTAAATCTTTTTATGTCCCAGCTCTTTCGCCAGACGAAAGCCCAACTGGTTGGTTTCGTTTTTGGTGAGCTGGTAATTTCCCGCCAGATATTTATTGTAAAGCTCGTTGGCTTTCGCTTCGTCTTCGGTGTCGATTTCGACGACGATTTTGGTCGGCTTAAACTTTTTCAGCTTTTCGATAAGCACGGCAATCTGTTTCTGGCGTTCAGGCGCCAGCACGTCGAAAACTTTCGCTTTGACGATGTTGTTTCCCTGAGCGCCCAAATGCTGGCTTCCCAGAATCATCAGCGTCGGTTTAGCCTTCGCCGCTCTATCGACAATCCCGATTTGAGCATCGACCGTTAAAACCTGACAAAAAAGAAAGCAGACAAGCAGGCAGAATTTTTCACGCGGCTTCATAGAACAACTCCTCGAAAATACAGTTTATTTCAGTAAATAAGAATCTCAATTTATAAACACCGCAAAAGCCGGGTTTATGACGGGAAACTTATCTCGAGACAGGCGATGATAAAGTTTATCTGTTTAACTGATAGTTGATAACTGATAACTGATAACTATTTTTATCTTTAACTATCAGTTACCAGTTATCAACTATCAGTTATTCTTCGATTTCCTTTTCGCTCTGCGCCTTGTATTTTCCGACGACGACTATCGCGTTTTTATCGCGCCCGCGCGCGGCTTCGATTTTTTTCATTTTCTCTCTGGTCAGTTTCACGCCCGCATCGACGATGACGCGCTCTATACGGACGCCTTTTTCGATTATCGCCTGCGGCAGAACGATTGAATCTTTTATTTCCGAGCCTTTTTCGACGGTTACGCCGGAGCTTAAAACCGAGCGCGAAACTTTCCCGTAAATGCGGCAGCCCTGTGCGACGAGACTGTTTTTCACTTCTGCCGAGCTGTAAATAAAAGCCGGCACGACCTGCGGCGCGAGCGTCAAAATCCGCCAATCGTCATCGTCAAAAATAAATTTCGTTTTCTCATCAAGCAAATCAATCTGCGTCTGCCAGTAGCTTTTTATCGTTCCGACGTCGCGCCAGTAGCCGCTCAAACGATGCTCGAAAACATTGCCCTGTTTGACTAAAAAAGGAATCAGTTCGTGCCCATAATCTTTCAGCTCGTCGTTTGTTTCTTTTAATTTTCTGAGCGATTCCGTCAAAACTTTCGCTTCGTAAACAAAAATCTCCGTCGTGATTAAATCGTTTTGCGGCTTTTCCGGCTTGTATTCAAAATTCGTCACGCGCCCGTTTTTGTTCGTTTCGACCACGCCGAAACGTGAAGCGTTTTCGCCTTTCGGCAGGCGCGTCGTGACCATCGTCAGCGCGGCTTTTTTCTCCAGGTGCGTTCTGATAGCGTCGCGGAAATCGAATTTGTAAACGTGGTCGGCGCTCAGAACGATTAAAATATCGGGACTGAATTCTTCAATCAATTCGAGATGACGAAAAATCGCGTCGGCGTTTCCTTCGGCAAAACCGCCTTTCTCGCCGGATTTTTTTTCGTTGCGCTCGAACGGCGGCAAAACCTGCAAGCCGCCGTAAGTGCGGTCTAAATCCCACGGTCTGCCGTTCGACAGATGCTCGTTCAGCGTGTGCAATTCGTATTGCTCGATGACCCAAACGTCCGCGACGCCGCTGTGCAGGCAATTGCTCAGAGCAAAATCAATCAGCCGGTAAAATCCAGCGAAAGGCATCACGGGCTTGGCGCGTTTTTCAGTTAATAAACCGAGCCGCCCGCCCGCGCCGCCCGCGAGAATCAGAGCGAGAATTTTTTTTCGCTGAAATTGTTTAATCATATTTTTAAAGGTGAAAAAGTGAAAATGTGAAAGAGTGAAAAAGTTTGTTGAATTTCGCAAGCCGTCTTTTTCACCTTTTCACCTTTCCACTTTTTCACTTTCTAGCCTGCCGTCGATTCGATTTTCTCGACTTCGCGCTGTCTTCTGCCGTAGAAAATGCTTAAGATAACGCCGCAAACGACGAGGCTCATGCCGATAACCGATTCTATCGTCTGCGCTTCGCCGAAAACAAACCAGCCGAACAGCAAGCCGTAAAGCAAGCCCGAATAATTGACGATGGCGACGCTCGCCGCTTTTTCCTTTTGCAGCGCGTTGGTCAGAAAAATCTGCCCGAACTGCGACGACAAACCGACGAGAAAAAGAAAAAGCCAATCCCAGCCCTGCGGCGTCCGCCAGTTGAAAATCGTGAAAGCGAAGCCTGCAAAAACGCCGATTAATTGAAAATGCAGAACGACCGTCAAAGGATGCTCGCGCTCGCGCAGGCTGCGGACGAGATTATACGCCACGCCCGAACAAAACGCCGCCACGACGCCGATAAAAACAAAGAAAAACGAAATCCGCGTATCGAATCTCTCGATAAACAAAACGCCCGAAAAAGCAATCGCGTAAAAAAGCCATTGCCGCGCTTTGACGTTTTCGCCGAGCAGAAAAATGGCGATAATCGTCGTAAAAATCGGCGACAGGTATTGAATCGTCACCGCCGAAGCGAGCGGAATATTCTGCACCGTGACAAAGAAAAAATACAGCGACGTCGTGCCGAAAACTCCGCGCAAAAGAAGCTGTTTGCGATTCGAGCCTTTCCAATCCGCGCCCGCTTTCCGCAAACCGTAAAAGCAGAAAGCCGTGCCGAGCAGACAGCGAAAAAAAACAATCTCCATCGCGGGCAGATGCGAGAGCTGTTTGACGAAAACGTTTGCCAGCGAAAAAGCGAGCGTCGAATAAAACATCTGACGCACGCCTTCGCTCAAAACTGAAGTTTTTCCGCCCGAATCTAAAGAAACCGAATCCATTAAAAAATTATGCCTCTAAATGATTTTAGTTTAACATTTATTGAACGCGTAACCGAAAAGACGCGTTTGTCGCTGTGATTAAGATACCTTCAATTGCAACCGCCGAAGATTTCAAGCGCCATTTCGACGCCGGATTTTGGCGCCGGTTTGCCGAAACGATTTGCCGCCGCCACAATCTGTCTTTGCGGAATCTGCGGCGTTCAAGCGGCAGCGAACACATCGTTTTTTTTGTCGATGAGGCTTTCGTCATCAAAATTTACACGCCTTTTCGCGGCGGATTCCGGCGCGAAAAATCCGGGCTTGAATTCGCTCGAAATAAAACGAGCCTGATTTTGCCGGAAATTTTGTTTGAAGGCGAAATCGAAAATTTTAAATATCTCGTTTTAAGTCGTTTGGAAGGCGTTTCGATGACGAGAGAAATCTGGCTCGGATTGGAAACGCGAAAACAAATCGAAGTAGTTTCGCAGTTATCTATCGGATTAAAAGAACTGCATTCGCACGACGCGCGGGCGATAAATTTCGATTGGGAAAACTTTATCGGGCAGCAGACCGCGACCGTCGTCGAAAGACAAAAAGCGGGCGGCGCAAATCCGGAATGGCTTGCGCGGCTGCCGGATTATTTAGCGGAAAGCCTGCCGCTTTTGCCAAAAAATGCGGAAAATGTTTTTCTGCACGGCGACGTCCATTTCGGCAATCTGCGCCTCGTTGAAACGAAAGGGAAATGGCGGATTTCCGGCTTGTTCGATTTTGCCGATTCTTTGAAAGGCTTTTACGAATATGATTTTGTCGCCCTCGGCGTTTTGATGATTCAAGGACAAGGCGAATTGCAGAAAGAATTTTTTCGCGCTTACGGCTACGCGGAAAACGAGCTTGACGCCAGCTTGCGCCGCCGTCTGATGCTTTTGACGATTTTGTATGAATGCAGCGATTTACGAAAATACGCGCTGCGTCTGAAGCCCGAAGCGATTAATTTGACGCTCGACCGATTGGAACGGGCGATTTGGAACTTTCGTGATAACTGATAGTTGATAACTGATAACTGATAGTTGATAACTGATAGTTGATAACTGATAACTGAAAAAAGCTGTTAGCTTTCAGTTTTTAATTCTGAATTACTAACTATCAGTTATCAGTTATCAACTATCAGTTATTAAAGTATAATCTCGCCGGAGGTTTGTATGAATCTGAAAATCGCGCTCGGTTTATTCATAGCGTTTGGCGTAATTGTCGCGCCCGTAAATGTTTATGCGCAGAACAAATCCATTTTAAAGCTTGCCGACGAATACGCGCTCGCGCTCAGGAAATACCGGGCGCAGAAATCGCGCGCGTCGGTCGCCGACGTGATGCGAATGGGAAAAGCCGTCGCCGGAGATATTTCTCAGATAGAAGATTTGAGCGATGCCGAATACGCTTTGTTCAAAAAGAAAATGCAGGGATTTGTGGTTAATCGCGAGGAAATCCTTGTTATCGAGCCGGATTTGGACTTTTTCGCGCGGCTTTCCGCCACGCGCGGCACAAAAGTCGATGCGGCGTTTTTCGCCTTGATGCGCCAAATCAAACCGGGCAGCGTATTTCCGGCATATATCGAGATGCAGACCGACGTGACCGGCTGCACGATTTACGGAAACGGCGCGATGACCGGGCTTTACGGAAAAGCTCTGCGGTTTAAGAAAACTTATCCGAATGAATACGCCGGCGAAGTTAATGAGGAAATAAATAAAATTATCGAAGAATTGACCACCGAGACCTGCGCCTGCAGCAGTCGCGCGAGCGTCGAAAAAGAATTTCGCGCCTTTATCAAAGCCTTTCCGAAAGATAAAAACACGCCCGCGATAAAAAAAAGACTGGCAAATCTGAAAGGAAATAAAGAGTTCAGATTTTACTGCCAGTCCGGATAAATTTAAATTTAAAATATTACAACTCTTTCAAAAGCCAGCCGTTCGGGTCAATCGTATATTGCGCGTCTGCCGGAAGCGCCACGCTTGCCGCGCCGTTCGGCATTTCGACGCGTTTCGTTTCGCTGCCGATTTTTACTTCGACCGGCATCGGAAACGGCAGATTGTTCGGCGTTTCCCAGCGCAAATTCAGTTGATTGCCGTTTTTCTCGGCAATCAGTTTCGGCAGCGCGGGCTGGCGCACATACAATTCGAAAAACCAATCCAGCTTCCTGCCCGATTCCTTTTCCGCGATGCGCAGATAATCGTCGGTCGTCACCAGCCGCGTCTGTTTGCCGTTGGTTACTTTCTCCATTTTCGGGTCGGGATAAGCCATGCGCCGCATCGAGCGGAAAAACGCTTCGTCGCCCAAATAAAAACGCAGAGTGTTTAAAACCAGAGCGCCTTTGCCGTAAATATCGTTGTCGGCGCGGGTGTAATCGGGCGGCAGAAAATACATCTCGGTCGTCGTGCGCGGCTCGCGCGGCGCGACCGGTTTGACGTTTCGCAAGCTCCTGATGCGCGAGGGCAGGCTTTTGATAAATCTCTCTCTGCCCCACATTTTCTCTACGTAATACGCGTCGAAAAACGACTGGAAGCCTTCGTGAATCCAGAAATCGCGCCAGTCGCTCGCCGTCACCAGGTTGCCCCACCATTCGTGCCCGAATTCGTGAAAATGCGTCCAGTCAAAACCGTTCTGGTCATACCGGAATCCCATACCGTAAGCCGTAATCGTCTGGTGCTCCATCGCCGCAAAAGGCGTCTCGGCGATGCCGATTTTTTCGTTGCGAAACGGGTAAGGACCAAGATATTCCTCGTAAAATTTGACGAATTTTTTGGTCATATCGACCAGCGATTGACCTTTGTCGAAATGTTCGGGCAAAACGTAAAAATTAACCGGAATCATCTCGCCGCCGATTGACTGGACTTTGTCCTCAATCAATTTATACGGCGCGACGTTCAGCGCGATGTCGTAATTATTAATCGGATTGGCGACAAACCAGTTAAAAGTCTGCGTCCCGTCGGCGTTTTTCACGACCGACTGCAGCCTGCCGTTCGAAGCGGCGATTAAATTTCCGGGAACGGTGAAATGCGTCGAAACGGTTTCAGGCTCGTCCGAAGGATGGTCTTTCACCGGAAACCACAAATCCGCGCCGTCGTTCTGCACGGCGGTCGCAAACCACGGCTGCCCGTCTGCCGTCTTGCTCCAGACAAAACCGCCGACCCACGGCGGATTCGGCGCGACGCGCGGCTTGCCGTTATAAACGATGTGCACTTCTATGGTTTTTCCGGCTTTCTGCTGTTTCTGCAAATCAATCCAGATTTTCGTGTCCGTGCGCTTGAAGTTCAGCGTTTCCAGTTTCTTTCCGTTGACGAGCGAAACCGATTCGACCGTGTAAGGCGTATCGAGGTCGAGCACGAATTTATCAATCGGCTTCACGATTTGCGCCTTGACGATCAAAACGCCATTGATGGATTTCTCCTCGACGTTAACGCGCAAATTCAAATCGTAAGACTTCACGTCATAAGCCGCCTGCTCCGGCATCAAAACGCCGCCCGACCCGGTCGGACGCGCCGCCATCTGCGCGGAAACAATCGAAGCGAAAGTCAGTATATAGACAAAAACATTTAGAAATAATTTTTTGGACATAATATTTTTTCAAAGCTTGGAATCAGGATGATTGTAGCAATTAAGTTTTCCGGTGGAAAATACAGATACTCAACCAAAGTCTATTTTAAATTTTTTCTGCGCTTTTTATACTTATCCCACTTCTCTTTAATAAAAGCGTAAATTCCATTACTGACTATTCCTGTAACAATAGAAACAATAATGCTAATTGAGTTAGTAATAAGATTAATCAGATTTTCGCTTAAAATTGACAGCTTATTCAGTAGAGATGTAAATAAGTCTGTAATTCCTATACTGTAAATAAGTATTAAAGTAATAGAGCTAAAACTAATTATTCGGGCGAATGTAAATATTAAAAACAGGGCTTTTCTATAATAAATATCTAAAAAATACCGGCGACTGAGACTTTGAATACCGACGCTTAAAGTTAGCCCGGCAGCCGAACAAAAACCTGTTCCGGCAATCCATAAAATAGGCTTAGGGATATTTTTCAAATCAGGGAAATCAAATGCAAACCTGCTAATGGTGTAAGCAGTAAGTAGCCATATTGATACGGAATTGAACGAGAATAAAAGATTCCGTTTTAAAGATGATTCTTCCGGATAATAAAAAAGGAAATATTTCGAGAAGTAAGATTGCTTTTTCGGAGTCTTTTCCTGAATTGATTTACCTGACGTATTTGATTGTTTAATTCGAGCAATTCTTTTATTTCTTCTTTTTTTCATACCATCTACCGGAAACCGTCGTTGATTTCCGCGAGCGCTTCCGCGCCGGGGCAAAGCTCTGATTTGGTCAGAGTATTTAAAGGTTTTTCGCTGGTCTGGAGAATTTCGTGCAGGTCTTGACTGTCGGAGTTCAGATACAGCAAGCCGGTGAGGATTTCGTTTTTCGCCTTCGCGTTCTGAACGGCGTTTATCGCCGAGACTCTGTCGAGCGGATTCCAGTCTTTCGCCAGTTTGTGCAGGCGAATGAGGGAGCCGTCGTGCATTTTCAGGCTTTCGACGCTGCCTTCTTCATAATCCGCCCGAATCTCGCGCATCAGCGGAACGAAATCAAACATCGCCGTCGCTTCCATATGCTCGCGCACGTAGTCGTAGGATTTGGTCGAGCCGGCGTTGTTGTTAAAAGTCACGCACGGCGAAATGACGTTTATAAAAGCAAAGCCCTGATGATTCAGAGCGGCTTTCAGCAGCGGTATCAATTGTTCTTTATCGCCCGAAAAGCTTTGCGCGACAAAGGTTGCGCCGAGCTCAATCGCCAGACTCGCCAAATCAATCGCTTCAAACAAATTAACCGCGCCCGATTTATTTTTCGAGCCGCTGTCGGCGGTCGCCGAATCCTGCCCTTTGGTCAGCCCGTAACAGCCGTTGTTCATCACCAGATAAACCATTTTCAGATTGCGCCGGATGACGTGCACAAACTGTCCCATCCCAATCGAAGCCGTATCGCCGTCGCCCGAAACGCCGAGATAAATCAAATCGCGGTTCGCTAAGTTAGCGCCCGTCGCAATCGAAGGCATCCGCCCGTGAACCGAATTAAACCCGTGCGAATTATTCAAAAAATAAGCCGGAGTTTTCGACGAACAACCGATGCCGGAAAGCTTCGCCACCTTGTGCGGCTCGATATTCAGCTCAAAACAAGCCTGCGCCACCGCCGCGCTTATCGAATCGTGCCCGCAGCCAGCGCACAGCGTCGACAGCGAGCCTTCGTAATAATCTACCGTGTAACCCAAATCATTTTTGGGCAGCTTCGGATGGCGAAATTTTGAACGGACGAATGACATATAATTTTAATTAAGCAATCAAACAGAAATAAATATAATGGCGAAACCGGATTCGTTAACGATATTCGTCATATGGAAAAGTTATCTCTTCACTCCACAGGATTTCTCTGCGCTTTTCCTCGCCGACAAAAAACTCAAAACCAATTTGCGCTTTTGTGTCCGATTTTGCGTCGTTTATATGAAGCAAGCTGCGGACTTCGTGTTCTTCAACAGCCAGAGCCATACTTTCGCCGGGTTCGAGCGTCTGCAAAGTTAAAAATGTTCCGTAGTAACAAACATCTCTTATCTTGAAAGATAAATTTTTTAACTCATTGAAAGATAAATTTTTTAATTGTTCCTGGCGCTTCACGGCTAAAGTGCAGTAGTCAAATTTATTCTTATTCCGGCTTCCGACGTAAAAGATTGGCTGCCGTGTCTCGTTAATAATTTCAAAATCGGCAATCCATTCTTTTCCATATTCAAACCCTTTAGAATGAATTAGAATTTTCCCGGATTGTCCTCTGATTGTTTGTTGCGGCGCGGATGTTTCCGCCGCCGGCGCAGTTAAATTTGCCGTTGCGGGAAACAAGACTCGATAAATACCGCTTGCCCAAACAACAGCCAGACCGATAACGAGAGCCAAAAACCCGGCAGCAAATTTAAAACTTGGTTTTTTCATCGGTTTAATTTCTTAAATCTATCATAACCGGCGAAGATGCCGCCGCAGGCAAATTCGCCTTAATTTGTTTCAAAATATTATCGGCGGTTATCGGCGTGCCGTCATAATTCAGCACCGAAACGAGTTTTTCGGGATTCACTCCTAACTCAATCATCATCAGGCTTCTAAACTGCGCGTCGCGATTTTGTTCGATGACGAAAATTTTTTCGTGCGCGCTTGTAAAATCTACAAATTCCTTGCCGAAGGGAAACGCTTTGACGCGCATCGCGTCGAGCGAAATTTGTTCCTGCTTTAATAATTCGATGGCTTCTTCCGCCGCATAAGTCGAAGTGCCGAAAAACAAAACGCCGAACGGCGAAGAATTTTTTTCCTGATAAAACTGCGGCGCGGGAACCAATTCTTTGGCGGTATTCCATTTCTGGACGAGCCTGTCCATATTGCGCCGGTATGCGTCGCCGTCTTCGGTGTAGACGGCGTATTCGTCGCGCGAAGTGCCGCGCGTAACATATGCGCCTTTCGATTCGTGCGTTCCCGGAATGGTTCGAAAGGGAATGCCGTCGCCGTCAACGTCCAGATAACGACCGTATTTTTCGATTTTATCGAGCGTCGCGGCGTCTAAAACTTTTCCGCGCTCGTATTCGCGCCGGTCGTCCCATTCCAGCGGGCGCGAAACGTGGTCGTTCATGCCGAGGTCGAGGTCGGTAATCACGATGACGGGCGTTTGCAGTTTTTCGGCGAGATTGAACGATTCCGCCGTAAACTCAAAACATTCTTTCGGCGAAGCGGGAAAAAGCAGAACGTGTTTCGTGTCGCCGTGCGAAGCGTAGGCGGCTTCGAGAACGTCGGATTGCTGCGTGCGCGTCGGCATTCCGGTCGAAGGTCCCGCGCGCTGGACGTCGATTAAAACCGTCGGAATTTCGGCAAAATACGCCAAGCCGAGAAATTCGTTCATCAGGGAAACGCCCGGACCGCTCGTCGCCGTAAACGAGCGCGCGCCGTTCCAGTTCGCGCCGATGACCATGCCAATCGCCGAAAGCTCGTCTTCCGCCTGCACGATGGCGAAATTTTTTCTGCCGGTTTCCTTGTCGATGCGAAGCTTGTTGGCGTATTTCCCGAAAGCGTCGACGACCGAAGTCGAAGGCGTAATCGGATACCAGGCGGCGACGGTCGCTCCGGCGTAAATCGCGCCGAGCGCGCAGGCGGTATTTCCGCTCAGCATAATCGAATCGCCGACCAGATTGCGTCTTTCCACGCGAATGTCGAGCGGACATTCGAAATGTTCCCGCACATATTCGACGCCCATTTTCAACGCTTTGACGTTCGGCTCGATAAGTTTTTCCTTTCCTTTAAACTGCTCGCCCAGAAGCTGTTCCAACACGTTAAATTCGATGTCGAAAAACGCCGATAAAGCGCCGACGTAGACGATATTTTTGAACAGCTGCCGCTGCCGCGCGTCGGTGAAAGCATTGTTGCAAAGCTCGGTCATCGGAACGCCGATGTACTTGATGT
>DASVWG010000408.1:0-3922 GCA_036389695.1 Pyrinomonadaceae bacterium
TTTTAAATTTTGAGTTGGATGAGTTAAACCGCCCGCTACCGCAGGCGGTTCTGACTTAGTGTTCAATTTTGTTCATTAATTCGACGAAGCGCGCGTCTTCGCGCATCGGGGCGAGCATTTCGTCGGCTTCAAACCACGGGCGATTTTCGTTGCCGAGCTTGATGGCGCGTTCCAGCCATTTGAAAGCCTCGTCGATTTCGCCGAGTTGGGAATAAGCTGAAGCCATCCAGAAAGCCATATCGTGGTCGGCTTTTGCCAAGCCGCGCGCTTCTTCGGTCAGCTGGGCGCGTGCTTCGTCAATGCGTCCCTGTTTCGCCAGAAACATCGCATACAGCGAGCGGATGCCTTCCATCTGCGGGTTGTCTTCGAGAACCTCTCCGAGCAGCCGGACGCCTTCTTCGACATTGCCGCCGTAAAAGAGCGCGCAGGCGCGGAAAATTCTGAGCAGCGGATGATTCGGCTCGACTTTCGCGCCTTCGTCGATTTCTTTCAGCGCCTTGTCATACTGCTTGAGATAGATGTAAATTCGCGCCTTGTTATAGCTGGCGACGACGCGCGCCGCCGGGTCGAGCCGCGTCAGCTTATCCCAGCTTTTTAAAGCTTCCTCGTATTCGCCGTCGAGCCGGTGCATCGTGCCTTTGACGAAATAAAGCGGCGCGTCGTTGGGAAACTGCTCTTTCAAAAGATTGATTTCGGCGCGCGCTTTTTTCTTTTCGCCGCGCGACAGGTAAATCAGAACCATCAACACGCGCGCTTCCGTCACGTTCGGGTCATACATAAACGCCTTGCTGAAAGCGGATTCGGCGTAGGTGTAATCTTCGGCATTGCCCATTCCCTTGAAAACGCGATTGGCGTAACACGCGCCGAGACCGCTGTAGGCAAGCGCGAAATGCGGGTCGAGCTCGATGGCGCGGCGGAAATTGGCGATTGCCGCTTCGCAGTCTTCCATCGAAACCGTGCGGAAAATAAAGCGTCCGAAATTGTCGCGCCCGCGTAAGAATTCTTCGTACGCTTCGGCGTTTTCCGTCGGGCGGCGACCGAGCCGCGCGAGTTCTTTCGGCGAAAGCTCAAGCTCCAAGCCTTCGAGAATGCGATGCCCGATCATATCCTGAAGCGCGAGAATATCGTCGCTTTCGGCATCGACGCGGTCGCTCCAGAGAATATCGCCCGTCAGAACGTCCAAAAGCTGCGCCGTCACGCGCATCTTGTTTCCCGAACGCATAAAGCCCGCCGACAAAACGGCGTGCACGCGCAAATCGCGTCCGGCTTCGCGCGGGTCGACGTCCGTGCCCTGGTATTTGGCAATCACCGAGGACGGGCGCACAATCAGCGATTTCAGCTGCGCCAGCTCGGTAATCACGGCATCAGCCAGCGAAAATTCGTAAAACTGCGACGCCGCGTCGCCGCTTAAATTTTTAAACGGCAGAATGGCGACGCTTTTCTTTTCCGTGCCGGTTGCCGTCATTGAAGGCGTCTCGGTCGAATTGTTCGGCTGGTAGGAAACCGAAGGCGTTCTCTGCGAAGGCGAATCCACGCTTTTTCCGGTAATCCAGCTCCACGCGCGTTTAATCGCGTTGTTGCCGCCGAGATGACGCGGCACGTAAGTGTCGCCCTGAAACATCGGAACGCCCGAAATTTCCAGCATCACGTTGCGCAAATCATCGCGCATATCAATGATTTTCTGATAGCGGTCTTTCGGATTTTTCGCCAGCGCTTTGTTGATAATCAACTGCAATTGCGGCGGAAACGGCTCGGGACGCATCTCGGCGAGCGGTTTCGGCGTGCCGTAGAGAACTTCGTGACGCACGTCGATGACCGTTTTGCCTTGAAAAGCCCAGATTCCGGTCAGCATCTCGTAAAGCAGCACGCCGGTCGAGAAAATATCGGCGCGGTGGTCGGCGCGCTCGCCTTTCGCCTGTTCGGGCGCGGCGTAAGTCGCCGTGCCGTAAGGGATTCCGACTTCCGTAATCTCGGTTTTATCGACGCCCTTCGCCATTTCGTTTTCGTCGTAAATCAGCTTGGCGAGCCCGAAATCCAGAATTTTCGCTTGTCCGGTTTCCGTCACCATCACGTTTCCCGCCTTTATGTCGCGATGAATGATGCCGCGCGAATGCGTGTAGGCAAGCCCGTCGCAAACCTGAATCGCGATGCCCAGCGCGCTTTTGATTTCGAGCGGGCGACCGGCGACCAGTTGGCGCACGTTTCTGCCTTCGATATACTGCATCGCGATGTAATAAATGCCGTGTTGTTCGCTGAAGTCGAAAATCGTGCAGATATTCGGATGGTCGAGCTGCGAGCAAAGCTGGGCTTCGCGCTCAAAGCGTTTGAAATTAGCGGTGCGCGAAGTCAATTCCGGCGGGAGAACTTTGATGACGACCGTGCGGTCAAGTTTAGTATCCTGCGCTTTATAGACGGTGCCCTGTCCGCCGGCGCCAAGTTTTTCCAGGATTTTGTATTGGTGAATGGTCGAGCCAATCATTTGGTTTTCATTAGATTTACGATTTGCGATTTTGGTTGACCGTAAGCATTAAGTTTATGAAAAATTTCTAAAATGGCAAATCAAAAAACTAAACTGTTGTTAAGAAAGTGATTTTAACACCGAAACAAAAATGAAACCACAAATAATGACAGCTAAACGCCGGAGAAATTCAAAAATCCCGCGCTTAGCTGTTTTTACCTGTGGTTTTCGTTCTCAAAATTTTTTATTCGTCGGCAAACTGCCGGTTAGCCAGGCGAAACCGTTCAGCCGCGCAGCGGATTGCCCCAGCCCGATTGAACGTATTCGCCGTCCTTGACGATACACGGCACGACCAAATCGCCGCCCGAATATTCGAGCATTTCCTCTTGCCGCGCGCGGTCGTTCTGCGCGTCGTATTCGACAAACTCGATGCCGTTTTCATTATAATAATCGCGGGCTTTCTGGCAATACGGGCAATCCGGCTTTACATACATCACAAGCGCCATTTTGTGAAAAATCCTCCTTGTTATGTAAACATTCTAGCAATTAAACGCGCGTTGAGAAAGGTCGTCTGCAAAAAAAACTTTCAAGCTGAAAGCCGCAGTCATTCGCGTAATGAGCTGCGGCTTTTTAAAATTAAATTAAATTTTATGCGGTCAGCGACAAATTCTCGTAAACCTTCAGATTGAAATCGCGACGCGGCTTTCCGGTCGAATCGCCGCCGCCTTCGTCGATGTTTTCCAGATAATCGATTGCCGCGACCTTTAAGCCGACGTCTCTGCCGAGCCTTTCGCTGACATACCATTTGTGGTCTTCGATTTTTTCAAACAGGCGGCGCGCTTCATCGCCGGAAAGCCTGCTGCCGGTAAATTTCTTCAGAAAGATTTGCTCTGCGGTCAGATTCTGTTTTAAAGTTTTCTCGATAACATAATCGAGCGTGTAAAAAATCATATAAAATAAACCTCCGTAAAACATATGAGGACACCTCCGAAAAAATGCTTTCCAAAAGCCGCCCGAAATCTCCCTGAGAGCATAGAAAGATTTCAAAGTCGGCTTTTAGAAAGCTCATTAAGCAAGACACAAGTTTGATGCGTCCGGGAAAAAGTATAGTTGGGTTTTAAACATAAATGCCAACTCTAATTTTTCATTAAGGCTATGAATCAAATTAATGTCTGGCGAGGTCTCGAACGAATAATGGAGCTTTGGCAGCTTAGAACTTTCCGCGTCGTGGCGGAAACCTTGAATTTTACGCGCGCGTCCGAGCGCCTGCATCTGACGCAGTCCGCCATCAGTCATCAAATCAAGGCGCTCGAAGCCGAATTGCGCGTGCCGCTTTTTATCCGCGCCAAACGCGGCGTGATTTTGACCGACGCCGGAAAAGTCGCGCTCGAATACGCGTCGCGCATTCTGGACACGACCGAGGAAATGCGCGAAAAAGTCGGCGGGCGCGAAAAATCTCTGGTC
>DASVWG010000409.1:0-27577 GCA_036389695.1 Pyrinomonadaceae bacterium
TGACAGGAATTTTTATTTGAATGATTCTTCGGTCAAAGACGGTTTTCCGTTTCTGTTAGATGATTTTAAATATTACGGGGAAGTCGTCGGTTATTGTGTGCTCGAAGAAGGGAGCGGCATTCAAATTCTGTTTCGTTCTTTTTAAAAATTTTCGGGCGGATAGCTAAGGCAGCATATCTCCCTTAAGGTTTTGATTTATTCGAAAGTCTTTTAAGAATTAAAGCGCACTTAGTTTCAAAAATTGACGATTAGAGCTTGCTTGTCAATTAATCGCGTGTTCTAATCCCCGAACATTAGATTAATGGAGAAAGATTGAAGCTATCAATTCGTTTCGATGAACGATAAACGCAGGCAGCGCACACGTTCAAATCTGACAGTAACTTGCATCTGCGGAATAATGCATTTAGACAAAATTATGTACCGTCTCACTTTTCAATTTTTGATTGCCCATTTCTCAAGAGAAATGACTATGCTTGAAGCGCCTTTCCCCTGAACGCAGGCTAATTTTTCACGTGAATTATCAAACGCGCGGTAAACAGCATGTGTATTACTCGCCTATACGAACAAAATAATATCTGAATTTTTCGCGTTTTCAACCGCTGAGTTGTTGTGGGTTTCGCTTACGATAATGACTTCAACTGGAGTTCGCTGTTGAATCAACTCGGCTGCGGTTCGTGCCGCCTCTACTTGCAAAGACACAATAGCGATTCTTCCGATTTGCAGAGCGGATAGCGAATCTACCGAATCGATAGTTGTGACTTCCGCTCCTAAGAACTCGTTGGCGATTTCATCATCTAAACCGATTTTTGCGCCGATGAATCGCCACAGTTTGAGTTCTGTTTGAGAAAGTGATTCGGGACGCGTTCTGACAAATTCCGCACCATCAATCCACAAATTTTCGCAGACTCCCTTGCGTGTCCTTCTTTCTTTACTAAGAAAGTTTCCTTTATCATTAGCGTAACTACTATAGAGCCGAAAATTATATTGATGCATCACGAAAATTTCCGAAATTGACGGCAAATTTAATCTAAAAACCGGGTTGTTTGCGTGGTTGTTTCATTGACGGTTTTTGTGAGTTGCCGCTGGCTTCGATTTTCGTGTTCGATTCAGTTTCTAATTTTACTTCGAGCGTTTTCTGCCGTCCATCCCGCCAAACTTCCAACTGAATCGAGTCGCCGATTTGCCGCCCGTCAATGGCTCTGTAAAGCTCGTCAACACTCTTGAGCGCGCGTCCATCAAGTGCCGTGATAATGTCGCCCATATTGATGCGTCCGTCATAATTTTGTGTCGTAGGGCGTAAGCCAGCTCTTTCCGCCGCGCTGCCGGGCGCAATCGTGATAACCAGCAAACCGTTTTCGAGCGGAAAGCCCACGCCCTGCTGTCGGAGTTCCGCAACACTTTTCGTGCCTACTCCGAGACGCGGGCGATTGACTTTGCCCGATTGAATTAACTGCGGCACAACTCGTTTGACAATGCTGACCGGAATCGCAAAGCCGATACCGTTTGACGTGCCTGACGGAGACAGGATTTGCGAATTTACGCCAATCATTCTGCCGTATTTATCCAGCAGCGGTCCGCCGGAATTGCCCGGATTTATCGAGGCGTCGGTTTGAATAGCACCTTCAATCGGGCGACCGTTGCGCGCTCTGATAGGACGCTGCAAGCCGGAAATGACGCCGGTCGTTAAAGTTCTGTCCAGACCGAATGGATTGCCGATTGCCAAAACCTTCTGCCCGACGGTCAGCGCGTCCGAATCGCCAACCGGAATCACCGTCAGCTGTTCGACAGGCGCGTCAATTTTTATTACCGCCAAGTCGGTGTCCGGGTCTGAGCCAATCAGCTTTGCCGGAAAAACCCTGTCTCCGCCGAGATTAACACTCAAGGTTCGCGCGCTGCGCACGACGTGTTCATTCGTCAATATATGCCCTTTAGTATCAACCACCACTCCCGAACCGGCTCTGGTCTCTTCATTTCTCTCACTATAGAAATCGCCCTGTTCGCTGCCCGTGGAAATCAAAACCACGCCGGGCGAAACGGCTCGATAGACTTCGATGTTATTTTGTTCGTCTGAAACGGTGTTCGGCTCACTAATACCTTGTAAAGCGTTTTCACTGAATATAACACTGGCTGAAGTCGCCAGCGGCAAATTCCGATTGACGCTGAAAAATCCTCCGATAATGAGCGTTATAAAAAATACTGTCAAGAGCATGATAACTGTCGTTCTAATGATGACGCCGCATCTGCTTGATTTTTTATTGATGTTTTCCATTTTTTCGGTCGCTCCTTAAATTTCTTCTCGTCGAGAATTTCATCTTCGTTTTTCTCTTACTGATGAGTGCCGAAAGTGTGTGAATGGTTACAACCTCAAACAATAAACGTTTTCCGTAAAATTTTCTTCTACCTAAGCACAAGCGAAATGTGCCGCGTGAGGCTTCCGTTAAATCCAACTTTATGTTCAAAGCAACAGCCTGTAACCATTTTCCGTCCAGCCGCACTTACCAGTAGCAGATTAACGCCGCGAAAACTGAAATTTGATTAATCAGGAGAAGAAGGAAAATGAAAACAATTCTGGCAATTTTATGGTTTATCTTTAGCGTCACGGTCTTAATCAGCATAGCGGTGCAAATTCGGTGATGATTAAAGTCTTTGACCGGACGACGGCAGCAGGCGACGGCGCGGCAATTTTTTCAAAAGAAGAAACGTGAAAAATTTAATTATTTCCTGAATTATCTTTGTAACGTTTTTCGGAAAGCCGCACTTTAAAGCAGGGACATAATCGAATTTCCTAAAAAACAGGGGAAAATAAAATGAATTGGATAAAAGGTTTTACTTATATATTTGAAGACAGAAACTGGTTTGGCAAAGTGTTGGTCGGCTCTTTGCTGACGTCAATTCCGGTTGCCGAAGCCATCAGCAACGGCTATCAGATACAGGTGATTGAAAACCTCAGAACCGGAAACACACTAGCGCTGCCTGAATGGTCGAATATGAACAAAATGCTCGGCAGAGGCTTCCAGCTCTGGCTCGCCGTCAATCTCTTCTATATTCCCTCGATAATTATCAGCGTCGTTAGCTGGTTTCTCGGCATTCCCTTTCTGCTCGGAATGATTGCGAATTTTATTGCGTCTTCGTCAACCGATAATGTTATTGAGAAACACGGAATTTCTTATGCTTTAAGCTATATTATCTTTCCTTTTATTCAATTAGCAGTTTCGGGCATCGCCGTTTTTCTCGGCTCGATTGCGCTTCCGGCAGTATTTTTCTTCGTTCCGGCGATGGCTTTGCGCTGTCAGGAAACCGGCTCGTTTTTCTCGACGCTGAACATTTTCGCTCACATCAGATTCGTCTGGCGAAATCTGGGCGATTACGTCGTTTCGCGCACACTGATTGCCGCTATGCTGGTTGGGATGCACATCGTCGCTTCGGCGCTCGGCGGCGCAACCTTTTGGATTGCCGGACTCGGATTCCTGCTCGCCTGGTTTGTCGGCGCGGCGGGCAGATTCTGGTCGCGTCTGGCGTGGTCGTATTTTCTGGCTAATATGAGAATGAAAGAATTTGCTCCGGACCGGAATTTACGGCAAATCAATCAAATTTTTCAGAATCCGCAGCCCGAAATGCCTTTTGCGCCGATAAATTCATTGACACCAAAGCCGGATAAGTATCATTATTGGGGGAACAGTTAATCTGCCGCACGAATTGAAACTGTCTGAACTCAGCTCGGCAGTTAAATTTCTGCATTTAGAATAAATACGGGGCAATAATCTTCCACTGAGCCGCAGGAAACGTGATTTAAATAAAGAAAAATCAGGTTGCGAGGAATAAAGTGTATGAAGAACAGGCTTACGATTTTAGGGTTAGCAGTTGTCACCGTTTTAGCTTTGAGTATCAACAATTTAGCGCAAAACAAATCAGCGCCCGAACCGATAAGTAAATCGGTATTAACGGGCGCTGATTTACCGCCGGGCGCAATGAAAATCAAAGAATCAAGCCTGCCCGATGAAATCAAAAAATCTCTGGCGAACTTTGCCACAATAATCAAAAACATGTTTCAAGCCGTCGACCAGAAAGCAAATTTCCGACAGGGCGCTTTGGAGGTAATATCGTGGTCGCTTTCCGGCAACAACAAATCCAAATCCGAACAAATAACGAAAAAAGTCGAGAGCAATTTGCAGACGGCTGGCTGGAAATATGAGCCATCTGAGGAAAAAGGTGCCGCTCCTGCCTTGTTTTCATTAGTCAGAACAGAGCCTAAGCCGCGCCGGTTAATAGGCTTTTTCGCCTTAAAAGACGATTCTTTATTTTTCGTTGTAACGGAGATAATTCGAGAGGAGGCAAACGCCGCAACGGTTATTAATGTAACGGGCAAATGGAATATGATTGCCGAGACGCAGGGTCAATACATTCCCGTTTTGCTGGAGCTAAAACAAGACGGTGAAATCGTCAGCGGAACTTTTTCGTCGCACATCGGCAACGGGACAATCCGTGAAGTAAAAGTGAGCGGCAATATTATTAAGGCAATCGCCAAAGTCGAAGTTCAAAAGCAGATAGTGGAACTAAAATTAGACGGGACAGTCGAGGGCGAAAAAATGAGCGGCACTTTAACGGCTGCGGGGCTTCCGAAAATTTCTTTCACCGCCACCAAAGTCAAATAGTAAGCGAAAAACAAATCCGCGGAGTTCGGGGGAAACATGAAAAAAGCATCGAAGAACGGGCGCAAACTAAAGTTAAGGTCGATTTATATTTTTTCGGTTTTAATCATTGCCGGTCTTGTCCTGTTGTTTTTCTTCGGTCAGCGGCGATGCTTCGGACAGGCAGTCGCCGAAAAGCGCTATAAGCCGGGGCTCGTTATTCAAACCGGTCACACTTCTCTGGTTAATACGGTGGCATTTTCCAGAGACGGAAAGATGATGGCGAGCGGCGGCGGCGATAATACCGTCAGATTGTGGAACGTCGAAACCGGCTGGCAAATCAAATCGCTCGAAGGTCATACGAATTATATTTTAGCACTCGCCTTTTCGCCTGACGGGAAAACGCTGGCAAGCGGCGGGTTTGACGCTTCAATCCGGTTGTGGGACGTGCAGACCGGAAGGCAAATCAAATCGCTCGAAGGTCATACCAAACAAATTTTTTCGATAGCTTTTTCGCCCGACGGCGAAACGCTGGCGAGCGGCAGCGGCGACAATACGGCTCGGCTCTGGAATCTCAAAAACGGTGAATACAAAACACTTACCGGTCATACCAGTTATGTTTTCTCAGTGGCTTTTTCTCCGCGCGACGGGAAAATGCTGGCGACCGGCAGCCCCGATAGTAAAATCAAGCTGTGGAATACGGCGACGGGCGCATCAATCAAAACACTCGAAGGGCACGCGGGCGAGGTCTGGTCAGTGGCGTTCTCACCCGACGGGAAAACGCTGGCGAGCGCCGACAACGAAGGCAGAACTCTTTTGTGGAATACGGAAACCTGGGAGAATAAATCAATCCAGAAACAAAACTCGTTTGTTTATTCGGTCGCGTTTTCGCCGGATGGAAAGACGCTAGCGATTGGCGGTGATGATAAAACAGTTCAATTATGGGACGTGCAGAAAGGCGTTCAAATCAAATCTCTGACCGGTCACGCGCAGTATATCAGGGCAGTGGCGTTCTCACCGGACGGAGAAATGCTGGCGAGCGGCAGCGGCGACAGAACTATCAAGCTATGGAACGCGCGAACCGGAGAGCGCATCAAATCAATCGAAGGTCGCGCCCAGCATATTTTATCAATCGCCTTTTCGCCGGATGAAAAAATGCTGGCGAGCGTCAGTTTCGACAACAAGATTAAACTGTGGAACCTCGAAACCGGAAAACAGGTCAGAGCGCTTGAATACCAGGCGAAAAGAACGAATGTTAAAGCAATAAATACGGTCGCCTTTTCAGCCGACGGCAGAGTGCTGGCGAGCGATAATCTGGAAGACCACACAATCCTTTTGTGGGACGCCGCCACCGGAAAGCCGATTAAATCTCTGCAAGGTCACACGTCTCTGGTTTATTCGGTCGCCTTTTCGCCGGTCAGAAAAAATCTGCTGGCAAGCGGCGGCGCAGATGATATCGTCAGGTTGTGGGATTGGGAAACCGGAAGCCACAAATTGCTTAGCGGGCACGAAAAAGGCGTCAAAACGGTTGCTTTCTCGCAGGACGGAAAAATACTGGCGAGCGGCAGCGAAGATAAAACAATCAAGTTGTGGGATGTCGAAAAAAATGAATTAATCCGCTCGCTCGAAGGTCACGAGGATGAGGTTTCTTCGGTTGTATTCTCGCCCGACGGCTTAACGCTGGCAAGCGGCAGCGGCGACAAAACAATCCGGCTGTGGGACGTGAAAACCGGGCAGCAACGGAAATCTCTGACGGGACACGCCGATAAAATTAATTCAATTTCATTTTCGGCGGACGGTAAAACGCTGGTGAGCGGCAGTAAGGATGGCGCGGTTCTGGTATGGAATTTGGCGAGCGGGAATTGCAAATCTCTGGACGGTCACACCAAAGAAGTCTCCGCGGTGGCGTTTTCACCGGGTAAAAAGAATAAAAATCTTTTCGCGACCGGCAGTTGGGACGCGACCGTGAAGATTTGGCGAGAGACCGGCGGCGATAAGCCGGAAGCATCTTTGATTTCCCTCGACTTAAATGATTGGGTTGTAATCACGCCGGACAGCCGTTTCGATGCTTCGGCGGACGCCCAGAATCTGATGCATTTCGTCGTTTTGACCGAGCTCGGTTACGAGGTCATCAGTCTCAAACAGTTAAAAAGAAAATATCATAAGCCGCACCTGTTAAAAGACATTTTCGCCGACGACTTAAAACCGTCCAACAGCGAATTTTCCGTCACGATTTATCCTGACGTCTCAATCGAGCAAGCAAAACCGGAAGCCGATACGATTGATTTAAAGCTGACCAATCGCGGCGGCGGCATCGGGCGCGTCGAAGTTAAAATAAACGGGAGCGATTTATACTCCGACGTCACCGAAGGCAAAATTAATAGAAATGATTCCGTCGTTAACTTATCAGTCAGGATTCCGCCCGAAATACTCCAAGCCGGTATAAATAAAGGTCAAATTATCGCGTCAAACGGCGAGGGCGACGTCCAAAGCGAAGGTAAAAATTTTTACCTGGAAAAAAAGCAGAACGCCGTGTATCTGCGCGGCGCCGAGATTGTCAATTCACCGCAGACGGAAACAAAGCTTTTCGACGGAAAATTTTATGCGATTATAGCCGGTGTTTCCGACTATGCGGACAGCAGTTTAAAACTTCGCTTTGCCGCCAAAGACGCCGAAGATATGGCGCAGACGATAATGCTCGGCGCGCGCAAACTTTTTTGCAGCAAAGAAATCGAAGCGAAAACCGCGTGTGACCGCATATCCATACGCCTGCTCAGCACCGAGAAACCGCAGGCACAGTTTGTCCCTTCCGCCGACCTTAAACAAAATTTCAAACGCCTCGAACCGACGAAAAAGAATTTCAGAGAAGTCTTTGCCGAAATCGCCGCTCTCGCCAAGCCCGAAGATATTGTCGTCGTCTATTTCGCCGGGCACGGAAAGGCAATAAAAAATCCGGAGGCGGAAAGAGAAAGCGGTATCGCCGATGTTTATCTCTATGCGACGAGCGAGGCGACGACTTTGAATGATAAGGTTCTGGCAAATAAAGCCGAGCGCGAAGCGACGACCGTTAGCAGCCTGGAATTGCATGAATGGCTGAACGGAAATAAGCGCGGGATTGCGGCAAGAAAAAAGGCGGTAATTATAGACACCTGCGCTGCCGGATCAGTGCAGACCGATTTAACTCTGTCTTCGGTGCAATCGCGCGATGAAGGCGCCCAGCAGATTCTCGCGCTCGAACGTCTGAACGAGCGAACAGGATTGTATATTTTGATGGGCAGCGCAGCAGATGCCGCCAGTTATGAAGCCAGCAATTTCCGTCAGGGTTTACTCACATACGCCCTGCTTGAAGCGGTGGTGCTCAATCAGGGATTGGATAAAGACCGGTTTCTGGACATTGAAAAATGGTTTTCCGTAGTAGGAAACAGAGTCGAGGATTTGGCGAAAGGCTTCGGCGGCATTCAGAGTCCGAGCTTTTTCAAATCGTCTCTGGGAAATGAACAGGCGCGGAGCTTTTCAATCGGGCGCTTTGACGCCGCCGAAATAAAAGCCGTGCCGCTCGCCCAACCCGTGCCGGTAATTTTGCAGCCTATTTTCCGTAAAGGAAATGGGAATACGGATACCTTTCGATTGAGCGACAAATTGGAAGCGCATCTGAGCAGTTTAAGCGAAACGTCCAAACGGGGCGAATTATTGGCAATCAATTACGTGCGAGCGGCAAAATCAGCCAAAGGCTTAAGCCCGCGAGGAAGTTATGTGATTGCAAATGGCATAGTGACCGTTAACGCCTCGCTGGTAAATGCTGACGAAGAAGAAATCAGTAGTTTTAAGATCGAAGCCGCTGAAAACGAGATTGTCGAAAGGCTCGCCGCAGAGATTATCCAAAAAGCGCGGGGAAATAATAAATAACCGGACGGAATTGAAGTCCTGCGCACAGGTGTCGGCTGCGCCGGTAATTATTTCAAAATCTTAAAATTCGTCTAACGCCAATTTCCGTATAAAACAAACGGAGACCAGTAGAACGGATGTGAATAAGGCGCTTTGGCGTCCGGCTCGAAGGAAGTTAGCGTTTTGCCTGCGCCGCCGGCTGAGCTGGCAAGCTGCGCGCCGCGTTTCGTATTTCCTTCCGCCGGTTTGTATCTGCCGTAAATCATTGTCGTTTGCGCTTGTTTGAGAGCTTCCGCTTTGGTGATGTTGTTTTTGTTGTAGAGTTCGTAAAACTTCACCATTAAATCGCGCGTCGAATCATCGGCTACCGACCAGAGTGTCGCCATTACCGCTTTCGCGCCCTGTCTTTGCGCGACCGCGCCGAAGCCCTCAATTTCCACTCCGTTCGCTTTTTCCCCGCCCGGCGTCGCCGTGTTGCAGGCGGATAAAACTATCAATTCCACCTTTGTTAAGGAAAAGCCGCGCAAATTGTCCACTGTAAAGCGTTTTTGCTCGCCGCCGCCGAGCAGCAGGAACGAATCTTTCTCATTGCCCGGATTCAGGCTGAAATGACTGGCAATGTGGACAATCGGGAATCTGCCCATAGAATCCTTAAACGCCGTCAGCGTAAAATTTTCGTCCAGCAGTTTTCTGCCCGCGATGACTCCGTTTTGACAGACCGGCTTGAGCGAAACGGTTTTCGTGTTGGCGTCGGTGATAATGCAGTCCAGTTCGTCGGGCACGGCAGCCAGAGCCGTAAAGCCGTCGGTCGGTTTGGAGACGCCGACGCCAAGCGCCTTCCAGCCTTTTTTGTCGGAAACGGGCTGAACGAGCGCCTCGCGGTTTGCCAGCGTCAGAAAGGCGTTGGCAAACCGTTCGGCGAGATAGCCTTTTTGCTTGTCCCATATCGCGGCGGTCGGGATATAGCGCAGCGTTCCGTCAAGGCTCCACAGAATCGTATCGGCTTGGATGCCGCTCAAATCCGCTTCAATCGGTTTGACCAGAATGTTGTAAAGTTTCTGTCCGGCAGGGCGCGGGTCGAGTTTCGGATTAATCAGCGCCTGGCGAAATTCAGCGACCAGCTCGTTGACTTCTCTTTCGGTAACGTTAATCGTGTGTGCCCTTTGCGTGTTGGCGGTCGTCACGATGATGTTCAGGCGGCTGCCGCCAACGATGACTGAAACGATGGCGGTGCGTTTCGCTTCGATGCGCTCAAGCGTGGATTTCAAATCCGAATTAACGCTTTCGACGCGCAAATCATTTTTGCCGAATTCGACTTTCAGCTTGTCGAGAAACTTTTCAAACTCGGCTCTGGCAATTTCCAATTGGGCTTGCAATTCGTCGTAGCGGACTTTATCGCTCGCGGTCAAACCGTTTTCCGAAGCGAGCCGCTTGGCTTCAAGCTCGCTGAATTCTTTGCCGATAGCGGTGATTTTATCGGCGAACGCCTCGTATTGCAGTAATGTTTCCTGTTCTCTACTGGTCAGCGCAACGGTTTGCAGCAAATCTTTGGCGGCTCCGTCGTCGCGCCGGAGATAAGTGAAAACTTCTTCTTTTTTGAGCATCGCCAGCACCTGTTCGGCTTCGGCGATGCGCCCGTCGGCTATCAGAATTTCGACCAGCTTGCGATACGTCTGCTCGTTGTCCTTAACGAAATTCGCCTGAATCTGTTTATCTATTTTAATTATCTCGTTGCGGGTCGTTTGCAGCAGATTAACGGCTTGTTTTCCGAAAAAAATTCCGAGCTTATACTGCCCGTTTCCGTTCCAGACGCGCATCAAACCGTCGAGCGCCGCCGCTTCCTCGTCGCGGGATTTCACCTGCCGGGCGATATACAACGCTTTCGAAAACTGTGTCCGCGCCAGCTCAAAATTTCCCTGAGCCAGATAATCGAGTCCGAGTTCACATAGCGCGCGCGCTTCATATTTCGGCGTTTGAGCGGTGTGCGCAAGCTCGACGGATTCCTTGTGCAGCTCGATGGCTTTATCAATCTTGCCCTGCTCGCGCAGCACCATTCCATAGTAATAGCCGAAAATCACGATGGCGCGGGACCATTTGAGCTGGCGCATCACCGGCAGAGATTTCTCGAACAGCTCGACCGATTTGTCATATTCTTTCAGGCGAGAGTAAACCGCGCCGAGATTGGCGATGCCGAGCGCTATCGAGCGCGGATCTTTCAGTTTTTCGCTGAGCTCTGCGGATAAAGTCAGATATTCTTTAGCTTTTTGCAGGCTGCCGAGCCGTAGATAAACAACTCCCATAGTGGTGAGGATATCATGCTCGCTGTCTTCGTCTTTATTTTTGCGAGCCATCTCCAATACCTGCTCGCCGTAATAGAGACCTTTATCATATTGCCCAAGCTCCATATAACAGGAAGAAAACCTTTTAAATGCGTCCAGCTGCCAGTCCTGCTTTTCCTGCTTATCTTCCAGTTCGGAAACGATTTTTAGCGATTCTTCCAACATCTGAAGCGATTTTTCATATTGTCCTAATTCCGTCATCGAGCTGCTGATTGCCTGCAGCGCCCATATTTCTAAAGTCTTGTTTTTTGCATCTCGGCTGATGCTGAGCGCCTTCTGAAAACTTTGCAGAGCCCTCGCATACTGATTTTTCAGAGCATAAGCGCCGCCCTCTACAATCGCCGCAATGCTTTCAAGATTAGGATTCTTTATCTCGTTCAGTAATTTAAACGCCTGCTGAAGATGTTCGAGCATTTTTTCAGGCTGCTCTAATGACCAATACCGGCGGGCGATATTTACCTGCGCGTAGGTTTCAGAATCTTTTTTATTCAGCTTTTGAAAGATATTCAACGCCTGTTTCGAGTGTTCCAGCGCTTTATCATATTGCTTTAAACTGCTAAAAGTTTCCGCCAGTGCGGAATGCGTATGTCCTTCTTCGAGCAGAAGAGATAATTCGCGCCAGAGGCTCAGAGATTTTTCATAGAAGAAAATTGCCCGCTCGTAATTTTTCTCCTTCGCCGTCTCGTCGCCGGCGGCATATAAAGCCCACGCAATAACCTTTTTTTCTTCCGTGCCGGTCAGAGAATTGCCATATCTGACGACATATTTTCCCTTTACCGCACTGTTGTCGCGCGTGACGATGCCGACAAAGTATTGCCCGTCCGCGTCAGCCAGGTAGTATAAAATCTCCGTCTCTTGTACGTTTTTGTATTTATCGGCGGCTTGCAGCACTTCCCTTTTGGCGTTGAGTAAGCCGACCATAACGTCGACGCCTTTCTGTTCGACGGCAACGCGAAGCAAATCGCCGCGTTTTAGATTTATCTTGTAGAAATGTCTTTCGCCGCCGGCAATCTCGCGTTCCAGAGCTTCATTAGGCGCTAAAAACGGAGGCTCATCCGAACCCTGCTGCGCCTGAGCATTTAAGCTGATAAACAATATCAGGAGGATTACCGAACAAAAATTTTGTTTGTGATTTGAGTTTCCGTCGTCGTTTTTCATAATATTCGCTCCTTAGTTTGAGAAAAACGCGTTGCTGCTGCTGCCAGACCGGACGGGAGTGCCGGATAATTTTTTTACTGCGCCGATTTTTGCTTTGCCGCTTTTGTCATTTCCGTTTTGCGGCGTTTCGTCAGTCGTTCTTTTTCGTCGGCTTTGCCGGTGACGCTGATTCTTTTTTCGGGCGGCGCGTCGTTTAGGAATAAATGCCTTCGGCATGACTGGCGCCAGCCAGAGGCTTGCCGTATGCTTTTTTCAAAACATCATAATGTTAATTTATCAATTGCGCAATGATTTTTTATGGAAGGCGAAAGCCAAAAAGAGGGGCGTTTATAAACAATAAAATCGGAAAAGTTAAAAGCGGCAAATTGATTTACCTTTAACTTTTCCGATTTTGTTGTTTGCGAATTCATTTTCATTATTGAACGACCAGATCATAATCGTTGTAAACTTTTCCCCGATTAAAGACTTTGACGACAAAATATCCGCCGTTGTAGATGGTTAAATTGACCACTTCGTCGTCGCCGTAGCTATCGGATTTGGCAACCAGACCGCTGCCGTCGTAAACGTATAAATCCAAATCCGTGTCGCCGTCGCCGCTAATCATAATTCTGGCGTATCCGCGGTCGAGAGGAATCCTGTGCGTATGATTGCTGTAGGCGGGCAAGCGATACCGGTTGTAATATCCTGAAAAATTGTTCTCGACAGCCGATTCAACAAACGAATTGGTGCTGGCGAAACTTAAGCTCGGAATCCCGCTCAAAGCGACTAAGGCGATAAAGAATTTGGCGATTAACTTTTTCATTTTCATTTTCTCCTTCAATTTCTCTTTTAATTTTTTAGTTTTTGCGGCTTTACTTGCCCGTTCACAAATGAGTGCCGGAAAATCAAAAAAGGTTACTGAAAGAAAAAACTTTTTTTGATGGTTTTTGAAAATGTTATTTAAAAGCTAATAATTATTGGGCGTTAATGAATACAAAAATCTTGACTTTTGCGGCTAAATGCCTAAAATTTGAAGTTACCCAAAACGGAGCTGTAAAGATTGAAAGCCATAACCCGCTTTCAATCAATGTTTTTCAGAAGGCTTCCGGCAAATTTCATATTTGCGTGCTTTTGTCCTGATTGCCTGATTTTCAGGAGATGTTAGAGTTTTTAATTCTTCAAATAAATCCTGCAATGAATTAGAAGATGAAATAAATGTTTGATTAAGGTCTTTTTATCCCGATTATGGAGTGATAACCCAATAAATGGCGGATTTAACCTCAGAGGCTCTCAAACTACTTCTGGAGCGTCTTGACACCGATGCCGATAAAGCCAACGATGAATACCTAACCTTGCACCTGAAGCTGGAGAGATATTTCGCATGGCAGGACCGGGGCAGGTATCAAGCCGATTATTCAATGCTGACGGACCAAACCCTGGACCGCGCTGCCAAAAAAATTGAAGCCGGCGTCGAAATCGAAAAGAATATTCAAGCTTTTGCCCTGGGTATCGCGCGCTTTGTCTGGCTCGAATACATCCGCCGAAATCCGCCGTCCGAAGATATTGATTCTATACCGGAGCGCGGATACGAAACTGAGCCGCTCGGAAGTGAACAGGACGACGAGGACCGGCGGCTGGCTTGCCTGCGTTCGTGTCTGGCTGAAATTCCGAGAGATGATGAAGAACGTCAATTGATTCTTGGCTATTACAGGAAAAATGGCGAAAAATTAAAGGAGCGGCGAAAATCTCTGGCAGAAAGTTTGGGCATAAATACGAATGCTTTAAAAGTGAGAATGACCCGCCTGCGGGAGAAATTAAAAAATTGTATCGGTAGATGTATGGAAATTCCCCTTCGGCATATGTAACCTAACCAGTTTTTTAGTCACTGGATATATGTAGAGTATGAAAATGAACATACTTAAAAAATAATATGACCGAAACATCACAAATAGAAGAAATGAAGCGCTTCCTTTTCTACGAAATGGCGGAAAGGGAGCGAGCCGCGCTTGAAGAACGTTTTTTTGAAGACTCAGAATATTTTTATGACCTCCTGGAATTGGAAAACGATTTAATCGACAGCTATGCGCGCGGCGAGCTTGTCGGAAAAGATTTAACGAGATTCGAGTTAAGCCTGGCAAAATCTCCGGAGCGGCGGGAAAAAGTCGCCGGCGCCCGCGCCTGGCAAACTTTAATAGCCGAAGAAAATCCAAAGTCCGCCGTCGTAGTCGCAACGCCCGGACTGCGGGAAAGAATCCTGAATTTTTTCAATTTCCGGTCGCCGAATTTCCAATTTGCCGCCGGAGCTTTAGCCGTCATCCTGCTCGCCGTCGCCGTCGGATTCCTGCTTTACCGCAACTCGCGCACAAATCAGGAATATTCCGGAACAGGTAATTCCCAAAACGAAATAATCGAGCAGGAAAATTATCTGAAACAACTGGAAGAAGAACAAAGACGACTGGAGCAGCAGCGCCGAAACGAAGAAAATAAACGACTGCCGGAAAATGCAAACGGCAGCGACGTGCCGGAAACCAACACCAATCAGCCGCAAACCGAAGAAGAAGAAAGAAAGCGCGAAATTGAAAAACTCAGGCGCAAGATTGAAGATTTAAAGCAAAAGAAAAATCAGATACCGCAAAATCCGAATGAAAAAACTTCTTCAAAACAATATCTGGCGGTGGCTATTTCCTCAATCGGCAGAGGCAGAGACGTCGCTTCCGTGCCGTCCGCCGAGCTGGTTACAATCGGCGGAAAACAGAAGATTAAAATCACACAGGCGCTGCCTGAAGATAAAAGCTACGCTTCGTTTGAAATAATTTCAAATGGAAAACCCGTCGGCGGCAGCAGAAATATTCCCGAAGGAGCTAAATCCATCGAGTTTCTATTGCAGCCCGAAATTGAGGATTTTGAAATCATAGTCAACGAACAAGTCAATACCAGAGGCAGCTCAGAATCTCTGGGAACATACAGGTTAAAACTTACTAAAAATAAATAGAGAGGTGAAATAACCTTCCACAACAGGCAAAAAAGACAAATCGAATTAACCAAAATTTCATAAATGCTCTTTTCTTCTGAAATCAGCAATTCGACACGAATAATATTTTCCAAATTCATTTGCAATTTTATCCATATTCATTGACAGCGGAAACCTGGATTTTGAAATAGAAAGACGAGAAAAAGATTTTGAGCCGAGCGAAAAGGCAACGGCTCGTAATCCCTTTCTCTGTTCAAAACAGCTTCCGCCCGGTGAATGAGCCGTAACCTTTTCACCGATTGCGGCACTAAAAAATAGGGAGAAATGCATATGAAGCCGAACCGTCTTAAAAATAATCGAAAACTTCTGAAAATATTAACGCTTCTCTGTTTTCTGTCTCTCGGCTTGAGACAAGCCTCCGGACAAACACCGACTGAGCCGCCGCCATTCTCTTTATTGCCCGCTCAAACAATCGAGCGCGAAATAACCGGCGCACAAACGCATCGCTACAAATTCGATTTGAAAGCGAATGAGTTTTTCCAGGTTCGCGCCGAGCAACGAGGCGTCGATGTTACTTTGAAACTCGCGGATGCCAACGGTAATGTTCTGGCGACGATGGACAGCCCAAACGGAAATCGAGGTTTTGAACAGCTTTCGTTCGTTGCCTCTGAAGCGGGCAGTTTTATATTGGAAGTCGTTAACTCCGATGCCAAAGTCGAGAAAGCCGCTTACAGCCTCAGGCGCGAAGCATCGCGCGCGGCGACCGCAAAAGATAAACGGCGGGTGGAAGCCGAGGGTGCTTTTGCCGAAGGAGTAAAGGCATATACGGCAAACGGACAAGGAGAAATCGCGCTCAAAAAATTTCAGGAAGCCTTAGCGGGTTGGGAAGAATTGAAAGATGCCGAAATGGTAAGTTTCACCGCGCCTCTGGTCGCCTTTGCGCCGGTAAAGTCTGTTTTGGATGATGCTTTCAAGTCGCTTTCAAAGGCTCAGGCTCCAATGCGGGAAATTCTACAGAACGGCGACATAAATTTACTTAACCTCTCTAAAGAAGAAGCCTTAAAAGCCGATGATAAATTTCGCGCGGCGGGCAGATTAGCGCAGAAAATAATCAACGACCATCCGGATTATGCAGCCAAATATCCGGGCTTTAAAAATTTCCCTTATTATGCCAAAGACGGTGAAATTCTGGTGGCGGGCTTTTTGTCCGGATATTTTAATTATCTTCTCGAGCCGGAAGAAAGCCTCAGATATGCGCAGCTTGCCGTATCGCTGGCGAAAGAAGCAGGCGGGATTGAGACTGTCGACATTCAGCAAGACAGTAAAGTAAAGACTGAAGTCGGAAATCTGCTCAGTCTGGCTCAGGCTTCGGAAAAAAACAAAAGTCCTGAAACTATAAGTTATTACGAAGAACTTTTATCGCGCTACGGCGAGCTGAAAAAGCTAAACTCATCGTCCTACAGCGAAAGACAGGAAGCCGATTTGCTGCGAATCGTCAGCGCCGTATATTCCCGCGAAGCTTGCAGAGAAAATTTTCTCGTGTGTCTGCAAAAAGCCATCGGACACGCCGAAAAAGCCGCGTCAATATACCAAAGGCTTAACGAACAGGCAGAATTGGCGGAAATCTATTCCTTTATAGGTCAGTATTATTACCGTCTAAACGAACTCTATAAAGCATCCGAATATATGGACAAGTCCATTTCCATAATCCGCGCCTCGGGCAATAAAGAAAGGCTTGCTTATATTTTAATCGCCAAGGCGTCGTTGTATTTGAATCTGGGAAATAAAGAAAAATCAAACCAGCTTCAAAACGAAGCGCTGGAGATACTTCTGTCAATCACCAAATACAAAGACGCCTCCGACGCTAAGTCTTTAACTCCATTCAATAGAGATCTTCAAATGTCTTATGAGATGGGTCGAACAGGCATAATCGGAGGCGTTTATCTTGAAAAAGACCCGGAAAAAAGCATCGAGTATCTCAAAAAATCTGCTGAAATCGCAAAATTGCTTTCCAACAAATCGAGCGAGGCAAGCACTCTGTCTACTATCGGGTTGGCTTACAGGTACGCGAAAGATTGGGAGCGCGCTTTGGCTTTCTATCAGCAAGCTTCAGCGCTTTATCAGGAAACGGAAGACAAACGGCGGGAAGCGAGTAATTTAGTTGATATTGGGTTGGTTTATTTAGAGTTAAAAAAACCGCAGGAAGCCCTGCAAGCCATTACTCAGGCTCAACTTATTTTCAATTCGCTCGGCATCGAAGACAGCGGCGTACTTAATAATTTAGCGCGAACCTGGTATGCGCTGGGAAACCGGCGATTGGCGATTTTCTACGGCAAAAAGACGGTCAACTGGATTCAGAATGAAAGAGATAAGCTGAAAGATTTTGACCGAGCCACTCAACAGGTTTTTGTTAATTCATTTGAAAAATCAATTCGCCGTTTAGCCGATTGGCTGATTGAAGAAGGGCGATTTGCGCAAGCCGAGCAGGTGCTGCGCATACTCAAGGAAGAAGAGTTTTCCGCTTTTGTCCGCCGCGATCCTGAAGAAATCAAATCGCTTAATCAGCGCATTGAACTGAACAGCATCGAAAAACGAATTATCGAAAAATACAATTTGCTCACGAAACGCGTCAGTGAAATCGGACAGGAATATTACAAGCTCGATGAGAAAAAGCAACTGCTTTCACGCAAAAAGTTGAAGCTTGCCGATGCTGAGCTAAAACGACACACAGAGTTGGAACAGCAGTTGAAAACTGCCAATGATGCTTTCCTATTGTTTCTCGATAAAGAACTCGTCAAGGAAATCGGTGCGGCGAAAAAAACCGGAATCGAAGACCAGTTTTCAAAAAGCGGCGACCTTGAAAAATTAGGCGCGGGCACGGTAATGCTTTACACAGTCGTCGGCGAAGACCGTTACCGCGTTATCCTGACCACGCCGAAAGTTCAGATTGACGGGAAATCGGAAATCAAAGCCGAAGTATTGAACAAAAAAGTTTTTGAATTTCGCGCGGCTCTGCAAAATCCGAAGCTCGACCCGCGACCGCTCGGCAAAGAGCTTTACGATATTCTGATTAAGCCGATTGAAAAAGACCTCGAAGCGGCAGGCGCGAAAACTCTGATTTGGTCTCTGGACGGCACGCTTCGATATATCCCGCTCGCCGCTCTCTCGCCGGACGGCGAAAAATATCTGATAGAAAAATATCAGTCGGTCGTCATCACCTCGAAAACGAATAATCTCGACTTACCGAAATCCAGTGCCGGATGGCAGGCTCTCGGTCTGGGCGTTTCGCTAGCCCGGACGGTTAACGACCCGCTAATCAAAGACTTGCCGATTCCATTTCCCTCGCTGCCCGGAACGAAAACGGAACTGCTTTCAATCATCAGAGACGAAGAATCGAAAGACGAAAAAGGCGTTCTGTCCGGCAAAAGATTTATGGACACGGCATTTACCGTCGAGGCTTTCAAAGAATGGCTGAAAAAGGAAACGGCAAACGGCAAACGCAAATATAATGTCGTTCATATCGCCAGCCATTTTCGTCTGGGAAACAACAACTACAATTCTTTTCTGCTTTTGGGCAACGGGCAGCTTCTGACGCTGCACGACCTGAGCGGCTCGGAAATCAAATTTAACGAAGTCGATTTGATAACTTTATCGGCTTGCAACACGGCGTTTGCCGACAGCAACAACGGCGTCGAAGTCGATTCGCTGGCGGAAGTAATTCAGATCCAGGGCGGAAAATCGATTTTAGCCACTCTCTGGTCGGTGGCAGACGAAAGCACTTCGCTTTTGATGAGCGAATTTTATCGTCTGCGAAAGGAAAATCCCAGATTGACCAAAGCCGAAGCCATTCAGCTCGCCCAGCAGGAGATGATTCAGGGCAAACTGCAATCTTCAAGCGCGGGAAATCTGAAAGGAGCTGAGTTAGCTGCCTCGCCGAACAATAAGGTAAATGCGCCGCCTTTTCAGTTTGATAAGAATAAACCATTTGCTCATCCCTATTACTGGTCGCCGTTCGTTTTGATTGGAAATTGGAGATAACCTCGAAGGAGAAAAAAGATGAAAAACAATTTTTTGAAATCTAAAAGCTGTATTTATTTGCTCGGCGCGCTGTTTCTGTTAAATTCTCCGGCGATGTTCGCTCAGCAGTCGCCTGTTGTGTCCAGAGAATCCGATATTCAGACTCTTAAATCAAACCAGCCGCTCCAGCGCCAAATCAAAGGCGGCGAAACGCACGTCTTCCAATTCAGAATCAAAGCCGGACAATTCGCGCGCGCCGAAGTCGTGCCGACAAATATTGATGTCATCGTGTCGCTGTTCGATGGAAATGACAAACAAGTTATCGAAATGGACGGCGATTCGAGTTTTCTTTGGTTTGAATCCGTTTCCGCGATTGCCGAAAAGGGCGGCAGCTTCAAACTGCAAATCAAAGGCAAAGGCAAATCCGAAGCAACCGGAAGCTATAGCGTCAAAATCGCCGAGCTGCGAAAATCAACCGCCACTGACCGCAAACGAATCGAAGCCGAAAAAACTTTGGTTCAAGCCATCAAGCTTTCACAGGAAAAAAAAGATAAGGAATCCATAGCGCCTTTTGAAACGGCGGTGAATCTTTGGCGAGAAGTCGGCGATAAGCATTGGGAAACTGTAACGATGTGGAATCTCGCTTATGCCTATTATTATTCAGATCGCGACAGCGAAGCTTTAAATTTATTTAATCAGGTCTTAGTAATTTTTCAGGAAATCAAAGACCGTATTGGAGAAGCCGCCGCGATTAACGGAATAGGCAATTTTTACCGAATCGCCAAAAAATATGAATTAGCCAGAGAATATCTCGAAAAAGGTTTGGCAATCAGAAAAGAACTGAAAAGACTGCGAAGTGAATATAATTCGCTGAATGTCTTGCTGAGTGTGTATCAAAATCTGAACTTGACCGACAAAGTTGCGGAAAGCCAGGCGAGAATGTTGGCAATCGCCGACGAGTTAAACGACAAGAACTCAAAAGCCGAAACATTAAAGATTTTCGGGAATTTCTATCGAGATATTTACAAATATGAAAAAGCGGCGGAATTTTATGAAAAGGCTTTGCCGATGTATCAAGAGTTGAAAGATGTAAAGACTGAAATTTTTCTGCAAATGTTTCTCGGACTCCTTTACGGAAGTAATGTTGAATATGAAAAAGCGAAAGTTCATTTAGAAAGATATGCCGAAATGATAAAAGAATCGGGAGAAGCCGGTAATTGGACTGCATACCAGTATTTAGGAATGGTTTATGAGGCGCTGCAACAATATGAAAAAGTTCTGCCGAATTATGAAAAAGCTCTTGAAATAGCGAAAAAGGTAAATGACAAGCGCGATTCCGAGGGAAACATACTGTTCTCATTAGGAAGTTTTTACGAAAGGAAAGGAGAAAACGATAAAGCCAGAGTATATCTTGAAGATTCATTAAAGATTGCCAGACAAAACAATAATCAGAATGCCGAGCAGGGCGCGCTTCGGGTTTTGGCAACTCTATATCTCAATCTCAGAGAATTTGAAAAAGCTGAAAGCTACAGCGAACAATCTTTAGCTATACAAAGAAAATCAGGTAAATATAATGAAGCTCACGCGTTAAGCTCAAACGGATTGGTTTATTTAATTTCGGGCAAATATGATAAAGCCAAAGAAAATTACGAACTGGCGTTGAAAATAAGTCGTGAAATAGACAACAAACTTTCCGAAAATAATAATTTGGAAGGTCTGGCATTAATTTATTCCAATCTTGGACAATATGAACAAGCCATCGTTTATTACCAGGATTCTCTAAAAATTGCGCGGGAAAAAAATCATCCGAGAAAAATTTACTCCGCTTTGCAGGGTTTGG
This sequence comes from Pyrinomonadaceae bacterium, assembly GCA_036389695.1. Classification (GTDB taxonomy): domain Bacteria; phylum Acidobacteriota; class Blastocatellia; order Pyrinomonadales; family Pyrinomonadaceae; genus JALZHR01. The sequence goes on from DASVWG010000409.1 coordinate 20,818, forward strand.
GTTCGGCAAACAGTTCTTTAAGCAGATATGACGAAGCCAACAAATATTTTGAAGAAGCCTTAGTTATAGCCAACGGTTTACAACTAAAAAGAGAAATTGCCGCAATCTCCAGCAGATTGGGAAATGTTTATAACAAATTAAGTCGATATGATAAAGCCAAAGAGCTTCTTGAAAGGGCATTAAAGATTGCCGAGGAAACCGAAGACAAGCTGGAGGAAGGTTTGGCATTAACTTATTTGGGTCAGGTTTACTCGAATTTAAATCAATATGATAAAGCCCGCGAATATTATGAAAAAGTCCTGAGAATAGGCAAAGAGAGCAATAATATTTTTTCTCAATACGACGCTCTGACAAATCTGGGTTTTGTCTATATCAACTTCAATCAATACGACAAAGCGAGAGAATATCTGGATAAAGCCGGTGCATTAAGCAAAGAAATAAAATCTGCAAGCAGCGGTATAAATGTTCTTTACGGTCTGGGAGCGATTTACACGGATTTGAACAATCCCGAAAAAGCTGCGGCTCTCGTTCAGCAATCGCTGGAAATGATTCAGAAAATTAAAAATCGCAGCGGCGAAGGAATCATTTTGAACAAATTCGGCGAGATTTATTTGCAGTCGAAACAATATGACAAAGCACAGGAACAATACGAAAAGGCTTTGACGATTGCCAGAGAAGTCAAAAATATTTCAGGTGAAGCCGATGCGTTAATTAGTCTCGGATATGTTTTTCTCAAAAAGAATGAATTGGAAAAAGCGAAAGGTAATTACGAGCAAGGACTCAAACTGGCAAAAGAAATAAAGTCCAAAAGCGGCGAAGGCTGGGCAATAAACGGTTTGGGCGAAGTCTTTTTCAAATACAAAAAATACAAAGAGGCGGAAGATTTTTATCGTCAATCACTTGTGATTGCTAGAGAGGTTCAGAGCAAAAAACTCGAAGGCGGGGTTTTACAGAATCTGATGGAGCTTTACAAAGAACTCAGGCAACCGCAGATTGCCACTATTTACGGCAAACAGGCGGTCAACATCTTTCAGGAGATTCGCGGCAATATCAAAAGTTTTGAAAAAGAATCACAGCAAAGCTATCTGAAAGATAAAGAATCGGCTTATCGAACGCTCGCCGATTTGCTGATTTCGCAAGACCGCTTTTCCGAAGCGCAAGCCATTTTGAATTTACTGAAAGAGGAAGAATTTTCCCAGCTTGCGCGAACCGGCGAAAAGGGCGAAATCATTCCCTACAACGACATTGAAGCGGGCTTGCTGGAAAAGATAGAAAATATCATTGTTCTGGAACGACGGCATTTCGCGCTTCGGCAAATTAAAAATCGAACCGGCGAGCAGGAAAAAGAAGCCGGTGAGCTATTGGATAAAATCACAGCGGCAAACAAGGCTCTGGATAACGCCTTGAAGGAACTGGCAAAAGCCGAAAATTCCGTCGGTGTCAAGATTGAAGATTTCGGCAAAAACAAAAATTTGAAAGGTGCTTTGACCTCTCTGCGGCAGCGAACCAATTCAGGTGTCGTCGCGCTTTACACGCTTTTGGGCAAAGAGGAATCATCTGCCGGAAAGAAAAATCCGGAAGACGAAAGAACGAAGTTTGGCTGGATAATTCTGGTCACGGAAAAAGGTCAAAAAGCTTATCCGATTGACGTGGCGGATTTTAACAGAACAATTTTTCAGTTTAAAGACGCTCTCAGTTCGGATAAATACGACCCGCGACCTTTGGCGCAGAAAATCTACAACGCGCTTTTTCGTCAAAAATCCGCAAAGCAAAAACGAACTCTCGAACAGGATTTGCAGGAATATCTCGACTCTTATCAAAACAAAACGCTGATGTGGTCGCTGGACGGCGTTTTGCGCTATATCCCGATGTCAGCGCTGCACGACGGCAAAAATTACCTGGCTGAAAAATATCTGAATACAATCTTTACGGAAGATAAATTTTTGCTGGCGGAAAATATTCCGAATTGGACGATTCTGGGCTTGGGCGTCTCGGAAAAGCGCGAAGAATTCGAGGCTCTGCCGGGAGTAAAAATCGAGCTTGAGACAATCGTCCGCGAAGCAGATGCAAGGACGGGCATTTTAAGCGGCGCAATTAAACTCAACGAAAATTTCAAAAAAGGATTGTTTTTTAATATCGTCAGCGCGGGCGATTATCCGGTCGTTCATATCGCGTCGCACTACAGCTTTAAACCGACACAGCAAAAGGAATCGTTTCTGCTGGTAGGCGACGGGCGTCTGACTTTCACCGAAATGGAAGAAAAAGACGAAAATCTGTTTGGCGCGGTTGATTTGCTGACGCTTTCCGCCTGCGACACGGGCGTCAGCGGCAACGGCAAGGAAGCCGAGAGCTTCGGTTATAAGGCGCAGTCACTCGGCGCAAAATCAGTGATTGCGAGTTTATGGAAAGTATCCGACGCGGGAACGCCGGAGCTGATGATTCGATTTTATAAGCTGCGCGCCGACAACCCGAAAATGTCAAAAGGCGAAGCCTTCCGGCAAGCACAATTATCGCTGCTCGGCAATTATGCGAATGATAAAACAACCGGGGCTGGCAAAAACAATCGCGGCGTAACAATAGCTGGCGGCAATTCGGGCGAATTAAATTTACCGCTTTTCGTGAAAGACGGTCAAAATCCTTTCGCGCACCCGCATTACTGGTCATCATTTGTATTGATTGGAAATTGGAGATGATTTCTTCACGGAGAAAACTATGAAAGATTTAAAATTCAAAATGAAATCAAGCTTTTTGCTGCAAACATTGACCTTTGTTTTCCCGTTGCTTCTGACGATGAATGCGGCATTCGGGCAGACAATCTCAATCGAGACGCGCGAATTGAAATTCGGCAAATCGGTAGAACGGAAAATAAAAACCGGCGAGCCGCACGAATATAAGCTCTCGCTGCGCTCCGGGCAAAATTTGTTTGTCGAACTCGAAGAACAAATTTTCGATGTAAAAATTGAGCTGGTTAAGGCTGATGATAAAAAGACCGTAGCGGAAACAAATCTCGGCGGCGGTTATGACCGCGAAAACCTTATTTTCGCCGCGCAGGAAACGGGCGAGTATCTTTTGCGGGTAAGCGCGGCGGAAAATCAATTCGGAAACGGCGGCTATCGGTTGGCGGCGCGTTTGGCAGACGCGTTGAACGAAACAGACAAAACGCGCGTCGAGGCTTTGAGATTGTTGACCGAAGCCGCCGCTCTGCAAAAAGAAAGCACGGCTGTAAAAATTCGCGAGGCAATCGCCAAACGCGAACAGGCTTTGGCTTTGTGGCAAAAAATCGGCGACAAATATTGGGAAGGTCGCACTTTAGACCGGCTCGGCTCGGCGCATAATTCCCTGCTGGAAAATAACAAAGCGGTCGAATATCTCGACCGCGCCTTGCAGATAGTAAAAGAATCCGGCGATAAACTGCTCGAAGCCGCGACGCTCAACACCGTCGGCTCGATGACGAACGGCTTTGGCGAGCATCAAAAGGCAATAGAATACCATAATCAGGCTTTAAGCTTGTTTCAAGCGGAAAAAAATAAGCTCGGCATTGCCGCAACAATCTTTTTTATCGGCGACGCTTACAATGGTCTGGAAGAAAAAACCAAAGCCGTCGAACAGTTTCAGGCTGGATTGAAATTAGCAAAAGAGCTAAAAAATAACGATTGGGAAGCACAGTTCCTGAATTCATTGGGTTTGATGGCAGACGCGATGAACGAAAAGCCGAAAGCCCTGAATCTATTTAACCAATCCTTATCAACCTGGTCGGTCAAAAACCTTAACGGCAGAGCCGGAACGCTTCTTAATACCGGTAAAACCTATATATCCCAAAACGAGCCGGACAAAGCTCTCGATAATTTTAATCAGGCTTTGGCGCTATACAAATCGTCGAAAACCAGAGGCAGCGAAATCAGCACGTTGTGGCAAATCGCCATGGCATACGAGAAAAAACGCGATCGTGAAGCGGCAATAAAAAATTTTATGCCGGTTTTAAGCTATTACCGTGAATTTAATCTCGCAGTCGCGGAAATTATTGTTTTAAATTCCATAGTGCTCAATTACGAACTGTCGGGTAAATACAAGGAAGCCGTGGAATACGCTGAAATGTGTCTGAAAGCTGCGGAATTCGTGCCCGAAAAAACTTCCGAAAAAAGAAAGGATTTATGGCTGGGGCTTATGAAACAAGCCAAAGCGCTTATTCTTATGACTCTCGGCAGAATTAGCGAAAACACGGGCAACTTCGATAAAGCTCTTGAATACAATGAAAAAGCGCTTAGTTTTTTTGAAACGAAAAATACGAAGGATTTCAGGCAGATGGCTTCAGTAAATCTCGGCGCAATCGCTCAAATTTACCGGTTTAAATACAAGTATGACAAAACTTTGGAATATCATCTTCGTTCTTTAAAAATGGCGGAGGAAGACGGCGATAAACCTAATATCGCACGCAGACAAAATTCCGTCGGTTTAATTTACGGGTTTATCGGCGACAAAACGAAGGAACTGGAATTTTACGAAAAATCGGTGGCGACTTTTCGCTCGCTCGAAAATCCGGATGTTTTTGAAAAATCAACCGAATCCGTCGTTTTGAGCAATATCGGTCGGGTTTATCTCAATTCCGGCAAGCCCGATAAAGCGCGCGAATATTACAATCAGGCGTTAAAAATTCAGGAAAAAATCACCGACATAAATTATATTGACCAGAAAGCCGGAATTTTAACAAAACTAGCGAGTCTTCACGCTTATCTGGGCGAAAATCAGAAAGCCATCGAAGTTTATAAGGAAGCGCTCGGGTTGTTCAGAAAAGCTCCCGATAATGTAAAAAGGCTTTCACGAAACAGAGTTTCGGAAGCCGACATTCTGAATGGACTGGCAAACGTTTATTCATCGCTGGGCGACAACCGGCAGGCACTGGAAAAATATAACGAGGCGTTCCAGATTGCCCTTAATGCCAAAGAAGATGAGTTTGCCGCAATCACGCTGAACAATATCGCCACCGTTAATTTCGAGATCGGTGAAAGACAAAAAGCTTTGGAACAATTCGCGCAAGTTTTACAGTTTAGCCGCGACGTAAATAACCGGACACTGGAAATGGAGGCGCTCGGCAGGCTTGGGATAACTTATTCTGTTTTAATGGACAAACAAAAGGCAATCGCCAATTATTCGCAGGCATTAGCGATTGCGCGCGATATATCCGATAAGAAACAGCAAGCCACCTACTTAAATCTGTTGTCGGTTGCTTACGGGTATCTGAGCAAAAACGAAATTGCCTTTCAACATGTAAATCAGTCGTTGCAAATCTTTCAGGAAATTGGTGATAAAGATGGCATTGCCACGACCTTCAACAACACGGCAATTCTTTATTCCAGCATTGGCGAGCGAGGAAAAGCCCTCGAATTATACGAGCAAGCACTCGTCATAAGCCGCGAAATCAAAGACAAATCAAGCGAATCGACATATCTGGGAAATATTGCATACGATTATGTCGGGCTGGGAGAATATCAGTCGGCGCTCGAACATCTCGAAAAATCTTTAAGCATCAGTCGGGAGTCGGGCTTTAAAAGAAACCAGGCAAATTGCCTAATCGGCATCGGCGATATTTATTTTGAACTCGGCAAAAAAGAAAAGAACAGAGACCTTTTCACAAAAGGTCTGAATTATTATGAAGAAGCGTTAAAGTTAAGCCGCGAATCTCAACACAAAGACGGCGAAGCTTCTTCTTTAGCCGGAATCGGACGAATCTATGTCGAAATGGGTGAAACGAGCAAAGCGCTGCCTTATTTAAATGATTCCCTGCAGCTTTCGCGCAAACACCAGAGCAAATTTCAGGAAGATACCACGTACATAATGCTCGGAAATCTTCACGAAAAAAACGGCGCGCTCGATGAAGCCGCCGCCGCCTACGAGCAAGCCCTGACGCTCGCCCGAACGATTAACGATAAGGACATCGAAGCCAGAGCCTTGAAATGCTTGATGCGGCTCTGGAAATTAAAGAAAAATAATCATTTAGCGATTTTCTACGGCAAGCAGGCAGTTAATAAATATCAGGAAATGCGCGGCTCGATTCGGAATTTAAAGCGCGAGACGCAGGACGTTTTCCGCGATAAAATCACCGATGTTTACCGCGAATTAGCCGACCTTTTAATTGAAGCCAAACGCCTGGACACCGCGGAAAAAGTGCTGGCGATGCTCAAACAGCAGGAAGCCTTTGATTTTATACGGCGCGACGCCGGCGAAGCCAAAGATTTACTGACGAAAAGAGTGGGATTTAGCGATGAAGAAGCCAAATCGATTGCGGAATACGTGCGGCTGGCTGATGAGCTGATTGCCAAAAGCCAGCGGAAAAGCGAGTTGGAAAATAATTTGAATCTTTCGGAGAAAGAAAAAGAGGAATTAAAAAAATTAACCCTTCAAGTTGACGAAGCCAATGCCGGAATCAAATTATTTTTTAAAAAGCTGGCGGCGGAGTTCACCAAGGAAACCGAAGAGGAAGAAACAATTACCGCCAAAACGCTCGAATCATTGCAGGACGATTTGCAAAAAGCCGGGAAAGGCGTGGTTTTGGTTTCGACTTATCTTTTACCGGAGCGTTATCGTGCCGTCATCACCACCGGCAATGCGCGGGTTGACCGGAAAACCGAGTATAAAACGCTGAATCTGGACGGCAAAGCCGTCAATGAAAAAATACGGGATTTCAAACGAGCGCTACAAAATCCGAAGATTGACCCGCGACCGCTGGGCAAGGAGCTTTACGACATTTTCATCAAACCGCTGG
>DASVWG010000410.1:0-2428 GCA_036389695.1 Pyrinomonadaceae bacterium
ATTTTGACGGCGACGGGTTGGCTGATATTTCGGTTTTCCGTCCATCTAATGGAACGTGGTATCGCGTCAATTCCGCCAACAATCAATTTGTCGCCGTCCAGTTCGGCGCTGGCGGAGACGCGCCGCTCATAGCTGATTTTGACGGCGACAGCCGCAGCGATATAGCCATTTTCCGCGCCGGCACGTGGTATTACATCAGAAGCTCCGACAATCAGTTTGTCGCCGTGCAGTTCGGAATCAGCAACGACATTCCGACGCCCGGCGATTACGACGGCGACAGCCGCGCCGATTTAGCTGTTTTTCGCCCGACAAATGGAACTTGGTATATCGCCCGCTCAAGCGGCAGCGGAAATCCGTCGCAGAATTTCGACTCGATACAGTTCGGGCAGAACGGCGACAAACCCGTTCCGGGCGACTACGACAACGACGGCAAAAATGATTTCGCCGTTTATCGCGGCGGCGCGTGGTATATCATCTTTAGCGGCAGCGACTCGTTTACGGGAATCAATTTCGGTTTGGCGAATGATAAGCCGATTGAGGCGGCTTACACTCAGCCGTAGAAAATAACTGATAACTGATAGTTGATAGTTAATAGTTAATGCTTTTCACTATCAGTTATCAGTTATCAGTTATCATGGTTTACTGCGGTTTCGGCGCGGTCGCCGTGTTCGTGTCGGCGCTTGCGGTCTGCGTCGGCTGATTTTGCTGGGCTTGAATTTCTTCGGGCGATTTCCAGCCGGATTTTTTCAGCAAATCGACGGCGAATTTTATCGGCACAGCCATATTTGCCGCCGTATTTTCGGTGAAAACGCCGAAATTGACGCCGATGACCTTGCCGCTTTGACCGAAAAGCGGCGCGCCGGAGCCGCCTTCCGCCGTTTTCGCGTCGTGGACGATGCGGCGCGGGTCTAAATCGGTAATCGCGCCCTGCGTCGTTAAGGGAACGATTTTCCGCGACTGCGCCAGATAATTTAAAAGTGCCTGACGCGAATTGCCGAAACGCGAATTTATCGCCCGCGCTTCGTCGTCGTCAACCATCGCCAGCAGACGGTCGGGACCGCTCGGATAACCCATCGTCACGACGGTTTTGCCGATCGCCATCGCTTCCGTGTCCAAATCAATCGGCAGCACGGGAATATCGGGCGAAACCTCGTTCGGGTCAATCGTGCCGACGGCTAAATCTTCCTTCGAGCCGAATTTCTGCATCTTGAGCGCCATCGGCTGCTGCATCCCCGGAAAATAAACGACCAGCCGCTTGATGCGCGCCTTCCCGTTTGCCTGCTGCATCATCTGCTTGACCAAATCGTTTTCTTCCCACGGCTGGACGACGTGGCGATTCGTGACGATATAACCGCCGCCGACGTGAAAGCCCGTGCCGATAAAATCGTATTCGACGGGCGTGCCGTTGCCTTCGGTCGTCAAGCCGGTCTGCGGCGGCGCGGGCTGCTGTTTGGTTTCCTCGCCTTCCATCGGCTCATACGGGTCGGGCTGAAAAGCCGACGGGTCGAGATAACGCAGGGTTTTACCGTTTTTGCGGTCGACCAAATCGTAAACGCCGACAATCAGGCAGACGCCGTTGCCGTATTCGACGCGCAGGTTAGGCGCGAGCGAGACGGTTTTGATGATGTCCTTGTTGGTTTTATCGAGCTCGGTAAGCTGCTGGCTCGTATCGCCGAGTTTTTCTTCGAGCTTGCGGATGATTTCGCCCTGTTTTTCCGATTGCTCGCGGCTGACGCGCAACTCGTTGTTGACGGCGTTGCCGAGATACAAGATTCCGCCGAGAAAGCTGATTGCCAGCACGAGAATAATGATTTTCGTCGTCCAGCTTATTTCGCGCGAAAGCTCGCGGACGAATTCGCGCAGGAAAGCTTTGGCGTCGTCGCGTTTCGGCGAAGCCGCCGCGTCTATCGCCGCTTCTTCGATAAACTGCGCGACGTGCGTTTCGCGATTCGTCGTAATCAGCGCGGATTTTCCGGCGAGCGAAAAGAAGGCGAACGAAATGCCGGTCGAATCGACGTCAATCGTATCGCCGTCGTCGATGGCGAGAAAGCGGCGCATCGGCTTGCCGTTATGCAGCAGACCGATTTTTTCGTCAAAATTGATGATGCGATAAACGCTCTGGTCGCGTTCGAGTTCGAGCCAGATTCCGGCGCTGGTTTTGCCGGTGTGAATCTGCAAATCGCTGGTTTCGTCCGAGCCGAGACGAATGCGTTCTTCGGAAAAAAATTCCGTGCGCTTTTCCTTGCCGACCGTGACGTGAATGATAATACCGCTAGCCATTCAGTAGATTGAGAAACGCTCCTCTAAAAGCCTATAGTAACACGAGACAAAAATTTTAGATGCCGGAAACGCGGCAAATTAAAAAAAACTTTCACAAAGTTTTTAGTACTGAGTACTGAGTGCTGAGTACTGAGTTTTTATTTTTTTA
>DASVWG010000411.1:0-1590 GCA_036389695.1 Pyrinomonadaceae bacterium
TTATCAATGCAAAGTGCAAAATGCAAACTGCAAAATTAAATATTTTCTTCCATTTTGCATTTTGCATTTTGCACTTTGCGTTTTTGACGTTTTGCATTGATAAACCGACTTAATTTTTATAAAAGCGTATAAATTTGACCAATTTTAAAACCGTGTTGGAGCTTTCGATGGCAATTGCCGAAATCGTCAGGCGCGTGGTTTTCCTTAAAGCCGATAAAAGATTCGAAGCGTTTTCCTGCACCGCTTTGAGCGCGGTGTTCAGCGAAGAAGGTCGGTTGGCTTCGGCTTCGTTGTCGTCTTCGCCGCCGAGGTCGTCGCGGATTTTTTTGACGAGCTTTTCCAGACGGGCGAGCTTTTTCTGGTCTTCGACGGAAAGCGTCTGATTTTGTTCAAAAGATTTGCTCAATTCTTCGCTGAGCTTGGCGGCTTCCTCGCCGCGTTTTATCATCGCTTCGTATTCTTTTTTTTCTTCCTCGATGCGACCTTTTTCTAAATTTTCCTTCAGCTGTTTCGGCAGCTCTTCCTGTCTGCCCGGTCGCGGGTCGCGTCCCGAAGCGTCGGGCATTTGAGCATCGACGCCGAGCGCGGCAAAGCCCAGCACGAGAAAAACGAACATTAATTGTGAAAATCTGGTAGCCATCAGCTTTATTTACTGGTCGGTCGGCTCCGAATCGACGGATTTGCCCGTCACGTTTTCGACCAGCTTGGATAAAAATTCATCTTCCGCCGCGCCGCTGCTCTGCAAAGTCGTCCATTCGGAACCGATGCCGGTTTCCGACCGACCTTCGACTTTTGCCGTCACGGCGACATTATTCTGAATCCCGTCGATGGATTGAATTTCAATCGTTAAAGTATAACGCCCGCGCGTCCAGACGGTGGCGAAAGTCGGCAAAACGGCGTAGCGGTTCAGCTCGTTTTGACTCGTGACCGAGCCTTTCGCGAACAGAAACGGCTGCGTCACGATAAAGCCGTCGCTTGTTCTGGACGAAGCGTCGTCAACAATGATTTTTCTTTCCTTTAAAATAGTGAGAATATTTTCGACCAGAACGTCGCGCCGCGCCGCCATCCGGTAAGGATTTGCCAAACGCTGGCGCACTTTCGTTTTTCCCGCGCCCCAATCCCACGAGCGACCGCCCGCGTCGTTCGGTCGGCTGGTCGATTTATTATTGTCCTGGTTGATTTGCCGAGTTTGCGTATCGATGCCTTTGCCGCCCTGCTGCTGTCCGAAAACAAAGGCTGAACAAAAAATGACCGCCGAAATCGAAAAGAAAATCTTTTTCATAGAGATAACCCGCGCTTGTTCAAATAATAACGTAAAAACGGCAGGAACTAAAGGTTTGATGTGAGAAATTTTTGAATAGTTGCAAGCCCCGCGACGCTTGCATAATAAGTCAGAACCGCCTGCGGTAGCGGGCGGTTGAAGATTAATGTCTCAGGCGTTTGAAATTTATTTTTACGTTTTGAATCGGCTGCGTTAAACCGCCCGCTACCGCAGGCGGTTCTGACTTTCCCAGAGAAGCAGATTCTTCATAAAAGCGTGATGCGCGGCGAAGCGGGCGATGCAGAATCCGGCGAAGCCGTCCAGAAAAC
>DASVWG010000412.1:0-28004 GCA_036389695.1 Pyrinomonadaceae bacterium
CGCCATCACTAAAAACTTTTGTTCAGGCGATTAATCATAGGGAAGGTCCTGAACAAACAGAAAAAATGCAGGGCAAAAAAGCTGCATATCAACAAGAAGAATTTAACGACTGGAGTAACGGAGTTCCGGTTCATGGTGACCGCCCGTGGGAATTCGTTCATATAGACCACACTCCTGTAGATGTTGAATTAAAACATTCAACTAAAGGGATTGAAATGGTTGTCGCCTGGGTTTCTTTGATGTTCGATTCCTTTTCACGTAAGGTTTTGGCTTACTATCTTACCTTTGATCCACCTTCCTACCGTTCTTGTATGGGTCTTATGCGAGAATGTGTCCGGCTCTACGGGCGATTGCCAGAATGTATCATTGTCGATGGAGGAAAAGAGTTCTTCAGTATATTTTTCGAGAAATTACTGGCGCGTTATCGATGCGACATAATGTGGCGACCACCTACTAAGCCCAGATACGGATGTTTGATTGAAAGATTTATACATACATTCAATAAGGAGTTTATACATAACTTGCTCGGAAACCGAAAAATAATGAAAAATGTTCGCCAGATAACTAAAGAAGTTAATCCTAAAAATCAAGCAGTGTGGAATTTTCCTCTCCTCGATTTGCATATGGATGATTATTTTTATGATGAATATCCAAATAAAATACATTCAAGTTTGGGTCAAACGCCCAACGAAAAATATGCTCAAGGAATGTCAAATTTTCCAGTTTCCCCGCCAGAGCAAATAGCTTATGATGACAACCTTTTAATCGAAACAATGCCAGCCCCTCGCAAAAGAACAGTCAAACTTATACGTTCGAGGGGTGTCAAATTTATGGGTGAATTTTACCGTTCAAACAAACTACGGCGTCCGAATCTTTATGGAAAACAATTAGAAATTCGTTACGATCCATTCAGTTATGCTCACGTATACGTGTTTGTTGAAAACGAATGGGTAGAATGCTTTGCACCGCCATCAGTTTATGCAGAGTTGAAAAATAAAACTGAGCGGGAAATCAAGATTATCACCGAAGAACAACGTGCGCTAAACAAAAGATTAGGACGAAACTATAAGGTCGGATTAATGGAAGCTGCCAAAAAACATGCGCGTCGAGAGTCTGTTGAAAAATTAGAGAAGCAACATCTGCAAGACAACGAGTTCCGAAAAAGCGCCGAGCAACGTGGAGTTAAGCTAAGCCCCGGCAGAAGTCACTTGTTGGATTCCAATGTTATAAACCAACAGAAAGATTCCGAAACCGAAACGGATATGGCTACTGAAATTCAAAGTCCCAAAATCCGGGCACACAGAACCTTTCCGAGGGCATTTAAACAAAATAAAAACAGGTAGGACTATGAGCGATTTTATTCCAGAGGATAAATTTCCACATTCTTTATTGAATAAGCCGATAGAAGAACGTTTCAAGTATTTTCAAGAATACTCAGTTGCCCACCCGATAATTGAAAGTTCTTTCAATAAGCTGCGGCAAACAATATTGTTCCCTTCTGGAAAACAACTGGTTTTTGTAATAGGACCGCCTGGGACTGGAAAAACATTCCTGCGCAGATGGATTGAGGACGAAGTAAAGTTCTATTGGGAGCCACAGCAACATACAGATCCAGGAAGAATTCCGGTCGCGTGGATTGAAGTTCCCGCAAAGGATAGACTCAAGCCTCCTGTCGGAGATATTTATCTTCGCTTGCTTCGCAGTCTGGAAGAGCCATTGATTGATAAAAAAATAATTTATGGCGACGTTACTTTCTATCAAACAGATGATAACCAGATTAGAATCGGCAATCATACAACAACCTTTAAATTACGATACGCATTGGAAAAATGCTGTGAACATCGAAGACCGTTTTTCCTAGCGTTTGATGAAGCTCAACATTTGATGAACCTTGCGGGCATGTCAATTGAAGAGCTTATGGACTGGTTAAAGTCACTCGCTAATTTATCTAAAGTATTAATTTGTTTATATGGCACATACGGGATGTATGAACTGCTGGATTTAAGCGATCAATTGATGCGTCGCAGTAGAATAATTCATCTTCGACGGTATGCCAATATAGGAGAAGATTTAATTAACTTCAAAGATACTATTTTATCATTTCAATACAATTTACCTTTTGAAAAACAATTCGATTTATTATCTCAATCTGATTACCTATACGAAAGAACGGCTGGCTGCATCGGCAATTTATATGACTGGCTGTTATCAGCGGTAAACATAGCATTACTTGAATCAGATTCTCTCAAATACCGACATCTACGCGAAACTGTTCCTTTTACTGTTCTTCAGGCAAGCAAGATGAACAAAAGTATCTTGGAAGACGAAGATTCTTTCTTCGAGAAGATTGGTAAAGATGATGAAATCGAGGACGAAAATAATAAAAATGAGTTTGATGAAAAAGATAATCAATTAATAAAAGACTGGGTTCAAAATCAATCTTCGTCCAGTAGTGATAATTCCGATAATAATACTGAGCCCTTGAAAAATGGGACTCGTAAAAGAAAGCGAAATTCGGTTGGAATGCGAAATCCTGGACGTGATCCAACTGGACCAAATCGTAATAAGAATGCTTAGCCCATTTAAAAGAATTAATTTTAAGTTTCAATCAAAGATGGGTAATAGCCGCCTTTATTCTTTGCTTCCAATCGGACTGGACACCGGAATGATTGAAAGCTTTTCAAGTTACATTACTCGATTGGCAGAAGCGCACTGCACAACAGTCGGTGTTTTAATTGCACAGGAAATTTCTCCTTTGTTAAGGAAAAAGTATTTAACTCCGGAACGGAGCCGTAAAGTTCAAAGCGGAAGTATGCTTGAGGTTATTAAATCAATAGAGAGCACTGCCCAAACTGCGGTTGATTGGATTCATGTTTTGAAAAAATTAACACTTCAAACTGACCTCCATTTATTAACGATGCTGCCGTTCAAAGAAATTTTTTCAGCAAGAAATTTACTACGAGATAAGCGGGTTTGGTGTCCACTTTGTTTTGAATCTCTTAAAGATAAAAAAGAAATAATTTATGAACCTCTTTTGTGGAGATTGAAAGCAGCTAATTTTTGTCCAGTTCACAATATTGTATTACAAGACTTTTGCCATTCTTGCAAAAAAGACAAACAACCAATTTTAGCTTCTAGTATGAGAACAGGGTTTTGCTATTACTGCAAAAAATGGCTTGGGTGTTCAGGATTTATAAAAGCTGGGTCTGAAGAAAAGGAGCAATTTCAAATACAAATTTCTAAGTTTATTAGTGAGGTTTTAACAGAAAGCAAATATCTAAACTCTTCGCTTATGAAGCGAAATATTATTGCTAACATCCACGCCTGCATTAATTATTATTCGGACGGAAAAATATCTAAATTTACCCAGCTAACAAACGTCTCTCCACGTATTGTTAATAACTGGCGTAATGGAACAAATTTATTTCGACTTGATCTCTTGGCGCAAATTTGCTTGAAACTCAATCTACCGTTGGGACAATTCGTAATGGACAATATCAGGAATCCCAATATTCTCAAAGAAAGAAATCTCAAGCCCCTCACAGAAGAAAGGCGTAGAAAGAAAACTATCAACCTAATTGCGATGAGAGAGCTATTGGAATCAGCTATTCATAAAAAATCCAACGTTATTTCGTTGGGACAATTGGCTAAAAACTTTGGTCATGATATTGATTGTTTCAAGAGACATTTCCCCGAACTATGCACACAGCTAAAGAAGTGTTACAGAGAATATAAAGAAACTCAGCAGAAGGAACTTTTAGCTAGAATAAAATCTGCATTGAATGAATATCCGCCTCCTTCGGTCACTACTCTTTCGCGGAGGGTTAATAGATGTATTCCAACTCTCTACAACTCATTTCCAAAGCTTTGTCATGAGATTACAAAGAAACACAAAACTCATAAAGAAAAGCTTAGAAAAGAGCAGCTATCGTCGATTAGCGAAGAGATACGACAAATAGCTATTGGACTTCATAGTGCCGGTATTTATCCTTCACAAAAGAATGTAGGTCAATTAATGACCAAGCCAGGGCGTATGAGTAATAAACCATTTACAGATATTCTACGAGAAATTCAGCAAACTTTGTACATGTCCAGATAAAATGTTATCCACATACGGCAAAATAACTTTCAAGCACAGCGAGTTACAACCTGTGAGTCGATTATATTCTTTGCCTCCAATAGGAGTTGGAACATCTTACGTAGAAAGTTTAACGGGTTATATAACTCGCTTGGCAGAAAATCATAGCGTTTCAACTGGTCAGCTTTTTGCGCAGGAATTAGCAATAAGACTCAATCGCCCATACTTGTTGGATAAAAATCAGAAACCAATTTCGAATTCGCTTATTTCAAAATTTGGCAGGCTTGTTCATGCAGTAAACGGAATGGACCAAACCGCCCTAGATTGGGCAGCTTTACTTGAAAAACTCACTCTTCAAACAGACCTTAAATATTTAACAATGTTACCTTGGAGAGATATTCTATCTCGCTGGCTTTTACTTCGGCGGGAACGTGCCTGGTGCTCACAATGTTTCGATGAATGTAGAGAAACCGGAGGGATTGTTTATGAACAATTGCTTTGGACTATCAACTTTGTAACTTTCTGCACTAAACATCAAATAAAACTTATCTCAACTTGCCCTTATTGTAATAAAAAATCGCCTATCTTCAATACTCAAGCCCGAGCCGGTTATTGTTATCGTTGTAAAAAGTGGCTGGGAGCAAAATCTAATGCAAAGACTTACAATTCATTGAACCGAGATTTAAAAGAGGAAGCTGAGATTTCAATAATAATTACCGAACTTTTAGCTTTGGCTCATGTATATAACTATAATGCCCATAAAGAAAACCTTACTCACAATTTGTTATATTGTGCTGAAAAAATGGCAAATAATAACCTTCAAGCTTTTGCCAGGTTCTTGGAAATATCTATTTCGAGTTTAAATACATTGTGTAAAAAACAAGCTAATGTAAGACTTGTTACTTTAGTTAATATTCGCAAACGTCTAAATATTTCTATAGAAATGTTGTTATTACATAAGATCTCAGACGAACAAGTATTGCCGGAAGTCAAAATTCCCTTTAATCTTAACAAAGCCGATAAAATAAGAATTTTGAAGACTGCTTTAAAAGATCCCCAAAAACCAACATTACTGGAAGTAGCAATAAAATCCGGATACTCAGAGACAGGAGTATTACGCAGTGTAGATTCGAAGCTTTGTAAGCAGATTACAGCAAGAAACCTTTTAGATAAACCCCGAAAAATAGGCACTGTCAAAAAACACAGTACAGAAATTATTGAAAAAGCTCTTAAATGTGCATTAAAAGAGAATCCTCCGCCTACGCTTCAATCAGTTTCTAACAAATTAGGTTATAAATATATTTCCAATGTTTTGAGAAGATGTCCTGCACTTAGTAAACAAGTTGTTAGTCGGCGTCACAAATATTCAAACAAACAAAATAAAAAACTTGAAGAATCCTTAAAAAAGGCATTGGAGACTTCTCCCCCTTTGCCTTTAGACACAATTGCTAAAAAGCTAGGTTATAAAGGTGACTCTACTCTTAGATACCGATTTCCAGAACTTTGTATTGCCATATCAGCCCGCTTTAGAAAATATAAGCCCAAACATCAACTTATATCAGAGGCTTTGCAATCCGCATTAACAGAGATACCGCCGCCATCTGTTCGTTCTGTTTCTAAACACCTAAAAATTAATATTTTATCATTATATAATTTTAATTCTGATCTCTGTTACCAAATTGCAGAACGGCATTCTCGATTTATAAAGGAGTCCGCTTTGGAAAGGAGAGAGGAACGTTATGAGGAGATTAGAAAAGTTGTCAGAGAGCTTCATGCAAAAGGCATTTATCCCGCTCGTGAAAGAGTTTCAAAATTATTGAAGAAGTCAACTATAGGTCGCAGGGATGAAAGAGAAGTTTTACATGAGATGCAGATAAGTCTCGGGGTAGCGAAAAAGAATAACAAACAATGAATTACCTTACTATGTGACATAGCTTTACTTTCCAGAGCTGTACATAAACTTCATTCAACAGAAAATCAAATGAAGTTTGAATAACGAATCATCAGAATGGGAAGCATAAGTTTTCCATTTTGGAAAACTTATGCGAAAAATAACACAAATTTTTGTGCGATGTCAGAAGCGTGGCGCGTTCGCGCTGGGTGCAGTTTAACGGCGCGGTTTTATCGGAAAATCTGCGTGAAAATAAAATCGGCTACGAGCATCTGCCCGAATGCGGCGGCAAAACGGTGGCGAACCCCGACGATTTGGCGCGCGGAATCGAGCGCATTCTGGAAATTTCCGCTGAAGTCAAAACCGCGATTATGTGCTCGGAATCGCAGCCTTTGACCAATCACAAAACGCCGAAGGCAAACTGTCATCGCGTCGGTTTACTATCGCCGCGTTTGAAAGCCAAAGGCGCGGCGCGGATAATTCATATTTTGCCGAACGGCGATTCGATAGAGTTTGACGAAGCGGCGGTTTCTTCAATTTGGTGAGGAAATCTCAGGGTTTAGGCAATCTTACCCAGCGATGTTTTTTTAATTCTTCCATCAATTCGGCGGAAAGTTTTTCTTTCCCGCTTGCCGCGAGATTTGCTTCGACGTGACGCGTTTTCCGCATTCCGGGAATGACTGTGCTGACCGCCGCGTCCGCCAGAATAAAACGCAGAGCCATTTCGGGCAGACTCATCTCCGCCGGTAAAATCTCTTTCAATTTTTCCACTCTTTCGACGGTCGGAATCAGATTTTCGGGATTGAAATAACGGCTGCGCCAATCGTCTGCGGGAAAAGTCGTGTCGCGCGTTAAATTTCCCGTCAGGCTTCCTTCGTCAAACGGGACGCGGGCGATGACGGCGACATTGTTTTCGACGCACGCGGGAAAAAGCTCGTCCTGCGGGTTCTGGTCGAAAATGTTGTAGACGACCTGCACCGCATCAATCGCGCCGCTTCTCACGGCTTTCACGCCATTCCAGGGCTCCCAGCGATTCAGGCTGATGCCGATGGCGGAAAAAAGTTTTTGCGAGCGAAGCTCTTCCAGTTTTTTCAGCCAGCGGTCGTCTTCCAGCCAGCGGTCGTTCCAGGTGTGAAGCTGAATCAAATCGAAAGTTTCGACGCCCAGATTTTCCAGCGATTTGTGAACGTATTCTTCGATGTGCGCGGGCGGATAAGATTCTTCCAGCGTGTATTCCGGCTTGGCGGGATAACCGAGATTTTTCGGCGGAATTTTCGTGGCGACGTAAAGTTTTCGGCTCGCGTTTTGTTTTAAAAGCCGCGCGAGAATCTGTTCGCTGTGACCGTTGCCGTAAACCCAGGCGGTGTCGAAAAAATTACAGCCGAGCTCGACGGCGCGCTGCAGCGAAGCTAAAGATTCCGCGTCGTCCGAGCCTGTCCATCCGCCCATTCCCCACATTCCGTAACCGATTTCGCTGACCTGCCAGCCCGTCCGCCCGAAAGTTCGATATTTCATGTTTAAATTTTAACAAAAAGAAAAAAGATAAAGGCAAAAGGCGAAAGAAATCTTGCTGTTTCTTTAACCTTTTGCCTTCGATTGACGCAAGAATCTCAGTAAAATTTTATTGCGTCAAACCTTGCGCCTGGGTTTTAACTTCCTCGGTAATCGTTTTCTGCGCTTCGGTGGCAACCTGTTTCACGCGGTCGACGAGCTCGCCCGCCGTGTCCTGCGCTTTTTGCAGTAGCTGCTGTTTGTGTTCGCCCATCAATTGACCTTCGACGCGCGTTGAAGGCAGCGCCATACCGACCGCCGCGCCCAAAGCCAAAGCGACTGCGCCGACCGCCAGCGGATTTTCTTCGATGTAGTGGTCGTATTGCTCACGCGCCTGCGTGCCGAAATCGCCGACTCTTTCGTAAGCTTTTCCGGCATAATCGGTCGCGCTGGAATAAACGTTGGTCGCCGCGCCGGTGACGCTGCTGTAAGCATTGCTCGCCGCGCCCGAAACGGTTTCGATAGTGCTTCCGGCAACATTTGAGACGCTGCCATACGCGCTGCCCGCGACGTTGCCGACGCTTTCGTAAGCGCTCGTCGCCGTGCCGGTAATTTTATCCTGCGCCGATTTCAGCATCGAGGGCTGATTGCCGCGATTGCCGCCGCTGTAAGCCGCGCCGCCCGAAGCGTAAGCGCCTTTGCCCTGATGACCGCCGCTGCTGTCGTCGGCATAGCGATAAGATTTTTTCTTATAGCCGTTCATTAAAAGCAGACCGACTCCCAATCCAATCAGCGACAGCGCCAACGGATTTGCCCGCATAATGCTGACCGCTTCTGATTTTGAAATTTCGTCTAAACCTTTATTCACACTTTTGTTCATACTTTGCATAAAATCTCCCGCCTTTCTGATAGTTGCGTCATAAACGGTGTCTTTCGCCGTTTCAATCGCACTGCTGATATGTTCGGAAACCGATTCCTTAACCTGATCGGAAATATTCTGAAAGCTCAATCTTTCCTGAATCGCGTCTATCGTTTCGCCCATCTGGCTGCGCGTTTCTTCGATTTGCGCCCGCAGATGCTCGGTTTCTTCGGGCGCTTCCTCGCTTGTATTGGTCGTAATACTGCTCACCTCAGAATCGCCTGCCGCGTAATCGTCAGAATATTTTTCGATAAAAGCGTCGCGGTCTGACGTGCTGCCGGCACCGCTGCCCGCGACCGTCGAAATTATGCTTTTATCGGAATCGGTCAGGACTCCGCCGCCTTCTTCGGTCACGTTTTTGGTTAACTCACTTGATTTTTCAGCCATTGTGCATCCTCCTTCAATGTTTCGACAGTTTCACGCGGCGTTAAATCCGTCTTTTTCAATTCGGACAGCGCCGATGAAATCAGCAGGTAAGCAACGATTCCGACGACCGCGCCGACGATTAAAGCCGACGCCCAAGCCGGAATAAAATTCGCCAGACCGATAATGACCGCCGCGATAATGGCGAGCAGCGCCGCGTAACCGACCGCGCCGCCGACTAGCAGAAAGCCGACGTTTTTGCCGACTTTCGTTGCTTTCTGCGTCAATTCCGTTTGCGCCAGCGCGACTTCCTGCCGGACAAGCGTGCTGGTTTCAGCGGCAAGCTCGGAAAACAGGTCGCCTAAACTGCGTTCTTCTTTGGTGACGACTGGTTGTGCCATAAATTTATCCTCCTGTTTTCCCTTCTAAAATTTTGACGAGCCGAAATCGTCGCCGGTTTTATTCGACGATGTTTTCGACGTTGAGGAAGTGTCCGGCAAATCGGTCGAACCGGTCGTGGTCGAACTCGTGCCGGTCGAACCCGTGCCTGACGTTGTGCTCGAACCCGCACCCGAACCGGTATTAAACTGTCTGACGTTGTCCGCATCGCTCGTGAAAGCGCCGCTGGTTTCGCCGAACGAATCGCCCTTATCGCCGATGTCGCTTATTCCGGTGACGCCGCCGTATGGATTTTCGGTGGTTTCACCAAACGAGCTTCCGGTCGAAGCGCCGCCGAGACTGCTCGGAGTCGAGGTCAAGTTGCCGACGCCGACGCTGCCGTCGAAATCGCTCACGTCTGAAGTGCGCATCAAAGCCTGATTCGGATTCGAGCTTTTCAGGAAACGCGCCGCTAAAATGCCGAGCGCAAACGCGCCGCCCAGAAAGACCGCCGGATTGCGCCGCGCGAAACTTTCGAGGTCGCTCATCAAGCCGCGCAAATCCTGACGTTCGATATAGCCCGAAATTTTTTCGACCTGCTGCGACAGCGATTCGGTGTATTGCGTCGTCAATTCCGCGACTTTATTCGGCGTCTCGCCCTCCGGCGGTTTGACGCTGTCGCCGACCTGTCGAAGCGTGTCGGCAACGCTGGTCAAGCCCTGCGCGATATTTGCTTTTTTATCGTCGAGCGCCGACGTCGCATTTTCCTTAACTTGTCCGAGCGCGTCTTTCGCCACTTGTCCGACTTCGGATTCTGCCGCTGTCTGGTAAAGACCTTTGACCTTTTCCGTCACATTGCCCAGAGTGCCTTTGCCTTCCGAACCGGATTCGCCTTTTGTCAACGAAGCGTTATCTTTTGCCGTCTGCGCCGAAGCGCCGCTTCCCGTTCCCGTCGATTTATTTCCGAAATCACCTGTGTTTCCCGTGCCTGAATTTTGTTGTTCTGCCATAATAAATTAACCCCTTTCCCGTTTTATTTTTATTAATTAATATCCAGTCGTTTTTTAAATCTCGTATAACGACCGCGCTTGTTTATCGTCAACAAAAGCGACAAGTTCTGTCATCCGGAACTTGCCGCTTAAATCAAATTATCAAACTAATTCCAGACGGAATTACGGATTGATAACAAACGGCGCGTAAACCGTGCTGGTCGGCACTGTCACGTCCGCATCTTCGACCGTTATAAACAGTCCGAAATTGGTTAAAGCAGTTTCGCTGCGAATTTCCGATTCCTGACGGTCGCCTGTGTTGATAACCTGACCGAGTTTCGTATATTTGCCGTCCGGCGAAGAAGCCCACAAAACAAACCGTTTATTTTTCGGAGCCATCTTCATATCATCAAAGCGCATTTTGACTTTGGTGACGCCGCCTTTGGTCGGGTCAACGTAAGCTTTAGCTTTTAAACCTGCCAATTCGCCGCTGAATTTGATTCTGATTTCCGTCGTATTAGCAAACTTCGGAACGTCGAGCAGCGGAACTTCATACGTCGAAGCCACCGGCGTCGTGACCGCCACCTGTTTGGCTCCGCCCGAACTGGTCACCGCCGCCGGAACGACTGCGTAGCCGGACGGAATAGAGCTGCGGAAAACAACCGGCGTGTCTGTATTCAGCGCCGTCAAGCCTTCGTTCGGCGAAAGCACGAGCATAAATTGATTCATCGGCGTCATAAAAGTAGCTTTACTGATGCCGTTTTCAATCATCGTCGGTCCCAGTAAAGTCACTTTTCCTGCCGGGTCGACGGCGTAAACGTAATAACTCTTCGAATCTGCCGGAAGTCCTGACAAATCGACCGCGACAGTCGTTCCGTCGGCTTTGCGCATCACGCGCGCCCAGCCTTTAGCGCCCTGAACGCCAAGCGGCGTCAGCTCGACCGTGACTTCTTTATCGACGGGATATTCGATGACCGAATAACTTCCGTCCTCGTTTTGTACTACTCTTTTTTCCGTTGTCGTCGTGGTGGTTGTGGTTTTAGTGGTTGTGTCCTGCGCGGTTGCAAAACCGGTTAGCGAAGCAGAAATGAGCAAAGCCGCGCCAAGTCCGAATAACTTGTTTTTTAGCATAGAAAACCTCCTTGAAATCTGACGTGTGCAAAGTTTTCACACGAATCCGTCCGTTTTGTTCAGTCAAGTGCAATGACCGTGCCAAAAGCGTGTAATCTTTTTGTTTCGGCTGTTTAAGCGGATTTCAAGGAATTTTCGAGATGACGGAAAACGCGAAAAGTGTATTAATTCTTAACAGAAATGTATGGAGATTGTTCAAAAGTGAAAAGGTGAAAGGGTGAAAAAGTGAAAAAGTTTTGCCGACTTGCTTGACTCACTTTTTCACTCTTTCACCCTTTTCACTTTTTCACTTTTGTTCTATTTTATTTCAAATTCAAAGGGCAGCATCAGCATCGCTTCGCCGTTTTGCAGGCGGTCGAAAAGCTCGGCGTAGCGCAAGGCGCGGCGCATATCTTCGGGCAAAGATTTGACCATTGCTTCCTGCGCCTGCCGGTCTTTCGACTGCGCGAAAGTGCTGTCTTCGCTGTTGCCGAAATACTCCTGCAAAAACGTTCGCGGTTCCGGGAAAACGACGCGGCGCACGTCTTTGTCGGCGGGCAGCTTGGCTAGCTGCTTGGCGATTTCGATTGATTTTTCCAGACCGCCGATTTCGTCGACCAAACCGCGCTCTTTCGCCTGCGCGCCCGTCCAGACGCGTCCCTGCGCGATTGTGTTGACGTCTTCGTTGGTCTTGCCGCGACCTTTGGCGACCTTCGGCACAAAATCGTCCCAGTAGATTTTGTTGGTCTGTTCTTCCATTTTCTTGCGTTCTTCGGGCGTCCATTTTTCGCCGGTGCGAAAGATGCCGGAATTTTTGCCGCGCGTCACGTATTGCGTGCTGATGCCGAGCCAGTCGTTAAAGCCTTTGAGCGACGGCTTGCCCATAAAAACGCCGATTGAGCCGGTCAGGGTCGAAGGCTCGGCGACGATTTTATCGGCGTTGCACGAGATGTAATAACCGCCCGAAGCGGCGACGTCCGCCATCGAAACGACGACCGGTTTTTTCGCCTTCGCGTTTTCAATCGCGTGCCACATCAAATCGGACGCGAGCGCCGAGCCGCCGGGGCTGTCGACGCGCAGGATAATCGCTTTGATGGTTTTGTCTTCCGCCGCATCGTTTATCGCTTTGACTAAAGTATCCGAACCGAGAGATTCGCCGCCGAAAGCGCTGCGGCTCGAACGCCCGACGTTGATGGCGCCCGAAGCGTAAACGACCGCGACGCGCTCGCCGTTATTCAGCCCGAGCGAATCCGAAGAAATTTCCTTGTAGTCGCTGCCGCTCACCAGGCGGATTTTGTCGCCTTCCTTATAGCCGAGACGCTTTTTCAGTTCGTCGTAAACCTGGTCGCGGTAAGCGGCTTCGTCAATCAAGCCGAGCTGTTTGGCTTCCGCCGCGTGATACGGCGCGTTGTCGATAATGGCGCGGACGTCTTCCGGCGATTTTTTGCGCGATTCGGCGATGCCGTTGGTAAAGCGCTGGTAATATTCGTCGATAATCGCGTTCATCACTTCCGAATGCGCCTCTGACATTTCCTTGCGCGTAAACTGGTCGGGCGCGTTTTTGTATTTGCCGATGGCGATGACTTCCGGCTCGATGCCGAGTTTGTCGAGCGAGCCGCGATAAAACGTCACTTCCGCCGCGAAACCGTTGATATAAATATCGCCCGCCGGCGGCAGAAAGACTTTCTCCGCCGCCGAAGCGATGTAATATTCCTTGTTCATCCCGATTTCCATAAAGGCGTAGACGGGTTTGCCGGAAGCGCGAAGGTCGGCAATCGCGGCGCGCAGCTCGTCCGCCTTGCCCCAGCCGATGCCCGGAAAATTGACGTTGAGCAGAACCGCGCCGATGCGCGAATCGACTTTCGCTTTCCGCATCTGCGTGAGCAGGCTCGAAAAAGACGCGGGCTGTTCCATCCCGAAAATTTTCGCCGTCGGGTCTTCAGCCGAGTAATCGGGCAAATCGCCCGAGACATTCAAGACCAGCACGCTGTTGTTCGGCACGTCAGGCTTGCCGACCGATTCCACGAGCAGCGCGATGCCGATAATCGCGACCAGAAAGAATACGAGCAGAACGCCGCCGGTGATTAGAAGAATTTTTCCTGTTTTAGACATTGCCATTTTTGTAAAAGATACTCCGAAACTAAATTTCTCTATTATTTTACGTTAAAAAAGCGGAAAAGTTTGTTTTATCAAATAATCGCCAATATGCAATTATCGCCGCGTTTTTAAATTATTGCTACATTTTTCAATTAAAACAGCGAGCCTTGATTTTCCAAATCTTCAATATCGACGGTTGTTTGATTGAACATTCTGCGGAGTTTATTCACGCTCGCCGGCGCGAAGCCTTCGTAAAAATTGCTGAAATAAACGAAAACGTCTTTCGCTTTGAGGCGTTCGATTTCTTCTTTCCAAATCTGTAATCCGGCGTCCTGCGGGCGCACGATTCTGTCAAACGTCGTCAAATCGCGCTCGCCCATAAAGCGGACGTAGGCGAAATCGGTTTTCAGTTTTCCGATTGTCTCAAACATCATCTCGCGCGGAATCCAGCCGCCTTCGACCAGACACATCGAAACCTTGTTTTTTTCCAGTTCTTCAAACGTCCAATCGACCAGCCATTCGCGGTTGCGGAATTCGACCGCGAAACGAATCTCTTCCGGCAGACGCGCCAGAAACTGGCGCAGATTTTGCGCGTTTTCCTTCGAGCCTTCAAACTGCGGCGGCATCTGAATCAAAACGGCGGCGAGCTTTTTTTGAAGCAGCAAAAGGCGCTCGCAAAATTCTTCGAGCGCCGGAAAAGATTTTTCGCTCAAATTCCGGTCGTGCGTGATTTCGCGCGGCATCTTTAAAGCGAAGGTGAAATCGTCGGGCGTTTTCTTAAACCAGTTTTCGACGGCTGACGCTGACGGAATCGCATAAAAAGTCGAATCGACCTCGATTGTTTCAAAGGCTCGCGCGTAAATTTCCAGCATTTCGCCGGACTTTGTTCCGCGCGGGTAAAAAATTCGCGAGCCGGCGGCTTTCGTCGTCCAATCGGCGTAGTTCCAGCCCTGACAGCCAATGCGGATTTGCGATTTTCGATTTGCGATTTTCGATTTCTTTTTGTTTTCAGCCATCAGGTTATTTTTTAGCTTATGTAAATATTTGTAAAGTTTCGGCTAATTGCTTGTAAAGTTTCGGCTAAATTGTAAAATACGTTGTCTAACTTAGTCAGCAGTACCTCTCATAATTTAAACCTAAGGAAAAGAAGGCAATGCAACGAATTAAGCTTCTGGTCGTTTTTCTATTTTCTTTTTTCTTCCTGGCGAGTTTCAGCAGTAAATTTTTTTCGCCGGTTGTTACCGGTCAAACCGGCGCGCTCGCCGCGCCGACCGGCGTGAGCGCTTCGGACGGAAATTATAATAACAAAGTCGGCATCAACTGGGACGCCACGCGCGGCGCGACGAATTACCGTATTTTTCGCAGCACGACCAACGACGCCGCAGCCGCCGTCGAAGTCGGGACAACGCCCGCCGCGAATTTTTTCGACGTTTCCGCCGTTCCGAATCAAACATATTTTTATTGGATTCGCGCCGAAAACGGAAACGTGACGAGCAATCTCAGCCAGCCGGAACAAGGCTTTCGCGCCAACGGGGCACAGCAGGGACCGGTTCCGCCGCTTGAGCCGCCGAACTCGCCGCCCGCCAATCCGGTGACGGCGGCAAAGGCTTATCTCGGCAAGATTCTTTTCTGGGACGAGCAGATGTCCGCGACGCGCACGGTTTCGTGCGGCACTTGTCATCAGGCTGGCAAAGGCGGCTCGGACGCGCGCGCTGTCTTCAGCAATTCGCTTTCGGTTAATCCGGGCGCTGACCTTGTTTTGGGCACGCCGGACGACGTGACCGGCTCGCGCGGCGTGCCGCAAAATCTGGCGAACGGCAATTACGAATGGTCAAACGTTTTCGGACTGCGCGAGCAGGTGACCAGTCGCAAATCGCCTTCTTATATCAATGCCGCTTACGCGCCGCTGCTTTTCTGGGACGGACGCGCGACGGGAACTTATCGCGACCCGGTTACCAATGCAATCGTGATAAACAACGGAGCGGCGCTGGAAAGTCAGGCGGCAGGTCCGCCGGTCAATTCCGCCGAAATGGCGCACAGCGGCGAAAACTGGACGGAAGTCGCGCAGCAGCTTTCAAATTCAAAACCGCTCGCGCTTTCGCCGAATGTTCCGGCTTCGCTGACAAATTGGATTGGCAATCGCACCTACGCGCAGCTTTTTGAAGAAGCTTTCGGCACGCCGGAAGTGACGCCCGCGCGGATTTCGCTGGCAATCGGAACGTTTGAGCGGACGCTTTACTCCGACCGCACGCCGCTTGATTTGGCAAACGCCGGAATTCAGCCGCTGACCGCCGAAGAAAATCGCGGGCGCAACGTTTTCAATCAGGCGCAGTGCAACGTCTGTCACGCCGGAAATCTGCTGACCGATAATTCTTTCCGCAATATCGGCTTGCGCCCTGTGGCGGAAGATTCGGGACGCTTTCAGGTGACGGGAAATCAAGGCAACCTCGGCGAATTTCGCGTGCCGGGTCTGAGAAACGTCGAGCTGCGCGCGCCGTATATGCACAACGGGCGGCTGGCGACGCTGGAAGATGTCGTCGAGTTTTACAATCGCGGCGGCGATTTTCGCAACGAGCCGAATTTTCAAGGCAATCTGGTTCGCCCGCGTAATCTGACGGCGCAGCAGAAAGCCGATTTGGTCGCCTTTCTCAAACGTCCTTTAACCGACGCGCGAGTCGCGCAGGAAACCGCGCCGTTTGACCGCCCGACGCTTTACACGGAATCGAGCCGCGTTCCGCAGATTGTCGGCAGCGGCTTGGCTGGCTCAAACAATTTAATTCCGCAGGCGACGGCAATCGAGCCGCCGCTGGTCGGCAATCCGAATTTCACCGTCGCCGTCTCAAACGCGCTCGGCGGCGCAAACGCCGTGCTGGTCATCGACGCCAGCGACACGGGCGCGACGACGAATATTCCGCCGACAGGTTCGCTGGCGCGCGTCGTCGTAAACTTAAGCGGAAGCGGCGCGGGCAACGGCTTCGGTTCGGCGAGTATCGCCATTCCCGACAACGCCGCGCTAATCGGCAGAACATTTTTCGGACGCTGGTATGTCACGGACGCGGGCGCGGCGGGCGGCGTCGCGGTTTCGCCCGCGTTTCGCTTTACGATTTTCGGCGAAGCGACCGCCGTTTCCAGAGCCAGACACGCCGATTTTGACGGCGACGGTAAAACCGACGTTTCCGTCTTTCGTCCGGGCGACGGAAACTGGTATATCTGGCGCAGCTCTATAAATAATTTCAGCGTGACCAATTTCGGAATTTCGACCGATAAGCTCGCGCCCGCCGATTTCGACGGCGACGGCAAAACCGATATTGCCGTGTTCCGCGACGGAAACTGGTATTGGCTGAACAGCTCGAACGGGCAGTTTCGCGCCGTTCAATTCGGCGCGGCTGGGGATAAACCGCAGCCCGGCGATTATGACGGCGACGGAACCGCCGACCCGGGCGTTTTCCGACCTTCCGACGGAACGTGGTATGTCCAGCAAAGTCGTGACGGTTTTATGGCGCGTCAATTCGGAATTTCAAGCGACAGACCAATCGCGGCGGATTACGACGGCGACGGGAAAACCGATTTGGGCGTTTATCGTGACGGCGCGTGGTATCTGCTGAAAAGCCAGCAGGGATTTACCGCCGCGCAATTCGGAATCGCCGAAGACAAGCCCGTTCTGGGCGATTACGACGCCGACGGCAAAGCCGATTTAGCCGTTTTCCGACCGAGCACCGGCAGTTGGTATATCATCCAAAGCGGCAACGACAGTTTCAGAGGCGTGCAGTTCGGCATTGCTTCCGACACGCCTTCGCCGGGCGATTACGACGGCGACGGAAAAACCGATTTGGCGGTTTTCCGCGCGTCCGAAGGCAACTGGTATATCCTGCAAAGCTCAAACGGCAGCTTGCGCGGGCAAAATTGGGGAATCGGCGGCGACATTCCCGCGCCGTCCGCGATTGTGCCGTAAAATCTGAATCAGAATTTCACCTCAGCAACGTTTTGCGGCGCATCAGAATGATTCTGATGCGCCGCAAAACGATTTTAGGTGACCTCAGAACGATTCCGTGTGACCTTAGAATCATTCTGAGGTACCTCAGAATTGTTTTTAGGTACCTCAGAATGATTCTGAGGTCATATTCGTTTTTACTTCACAGACAATAAGATTCACGATTCCGAAAGCCTTCCGTTTCACTTCCAGAATTTTCAAGCCCGCGTTTTCGGCAATATCGCGCGTGCGGCGATTGAAATGGTCTTCGATTAAAGCGACGGTGAAAATGTTGAGGAAATCGAAGGCGCAGCCGAGCGCGCCGTTTGGGCGGACGTGTTCGAGCAGGACGATTTTTCCGCCTTGTTTGACGACGCGTTTTAGTTCGTCGAAAGCGTTTTCGGGTTTCGGAATCGAGCAGAAAACGAGCGTGGCAAAAGCCGCATCAAAGCTGTTTGCGGCAAACGGCAGGCTTTCGGCATCTGTCTGCACGAGCTTTATCGCGACGGTTTTCTCACGGGCAAGCTCAAGCATTTTGACGGAGATTTCGCTGGCGACGGCTAGGCGGCAAGGCGGGTAGAATTTGAAATTCAAGCCCGTGCCCGCGCCGATTTCGAGAATGCGCGCGCAGGCGGGCAAGCGCGATAAAGTTTCTCTGCGCCACGCGGCGACGAAACGTTTTTCAAACGGCGCGAAGGCTTTATCGTAATTTTTGGCGAGTTTGTCGTAAATCATTTATTTATTGGAAGACAGAATACCGCAAGTCGGAAAACGGAAAAAGTCTTACGTTTAAAGGTTTGATTCGTTGGCGAAGTTTTCAAAAACTTCTGTCTTCTGTATTCTGTCTTCTGTCTGCTTAAATCTTATGGCTAAAAAAGGTTCGATTCTCGTCGTTGATGACGAGGAAATTATGCGCGATGTGCTGGAAACGATTTTGTCCGGCGCGGGGTACAAGGTGGATTTGGCGAAAACCGGCGAAGAAGCGCTGGAAGCTTACGGGCGCAAGCCTTACGATGTCGTTTTGATGGACGTTTCGATGCCCGGCATCGGCGGTTTAACGGCGCTGGAAGAATTAATCAAAACCGACGATGAAGCCGTCGTGCTGATGATTACGGCTTACGCGACTTTCGATACGGCGATTTCCGCCTGGGAAAAAGGCGCGACCGGCATTATCCGAAAGCCTTTTCAGAACGAGCAGATTCTGGCGATGATCGGGCGCGGCGTGAAAAAACGTCGTCACGAAGAAGAACGCCAGACGCTGCGTCACGCGATGACGCGCGCCGTCAAACGCGAAGGCTTTATCGGTCGCTCCGAGGTTATGGAGAACGTTTTTCGGATGGTTGACCGCGTCGCGCCGGCGCGCTCGACCGTTTTGATTACGGGCGAATCCGGCACGGGAAAAGAACTGGTCGCCAAAGCGATTCACGAAGCCTCGCCGCGCGCCAACCAGCCGTTTGTCGTCGTCAACTGCTCGAATATTCCTTCGGAGCTGCTCGAATCGGAGCTTTTCGGACATACGAAAGGCGCTTTCACGGGCGCGGTCGGCGCGAAAAAAGGTTTGTTTGATGTAGCGGACGGCGGCTCGATTTTTCTGGACGAAATCGGCGATTTGCGTTTTGAGACGCAGGTTCGCCTTTTGCGCGTGATTCAGGAGCGCGAGTTTACGCCGCTCGGCGATACCGCGCCGCGCAAAGTCGATGTGCGGATTATCGCCGCCACCAACGTCGATTTAAAAGAAGCCGTCCGGAACGGAACTTTTCGCGAAGATTTGTATTATCGTTTGTCGGTCGTGCCGATGGAATTGCCGCCCCTGCGCGACCGCCGCGAAGACATTCTGCCGCTCGTCCAGCATTTTATACGCAAATATAACGAGGAAAACGCCCGCGACATCGCCGAACAGGTTTCGCCGGAAGTTCTGTCGCTTCTGGAAAATTATTATTATCCGGGAAACGTGCGCGAGCTGGAAAATATCATCGAGCGCGCCGTCGTCATCGCGCCGACCGACGAAATTACGGTCGAATGTCTGCGACCGGAAGTTCGCAACCCGGAAATGGCGCGCGAGATGATGCGCGACAGCGAAGGATTTTCCGAAAGCATAGACATCTCTCGCGGCGTCAATTTCTATGATGAAGTGCGCAAATTCGAAATTGATTTAATCCGCCGCGCGCTCGAACAGACGGGCGGGCATCAATCGCGGGCGGCGCGGCTTTTGGGCTTGAACGCGACGACTTTGAACTCGAAAATCAAAACTTACAACATTCCGGCGCGCTCCTGATGTCGGATGCGGGCGCGCAACTTAACATTTTCTGCATCTTTTTGAATGGTTATTCAATATTTTGAATGAGTCGGCGCTTTGCAAAAAGAGTTTTTTCGTCTAAATTGTAAATACATAAAAAACTTCCCTTGATTTTGTATTTTTGGTATGCTGTTTGCGTTAACGCGTTTTCAGTAATAGCAGACCTTTATTTTATAACATCCGCCATATTTTAAATAAAAATGAGGAGCCTTAGTATGAAAAGGATGTTTAATACTGTCACCGCCTTGATGACAGTTATCATTTTCTGTTTGCTGCTTTCAACTTCTGCCTATGCGCAATTAACCCGCGGCGCTGTCGCGGGCACCGTTCGTGACCAGAACGGCGCTATTATTGCGGGGGCGGAAGTGAAAGTCACAAACCTTCAAACCACTGTGACGCGCGATGCCGTCACGGACGAAGACGGATTTTATCGCGTCGGCGCATTAGAGCCC
This sequence comes from Pyrinomonadaceae bacterium, assembly GCA_036389695.1. Classification (GTDB taxonomy): domain Bacteria; phylum Acidobacteriota; class Blastocatellia; order Pyrinomonadales; family Pyrinomonadaceae; genus JALZHR01. The sequence goes on from DASVWG010000412.1 coordinate 20,035, forward strand.
GGCACGTATTCCGTCGTGATTCAAAAAACGGGTTTTTCGCGCGCCGAAAACAAAGCGCTCGTCGTCACGACGTCGCAGGAAACGAGTTTCGACGCCGAGCTGAAACCCGGCAGCGTCACCGAGTCGGTCGATATTACCTCGGATGCCGAGGCGGTCACGCTGAACAAAAACAATGGCACAATCGCCGCTACTTTCAACGAGCGCCAGGTCGAAGAACTGCCTTTAGGCGCGGGACGCAACGTCAACAATTTGGCTTTGCTCTCGCCCAATGTCTTCAGCGCGCCCGGCTCGACCGGCATTTCGGCGAACGGTCAGCGCGCCCGCAACAACAACTTTACTATTGACGGTTCGGATAATAACGATATTAGCGTGACTATCTCGACGGTCGGCGTCGTTCCCGAAGGCGTTTCGGAATTTCAGATTCAGACTAATCCTTATAACGCCGAAAACGGGCGCAATACCGGCGCATCTATCAATGTTCTGACTAAATCGGGAACCAATAAGTTTCACGGCGACCTGTTTGAATATTATCGCGGAAGCGATTTGAACGCGCTGACGAATGTTCAGAAAGCCTCCGGGCTGACCGAGCCGCCGCGTTTCGTTCGCAACCAATACGGCTTTGCCGTCGGCGGACCGGTTTATTTCCTGAACGTCGGCGATGATGGTCCGGACATTTATGACGGACGCAACAAGACTTTCTTCTTCTATCTGTTTCAGCGCGACCCGCAGCGCACTGGAGCGCTGACCGGCGCGACGATTCGCATCCCGACTCCGGCTGGCTTTGCGGCGCTGAACACCGTTCCGCTGCGCGCCGCGGCGGGAACCACGCCGGCGCAATCGCTTGCCAGCCGGCAGGCGGTATTGCAGCAACTCGCGTTCCTGCAACAGATTTACGCGCAAAACCCGACGTTCAAAAATTTGACGAATATTACGGCGAACGGCGTGGCGATTCAGACCGGACAAACCAACATCGGCATCACGCAGCCTTCTGACACGGACATTCATATTTTCCGGTTAGACCAGAAATTTTCCAATGTCGATAACTTTACCGGTCGTTACATCCTGAACAAATCAAACCAAACCAACGTTATCAGCAATCTGAATTTCGGCAACCTGTTTTCCGGCGACCAGCTTTTGATTGACCACAACCTGGCACTGAGCGAAGCGCACATTTTCAATCCGAATCTGATTAATGAATTTCGTTTCTCGTTTATTCGCCGCAACCTGGATTTCCCGGAAAACGACGGCTCGACGCCGACGACGACCATCGGCGGTTTGGTCGCTTTCGGCGGCGCAAACAATTTTCCGCAGTCGCGCGTCTCGAATTTTTTCCAGTTTTCCGATACTTTGACTTACGTTTTCGGAAAACACACGTTTAAATTGGGAGCCGACCTGCGCCGCAACCTTCTGGACAATTTCTCAGGCTTCGACATTAAAGGAACCTTTACCTTCAGCAGCCTGCAGGACTACCTGAACAACAACGCCGCGACCTTTACGCAGGCGTTTTCGGCGGCTGATTTTACCGCTAAACAATGGCAGCAATTCTATTTCGCGCAGGACGACTGGCGCGTGACGCAGAGTCTGACGCTGAATCTCGGATTCCGCTATGAAACTGCCAACGTGCCGCTCGGTTTCTTCGGCACGACCGACCCGGCGCAAAATGCCGCGCTGGTTCCGACGCCGGTCAAGCGCGACAAGAATAATTTTGCGCCCATCTTCGGTTTCGCTTACAGCCCGCGCTTTGAAGGCGGCTTTATGGGCGCGCTTTTCGGCAACGGTCTGACGGTTATCCGCGGCGGTTACCGCACGGCGTACGACGTTTTGTTTTACAACATTCTGACGGTTAACGCCGCTAACTTCCCGATTACCACGTCCGTGACGCAAAACAGCGTTTTCGACGTTTACCCGACGCTGGCGCCGCCGAGCACGTCGCCGACCTTCAATCCGCTCGCGACGTTTGTCAACTCGCCGCCGGATTTGGAAAATCCCGAATCTTATCTGTACAGCTTGAGCGTCCAGCGCGAAATTGCCAGAAGCTTCGTTCTTGAATTCGGTTATACGGGCAGCCGCTCAATCAATCAGATTAACCAGCTTCAAGCGAATCCGGCGATTTTGACGGCAGCGCAGATTGCGACTGTCCGCTCGACGCTGAATGCCAATTCAATTCCGACCGCCCAGCAGAGACGCATCTTCCCGAATCTCGGGCAGCGCGTTCTGATTGCCGGCACGGCACAGGCGACTTACAATGCCGGTTACATCTCGCTGAACAAGCGGTTCGGCAACGGTCTGACGTTCGGCGCTTCTTATACTCGCAGCAAATTGATGAGTAACAATGATGAATCGCTCGGCGTCGGCGCGATTACCGGCGGTTCACCGCAAATCCCGCAGGATTTCACCAATTACACTCCCGAAAAGAGTCTTTCCGCTTTCGACCGCAAACACCGTTTTGTGGCGCATTATCTGTATGAAGTTCCGCTTCCGGGCTTTCTGGAAAGAAACTTTATTACGAAATCGCTGTTCGGCGGTTTCCAGATTTCCGGCATCACGCAGTATCAATCCGGTCAGCCGTTTACGATTCTGACCGGCGTTGACTCGAACGGAAACGGGCAGGGCGGCGACCGTCCGAATTTCGTGCCGGGCGGCATTTTCACGCCCGACCCGGTGACCGGAAACCTGCGCACGTTTACCTCGCCTTTAATCGGCGGAGCTTTCTTCGTTCCGCTCGGAACGAACGGGCTGCCGCTCGCCAACAGTCTCGGCAACGGTAATCTCGGCAGAAACACTTTGCGCGCTCCGGGCTTCTGGAATACGGATTTGAGCGTGTTGAAACGCTTCGTCCTGCCGTGGGGCGGCGAGGAAAATCACCGCCTTGTCCTGCGCGCCGATTTTCTGAACGCTTTCAACCAGGACAATTACGGCATTCCGGTCAACAATATGAACAGCGTTGATTTCGGTAAAAACCTAAATAACTGGGGCAACCGTTCGATTACGCTCGGCATTAAATACAGTTTCTAAAAGCTGTATTTTCAACTTGATTTTTATGAGCGACCTGTTAGCGAAAGGTCGCTCATTTTTTATGATTTCGTGTTAGAATTTCAGCAATGACTCCCGACGCTTCAACTCAGACGATGTCGCTGGCGCCGCTCGGCGCGGGCGATTTGATTGACCGCGCCGTCCGTTTGTATCGCAACAATTTCTGGACGTTTGTCTGGATCGCTTCGCCGCCGATTATTCTCGGCACTTTATTTACTATCGGCTGGACGATGCTCGGACGCGAGCTGTTTTCCTTCGGCGCGAGCCGGAATCCGGACGATTACGTTCTCTCCTGGTTTTTTACCAGCATCGGAAATATGTTTATCTGGCTTATCGAAACAATCGCGGTGTTTTCCGTGATGGGCGGCGCTTCGCGAAATTTTGTCCGTCACCTGCTTTTCGGCGAGCCGATTACCGTGCGCGAGACTTACCGCAATACGTGGTCGCGCCTCTCGGGTTTGATAGGCGCTTCCCTTTTGATTACGCTGCTGCTCGGCGCGGCGGCATTTTTTATTTTTTATATCGGGATAATAGTCGCTTTTCTGGCGGTCGCGGCGGCGATTTACGTTTTAAATTTTTCCGATTTTTTGTCGTTTACCGTTTCGGTGCTGCTGTTTGTCGCCGTCGCTTTCGGCACGGGCTGGGTTTTCTTTCTGCTCGCGTCGCGTTTTGCGTATGTGCCGCAGGTGATGCTGGTCGAAGGACAGGGAGTTTTTCAGGCAATCGGCAGAAGCACGAATCTCGCCAGCGGAAACGTCAAGCGTCTTTACGCGTTGTTTATTTTTACGCTGCTGGCGACTTATTCGGCGCTCGCGCTTTTTTACGTTCCGCTCGGCTGGTACGCTTATCTGAACGGCATCGAGTTTTTCAGTTATGACCCGGACGCGATTCCCGCCTGGTATACGATTGCGAGCCAGGCGATTTCGCAGGCGAGCCTGATTTTGCTGATGCCGGTCTGGATGGTCGGGCTTTGCCTTTTGTATGTCGACGAGCGCGTCAGGCACGAAGGTTACGACATCGAGCTGATGGCGGCGCGGCGCTTAGGCGAAATTCCGGTTTTATCGCCAAACTACAATAATCCTTTGCAGCCCGCGCTTGCCGCGACCAATCTGCAAAGCTCGCGGGCAGAACCCAAATCGCCTATCACCACGCTCGGACTCAATTAAGCTATACTGAAAACAAACCTTCAGGCGGAGAAACGAAAAAAGAACGAATGAGAAACGGCGAACTCACCAGACTGGCAAAAATTTTTGTTCTGACGCTCGCGTTTTCCGTTTCGGCTTCCGGCGTCAATCTGTCCGAATACCGCGATAAAATCCGCGACGTCCGCGACGAGCTGGAATTTTTGCTCAATCACGACGAATCGGAAACCGAAGCCGAAATTCGCAACGAAGAACGCGAAGCTCTGGCGTCGATTCGCAAAACTCTACAGCCGGGCGAAAACATAGAGCTGCAGGGCGCGAGATTTGAAGCCGACCACGCGTGGCTTTTCGCAAGGCTCAAAACTTTTGAAGTAGAACCGGTTTTAGCGAAACGACAACTGATTGCGGGCGAGATTGTCGAGCGTCTCAAAGCCGTCGAAGCGAAAATCGACGAGCTGGAAAAACAGGAAATTTCCAATCGCGCCAAAGACGAAGACAAACAGAAGCTTCAGGAAATACTGCAGCGCGAGGAATATAAAAAACCCGAAGAAAAAAAGAAAACGCGGCTGGAACAGGCGATAGATGATTTTCTCAAATGGCTCTCGAATCTTTTCCCGGATTCGGCGCCGGTAAAACCGACCGAGACGGCGTCGGCGCAATCGCTTTCTTTTATTTTATATCTGCTGATTTGGGGCGCGGTGCTCGGCATCATCGCTTTTCTGATTTATCGTTTCTCGCCGTTACTGCGCGAGAGATTTTCCCAACGCCGGAAAAAGGAAAAAAAGCAGCGCGTCATTTTGGGCGAAACGCTCGCCGAGGACGAAACTTCGCACAATCTTTTCACCGAAGCCGAGCGTCTGGCGCGCGAAGGAAATCTGCGCGCGGCGATTCGCAAAGGCTACATCGCGCTTTTGTGCGAATTAAGCGACCGGAAAATCATCGGTCTGGCAAATCACAAAACCAACCGCGATTATCTGCGCGACGTGCGCAAGCGCCCGCAGCTTTACCAGAATATGAACGCCCTGACCAACGAGTTCGAAACCGTCTGGTATGGCTTCGGCAAAACGGAAGCCGAAGATTGGGAGAAGTTTAGAGAGAAGTACAATGAAACGGTAAACGATAGAAATTAAGAATTAAAAATTAAAAATTAAGGCAAAACATAATTCTTAATTTTTAATTCTTAATTGAACAAAGATGCGGCAAAAACTCTTCATATTTTTAGGCTTGATTTTACTGGCATTTATGCTGGTCGGGCTGAATGTCGCTTCTTACGTCCAGAAAGAAAAATTTCCCGACACCGAATCGAATCCGAATCGCTCGACTTACAACACGGGCGCGACCGGCACGCGCGCTTTTTTCGATTTGTTCAACGAGACGAACCGGCGCGCGGTGCGCTGGCAGGAAGCGCCGCTCGCGCTGATGTCTTCGAAAAAAGACATGCCGCGAACTTTCGTCGTCGTCGGACCTCTGCAGCGCGAGTTTACCGACGAAGAGGTCGAACATCTTTTGCGCTGGGTTTCCGAAGGCGGAAAGCTGGTCGTGATTGACCGCGAGCCGCCGCCGCAATTGCTTTCGACGACCGCCTACTGGTCGGTTAAAGTCGCGCAGACGGAAGGAATTCCAACCGGCATCGACCCGGCGAATCAACAGCAGATGACCGATAAGGTGACTGCCGGAAAACCCGTCCATCCGAGCATTTACACGCGCAATCTAAACGCCGTTCAGCCTTCGCGCTTTGCCTCGTCGGTGCAGCTGGAATTTTTCGGCGAGGCAAAAAAGGAAAGCGCCAAGCTCGGCTCGGTCGAGGCAACGCCGAGCTACGACCGCAGCGCGGGAAAACCCGGCGCTCCCAAAACGCCGCCGCCGGTGCCCGTTTATGAAGATGAAGAATATGACGAGCCGCCGCCGCCCGCGCGTCCGAAACCGACGACGAGCGCCGGTCGCGGAAGCGGGCAAGGAAGCGGCGACGGAAGCGGCATCGCGCCGACGCCGAAACCGACGCTGACGGCGTCGGACGTCGAAACTACGGCGCAGAACGCGCCGGTCGTTCATCTCGCCAATAAACAGAAAACTTTGCTGGTCGATTTTCCCTACGGCTCCGGCGAAATCGTTTTTCTGAGCGACCCTTATATGATTTCCAATTCCGGAATCAGCCTCGTCGATAACGCGCAGATGGCGATTAACGTCGTCGCTTCGCGCGGCGGCACAATCGCGTTTGACGAGTTTCATCACGGTTACGGCGCGAATGAAAATCGGGTGCTGAGTTATTTTGCCGAAACGCCGGTCGCGCCGATTTTTCTGCAAATCGTTTTGCTTGTCGGCGTCGTTCTTTTCACGCAGAGCCGGCGTTTCGCGCGCGCTTTGCCCGCGGCTGAGCCGAATCGCCTGTCAAAGCTCGAATACGTCGCGGCGATGGCTGAATTGCAGCAGCGCACGCGCGCCTACGATTTGGCGCTGGAAAATATTTATTCCGAGTTTCGACGCACGATGGCGCGTTTTGTCGGCGCGGATAATTTTCAAACGCCGCGTCATAACCTGGCGCGCCTGATTGCCGAAAAAACGAATCTCGATGCGGGCGAGCTCGAAAATCTGATGTTCAAATGCGAGGAAATTATTCACGGCGAGCCGACCAACAAAAAGGAAGTTTTAAATTTGACGAGCCGCCTGCGCGAGATTGAAGACAAATTGGGCTTAAAGCGGCGCAGGACGACGCGAAAGGGAATGTAAATATTATTGTTTTTTGGTCTTTGACCTTTGATTTTTGACCTTTGAATTCTTTTAATGACGACTCGAATCGTCATTAAAATTCCCAAAGGTCAAAGGTCAAAAAACAAAGGTCAAAGGTTATTTATGACCACGACCGCTTTAGTTTTGCTGATTCTTTTGTTTTTTATCACGAGCGCGGTCGGCGTCGTGACGGGCAGTAATTCTCTGGTGACGGTGCCGATAATGTTTCAGTTCGGCGTCGAGCCGCGCGTGGCGGTGGCGACTAATATGTTCGGGCTGACGTTTATGTCCATCGGCGCGACGATTCCGTTTCTCGGCAAAGGCGTGATTGACCGGCGGAAAATGCCGAAGCTCGTTGTTTTAACCGTCATTGCCTCGGCAATCGGCGCCAGCCTGGTCGGATTGATTGCGGGCGGCGCGATAAAAATCATCGTTTCGGTTTCGATGATTGTCGTCACGATTTTTACGCTCCTGAAACGCGACGCGGGCGTCGAGAAAGCCGAAAATATTTCATCGAATACGATTCTTTCGGCTTACGTTTTAACGTTTTTGCTCGGCATTTACGGCGGCTTGTACAGCGGCGGTTATGTGACGATGCTGACGCCGTGTTTCGTCGCTTTTTTCGGGATGACGTTTACCGAAGCGGTCGCGAACACGAAGCTTATCAACGTTTTTTCGTCGCTGGTGGCGAGCGCGATTTTCGCCTTTCAGGGTTTGATTGATTATAAATTAGGCATTATCTTAGCCGTGACGATGTTTGCCGGAGCTTACATCGGCGCGCACGTCGTGACGAAGCTGAACGACATCTGGCTGAAGCGGATTTTTATCGCGACCGTTTTGATTTTAGCCGCGAAAACGATAATTGATTTTGGATTTTAGATTTTGGATTTTGGATTTTGGATTGTTTTCGGAGGATTGTTTGAACGAAAAGGAATTCAAAAACAGGACAAAGAAAGTTGCGTTGCGAGTTATTAAATTGGTTGAATCTTTACCTGAAACGGCAACAAGTAAAATAATCGGAAAACAGCTTCTCCGTTCGGCAACTTCGGTTGGAGCAAATTACCGCGC
>DASVWG010000413.1:0-28368 GCA_036389695.1 Pyrinomonadaceae bacterium
ATAAATCTAAAGCATTCTCTGGCATGTGGTCTGTTCTTGCCCAATCCAAAATTTCGCGCGGCAATAAATGTGTTTGCATTATCGCTTCGAATTCTGGTTTATCATAGTCTTTTATGTATTCCAAAGGATTTCTGTTGGTAATGTCAAGATTTGTAATTTGAGTCAGGTAAGCAATATTCATCAAACTATCGTTACTAATTCGATTCTTATGATAATTATTCAAAACGTAGTCCGAATTAGTCGGGAAAATATGATGCAAATTAGGTTTATCGGTTGAAAAGAAAAAGTTTTGAACTAAAACTTCTCTGTCACAGTGCTCCCAATCTTTTGGTTGCAGGCTTGCGAAAAGCGAAAGAATCGCGCGGCTTAATCTCCCTTTGGAACTATAAGAAGCCCGTCTAAGTTTTTCTCTGTCGATTAAGAATCGATAGAATTCATAAGTATGGTTTTGCTTTTCGTTATTCAAAAACTCAACGCTCCCAAATAATTCCGTTGTATTAGTTAAGTAATCATAGTTTTGAAACGAATAATACCAGAAATATTTTTTAAGAAAATCATAATTCGGGTTTTGATTTTTGTAAAAATAAGCTGTAATTGTGAAATAGAAATATCTAAAAGGAATCAAATGCGGCGTTTTAATATGCAGATGATTTTCAAAAAAATCGAAAGTTTTAAGAATTGCTCTTTTCGCATCTTCCCAGATAACAAGAATATGTTCGGTTTTAATTTCGTTTAGATAACGTTCGGTAATATTTCTGACGCCGCTGTAGCTGATATTTTTACTGATTAAAACCGCGAGTGCCTGTAAATAATCAAGGTCGCTGATTTGCATAAACGGACTCTGGTTAGAATTTCTAAAATCATCAATCAAATCTCTTAAATAAAAACCTTCATCTGTTTCTGAACCAGGTCGAAATGTTTTTGCAACGACAATATCAAAGATATTTAAAGGTTTCCCAGCTTGGTTGATGCGTTCAAATATCTGACAAACTTCAGATACTTGTATTCCTTTTACTTCAATAAAAGAAACGCGATAATTATCTAGAATTTCTCTCATCCTACGAAGTTCTTTGCGAACTTTATGGTCGTAATCTTTATAGTCGGAGTTTTCATGTTCAACAAGTTTTCGTTCGACACTTCCGAAATTGTTTTTAATATCAATCAACTTTACGATAAGTCCTTCGTCAAAGCGTTTTTTCTTGCCGATATTCTGTCTGATTTCGCCTTGTCGGTCGTCTATTTCATCCCAAAATAAAAATCTGTTTTTATAACTTTCGTCATCCGTATCGCTATCAATCGGAATTGTTAAGTCGATATAGAGTGAGGGATTGAAATTAGGTCTGCCTTCAATGCTTCCGCCATATAAAGAAGTTAATAAAGACGTAGTTCTTTGTTGTCCGTCTAGTATATATTGATATTCGTTTCTACTGAAATTCGGGTCAGTAATTTGATGCCCACCAATTTCTCTGTGATTCTGAAGTTTCAAATCCGTTTTCCAAATAAGAATACTTCCAAGCGGATAAAATTTATAAATACTGTCCCATAATTTTTTTACATTTTCTTTTTCCCAAACAACTTCTCTCTGAAAGGTGGGGATTTGATAGTTTTTACTTAACAATTCGTCAAGGTATGTCGTTAAGCCTTTATTTGTCGGAAAAATTCTGTCTGTGTAGTTCATAAGCTAAAATATCCAAGATTTTCATATATTTGAAAACGATTGTAAAGTAAAGGATAAAATCATTATGGCGACGCTTTTAGAAGAATTATCACAACTCGTTTCCGCATTTGACGAAAACGAAATCGAATACGCGGTGTGCGGCGGATTGTCTCTGGCGATTCACGGTTTTACACGGGCGACTTTGGATATTGATATTTTGATTCAAGCCGAATCGCTGGAAAAAGCCTACGAAATAGCGGCGGAAAAAGGTTATGATATTCGCGGGCTTGATATTTCGTTTAAGGAAAGAGCCGTCGAAATCCGTCGCGTGTCGAAGATTGACGACAACGGCGAGGTGCTTTCGCTCGATTTATTGCTCGTTACGCCGCAGGTTCAGGACGTTTGGGAAACAAAAGAGAAAATTGATTTTTTGGGAAGTCGGCTTTCAGTCGTTTCGCGCGAAGGTTTAATAAAAATGAAAAAACTCGCGGGCAGACCGCAGGATTTGGCGGATATTTCGAGGTTGGAAAATGAAGAAAGTTGATATGTCCGAACAGGCTATTTTAAGACGCTTAAAAACGGTTGACCAATTGCGCGAGCTTTGCCTGTCTTTGATGAAAGCCAAAAAAGCTTCGGACGAAAAAGCCAGGCAAGATAAAGCCGCGGAAGAAAGAGAAAACGAATTCATAAAACCGGAAACAATTGATGGATGACCTGCTCGCGGCGCGTTCGCAGATGGCGATGTCGCTCGCGTTTCACATCATTTTCGCCGCCGTCGGCATCGCGATGCCGCTGTTGATGGTGATTGCCGAATGGCGCTGGCTGCGCACCGGAGACGAAATTTATCTCACCTTGACTAAACGCTGGGCGAAGGGCACGGCGATACTTTTTGCGGTCGGCGCGGTTTCCGGCACGGTGCTTTCCTTTGAGCTCGGTTTGCTGTTTCCCGGTTTTATGGGCTACGCCGGCGCGATTATCGGGATGCCGTTTTCGCTCGAAGGCTTCGCGTTTTTCACCGAAGCGATTTTTCTCGGAATTTATCTTTACGGCTGGAATCGGATTTCACCGAAGGCGCATTTACTGGCGGGCGTGATTGTCGCTTTAAGCGGCGCGCTTTCGGGCATTTTCGTTGTCATTGCGAACGCGTGGATGAACGCGCCGACGGGTTTTCGGATAGTTGACGGAAAGCCGGTCGATATTGACCCGATTGCGGCGATGCTGAATCCGGCGGCGTTTACGCAGACGCTGCATATGACGCTTGCCGCTTATGCCGCGACCGGTTTCGTCGTGGCGGGAATTCACGCTTTTATGCTTCTGCGCGACCGGAACAATCGTTTTCACCGGCTCGCGCTTTCCATTGCTTTGACGGTCGGCGGAATCGCTTCGATTTTGCAGCCTTTGAGCGGCGACATTCTCGCCAAAGCGGTGGCGAAAAATCAGCCCGCGAAGCTCGCCGCTTTTGAAGGACATTTCCGGACCGAGACGGGCGCATCGCTGCGCATCGGCGGCATTCCCGACGAAGAAGCGGGCACAACGAGCTACGCGATTGAGATTCCGTATGCGCTGAGCATCCTCGCGCACGGCGACCCGCAGGCGACGGTCAAAGGCTTAAACGAATTTCCGAAAGACGAGCGTCCGCCGGTCGCGATTGTTCATTTCGCGTTTCAGATTATGGTCGGCTGCGGAATGCTGATGCTGGCAATCGCCGTTTGGAGCGCGTGGCGATATCGTCGTCGAGAGGCGGGAAAATGGCTCGATTCGAAATGGTTTCTGCGCGCCTTGATTATCGCCGCGCCGCTCGGTTTTATCGCGATTGAAACGGGCTGGATTGTGACGGAAGTCGGGCGTCAGCCGTGGATTATCTACGGCGTGATGCGAACTTCGGAAGCCGTGACGCCGATGCCGGGACTCGTCGTGCCGTTCATTACTTTTACGATTCTATATATTTTTCTCGCCATCATTACCGCGTGGCTTTTGTGGCGACAAGTGGCGGCGAGTCCGTCAGAACCGCCTGCGGTAGCGGGCGGGTGAACGTTTACAAAAGACTCGTTTATAACTAAGTTTAGACTTTCAGCATTTAACCCGCCCGCTACCGCAGGCGGTTCTGACTATGGAAACGATTATCGCCGGAATTATGATTGCGTCGCTCGTTTTTTACGCGCTGCTCGGCGGCGCGGATTACGGCGGCGGCGTTTGGGATTTGTTGGCGTTCGGCAAACGGGCGAAAGAGCAGCGAAAGCTTATCGCCGACGCCATCGGACCGGTCTGGGAAGCGAATCACGTCTGGCTGATACTGGTAATTGTTATTCTTTTTACGGCTTTTCCGCCCGCGTTTGCGGCGCTTGCGACGGCGCTGCATATTCCGCTGACGCTTCTTTTAATCGGCATTATCCTGCGCGGCGCGGCGTTTACGTTTCGCACTTATGACGTTCAGCGCGACGACGTGCAAAGGCGCTGGAGCCTTGTTTTTTCGATTGCCAGCATTATTACGCCGGTTCTTTTGGGCATCACGCTCGGCGCCATCGCTTCCGGTCGGATTCGCGTGGAAAACGGCTTGGTGACGACCGGATATTTTAACTCGTGGCTCGCGCCGTTTCCGTTTGCCGTCGGTTTTTTCGCGCTCGCGCTGTTTGCCTATCTCGCGGCGGTTTATCTGACTCTGGAAACGACCGAACGTGATTTGCAGGAAGATTTCCGGCGGCGCGCGCTCGCCTCCGGCGCAGTGGTTGGTTTACTGGCATTGATTGTTTTTCTGTTAGCGGAAACGGGCGCGCCGACCGTGCGGGCGGGAATCGGTCGAAGCTCGTGGGCGCTCGGTTTGCATCTTTTGACCGCGATTTCCGCAACCGGCGCGTTTTACGCTTTGTGGACGAGAAAATATAAATTGGCGCGCGCTTTTGTTGCCGCTCAGGTTACTTTGATTTTGCTCGGCTGGGCGCTGGCGCAGTTTCCTTATCTGATTGAGCCGGACGTGACGATAACTTCCGCCGCCGCGCCGCGCATCACTCTGCAGCTTTTGCTCGGAGCGCTCGCGGCTGGCGCGTTTCTGCTTTTTCCGTCTTATTATTATTTATTCCGCATTTTCAAAAGCGACACGGCTTTCACGAATCTTTCTGATAAAATTAATAAATAAGCAAATGCTGAAAATCGACATACACACGCATATTCTGCCGAAAAATATTCCCGACTGGAAGACGCGATTCGACTACGGCGGCTTTATCAAACTGGAGCATCACAAGCCCTGCTGCGCGCGGATGCTGAAAGACGACGGAAAATTTTTTCGCGAGGTTGAGGACAACTGCTGGAGCGCCGAAAAACGCATCGAAGAATGCGACCGTTTCGGCGTCGGCGTTCAGGTTTTATCGACCGTGCCCGTCATGTTCAGCTATTGGGCAAAGCCTTTGGACGGTTTGGAAATCGCCAGATTTCTGAACGACCAGATTGTTGAAACGGTCGAAAAATTTCCGAAACGATTCGTAGGTTTAGGAACCGTGCCGCTGCAGGATGCCGCGCTTGCCGTCAAAGAATTGGAAAGATGCAAAGAAATCGGCTTGTCAGGCGTGCAAATCGGCTCGAACGTCAATCAATTAAATTTGGGCGAGCCGCAGTTTTTTGATTTTTTTAAAGCCTGCGAAGAATCGGAGATGGCGGTTTTCGTTCATCCGTGGGAAATGATGGGCGAAAAAGATATGCAGAAATACTGGCTGCCGTGGCTGGTCGGAATGCCCGCCGAGACTTCGCGCGCTATTTGTTCTTTGATTTTTTCGGGCACGCTCGAAAAGTGCAAAAACTTAAGAATTTGTTTCGCGCACGGCGGCGGCTCGTTTCCGGCGACCATCGGGCGCATCGAACACGGTTTTCTCATGCGCCCGGATTTATGCGCCGCCGACAATCAATGCAACCCGCGCGATTATCTCGGCAAAATTTATTTCGATTCGCTTGTCCACGACGCGGCGATGCTCGATTATCTGGTTAAACTGGCGGGCGCCGACAAAGTCGCGCTCGGCACGGATTATCCTTTTCCGCTCGGCGAGACGGAAGCGGGAAAATTGATTGAAACGAGCGATTTCGACGAAGAAACCAAATCGCTGCTGCTTCACGGCGCGGCTCTGCAATGGCTCGATTTAAAGAAGGAAGATTTTTTATAAAGGGAATGTAGGGGCAGGTCTTGTGCCTGCCCAATGAGCGCGAAGCGCGAAAAAAAGAATAGCCACGAAAGAACACGAAAAAGACACGAAATATTATTTATTTCTTTTTCGTCTTCATTCGTGAAATTTCGTGGCTAATTTCTTAAACGTTTATTCGCTGCGCTCATTGGGCAGGCACAAGACCTGCCCCTACAAATTTGGTTGACGCTGCATTTTTTACTGAGCTTTGGTTAATTCATCTTGAACAATGTCAGTTTTTAGCGGAAAAATCAGCGAAATAATTACCGAAAGCGCAATCGTGCCGAGGATAAACAGCAGCGACCAGCTAATCGGGAATTTGCCGCCGTAGTAATCGTTGAGCCAGACCATTTTCAAGCCGACGAAAACCAGCACGACCGCGAGACCGTATTTCAGCAAGTGAAATTTCGAAATCGCGCCCGCCAGCATAAAATACATCGAGCGAAGTCCGAGAATCGCGAAAATATTCGATGTAAAGACGATTAAAGGTTCATTCGTCACCGCGAAAATCGCCGGAACGCTGTCGACGGCGAAGATTATGTCGGTCGCTTCCAGAAACAGAAGCGCGATGAAAAGCGGCGTCGCGTGCAGAATATTTTCTTTGCGCACGAAAAAGCTTTTGCCGTCAATTTCGTGCGTGACGGGCATAAAGCGTTTGAAAATGCGAATCAGAAAGTTTTTTTCCGGCTCGATTTTCTCATTATCCGAAAACATCATCTTGATGCCGGTGAAAATCAGAAAAGCGCCGAAAAGATAGATAACCCAGTGAAACTGCATCAGCGCCGAACCGAGCGCGATAAACATTGCGCGAAAGATGAGCGCGCCCAAGATGCCGTAAAACAAAACGCGGTGCTTGTATTTCGCCGGAATGCCGAAATAGCTGAAAACCAAAACGAAAACGAAGATGTTATCAATCGAAAGCGAATATTCGATGACGTAGCCGGTCAGAAATTCGAGCGCCGCCTGCCAACCCGTTTCCGCGCCGAATTTTGCCGACGCGTATTGATAAAAAATGAAGTTGAAAGCGAGCGCGAGCGCGACCCAGACGATGCTCCAAATGGTCGCTTCCTTAAACGAAACGACGTGCGCCTTGCGATTGAAAACGCCCAAATCCAGCGCGAGCATCAGCAAAACGAATAACAAAAAGATGCCGTAAAACCACCAGTAATCGGCGAAAGGGAACAGACTCATCAAAAAACTCCTTTTGAAATATTTATTATTTCATCGCAAAAGGAAAAGACCTTTCACGACTTTTTGTAAAATGTCGCAGAAGGTCTTGATATTTTCTTCGTTGAGCCGAACCGCTTTCGACAGAAGCGATTGTATTGACGGCTTCAACAAACCCTTTCAGGCTATCTACTCCCCTTAAATTGTCACTTTTAGTTTAACAAATCAGGTATCAACAGTCAAAAATTCGGTAGTGTTACAAACGGCTGATATATTAATGCTTTTCTCAAAAACGACCCTTTTGAGAAAATTCTCCGTTAATGTTTTTGACTCTATCACACGCAAAATCGGATTCTTAACAGGAACCATTCCCGACAATAATCTATAGTATGAATGTGATGCAGAATCATTGCGCATCATAAGTTAGGCGCTCACCGCTGGCAAAGGAAAATTATGAATCCAAAAGAATTTGCAGATTTAGGCTTTGGTTTGGCTCAGAGTATAGAGCAGGAAGCTAAGAAATTTCGCTACAGAGATGATAACCACGACGACGAGATGTGGGTTGCAGAGTGTATTAGGGTAAAAGCCAAAGACGTATTGACTTTATTAAGTAACCCTGAAGTAGTTCAGAAGTTGGAAAACTCTACCCTTTTGAGTCAAGCTGCGAAACTCTCTTATTTGGCACCGTTAGAAGAGAGAGTCGAGCAGTTCAAGCAGCTCTTTGACGCTTTGGTAGATTTCGTCCAGGCAAAAGAGAGCTGGGAGGCGCATTTCGCGGCGAACCGTCAAAAATATATAGAAATCTGGGAAAAACCTGAACGATGGGAAAAAGAGTATCAAGAACAACAGCGAATACTCGCTGAAGAAACCCGGCGACAATTTGCGAAAAATCTCGCTTTCGCCAAAGAAAAATACAGTAAACCTGTCCGAACGGCTCCGTGTTTTGCCGAAACCCGCAAGAACGGACTTAATTGCAGCCGAAATGATTTAGTTATAATCAAGCAGCTTCCGACAATCTTTTCGACCAACAAGAAAATCGAAGTTTCCATCAAAAAATGCATTCAATGCTGGCAAATTTACAAAGAATATTTCGTGGTTGACGAATCAGCCAAACAATTTCGGAGTAGTTTTCTAAAGCCGAATGAAGCTGATGCCGAACAGGGATTTCATTTTTCAACCGCCGAGGCGGAAGAATATAACGAAACAGACCTCGCCCTTTTGATTAATCCAAATCTTAAGGTTTGACTTTTGAGATACGGAAAAGCAATTATTTTCTGACGCCAGGAGACTAGGACACTGCCAAAAATTTCAAATCCGAGCAGGAAAAATATCTTTGTGCTAAACTTGAGACAAAATTTATAAAGAATTTAATTAAACAAGAGAGTTGAGCATAAGAAAAAGGTGGGAAAAGTTGAAATAATACCGCTTGGCGGCATCGGCGAATTCGGGATGAACTGTATGGGCATCCGTTACGGCGATGAAATGATTATCGTGGACGCGGGAATGGGTTTTCCCGAAGAAACTCCTTACGGCGTGGACATCTCGATTCCGAATTTCGAGTTTCTGGAAGACTATCGCGCGGATATGACCGCTTTAATCCTGACGCACGGGCACGAAGACCATATCGGCGCGCTGCCGTATTTCCTGAAAAAATTTAACTTGCCGGTTTACGCTTCGCGTTTTACGTTTGCTTTAGCCGAGCGAAAGCTGGACGAGCATCAGATGTTTGACGAGGTTTTGCTGCACCGCGTCAAGCCGAACGACATTGTCGAAATCGGCAATTTTAAAATCGAATTCATACACGCTTCGCATTCGCTGGTCGATTGTTTTTCGCTGGCGATTACGACGCCAATCGGGACGATTATTCACACGGGCGATTACAAAATCGACGATACGCCGATAATCGGCGCGCCGTATGATTTGCAGACCCTGAAAAAATACGGCGACGCGGGCGTGCTGGCTTTGCTTTCGGATTCGACGAACGCGACCGTGCCGGGCAGAACGCCTTCCGAGCGCGACGTCGTTCCGGCGTTCGAGGAAATTTTTGAACAGACGACTGGCAGGCTTCTGGTGGCGACGTTTTCGTCTTCGATTCATCGCCTGCAAATCGTTTTCGACCTCGCGCACGCTTTTGACCGGAAAGTCTGTGTGATTGGACGCTCGATGCAGCGCAACGTCGAAGTTGCCGACGAATTGGGCTTGCTGGATATTCCGCACGACACGCAGGTTTCGCTCGGCGAAGCGCGTCAGCTGGACGACGACCAAATCGTTTATCTGGTGACCGGCTCGCAGGGCGAAAATCGCGCCGCTTTGTGGCAGTTGGCGACAGGCGCATACAAGGGAATGCAGATTGAAAAAGGCGATACGATTGTGCTTTCCGCGCGAATTATTCCCGGCAACGACAAAGCGATTTCGCGTCTTATCGGTCACATTTACAAGCGCGGCGGCAACATTATCGAGGAAAAACGGCGAATGGTTCACGTTTCCGGTCACGCTTCGCAGGAAGACATACGGATTATGACCGAAACCGCGCGCCCGAAATTCGTCGTGCCGATTCACGGCGAATACCGTATGCTTTTCCGGCATAAGGAATTCGTCAAAAATCACATCGAAGGCTACACGGACGAAAACGTGATTCTGATTGAAAACGGCGACGTTCTCGAGCTCGAAGAAAACGCCGCGCGATTGATTGAGCATCACCATCTCGAACGCACTTTCATCGACGAAGAATCTCTGGGCGAAATCGAATATGAAACCATCCGCGAGCGCAAAAAACTCGCTTACGGCGGCGCGATTTCGCTCGTCGTGACGATTGACAAGGAAAGTCGTGAAATCGTCGAATCGCCGCAAATCACGTTTCAGGGCGTCGCGGGCGTCGATTTTACCAACGGCATGGTCGAAGAAGCGCGGCAGTCGATTATCGAATCAATCAAAGCGATGTCGAAAAACGATTTGCACGACCGGACTTCATTCAAGGAAAACTTGCGCATTTTATTAAAACGCTTTATCCAGAAGGAAACGGGAACCAAGCCCGTCATAATTCCGACGATTGTCGAGGTTTGATTGACAAAATGCTTCTGCCGGAAATCGAAACCGAACGCCTTCGGCTGCGGATGTACAGGCGCGCCGAGCTGGAAGACGTTTACCGGCTGATTACCGACCGGAACGTGAGAAGATTTTTGCCGGAATATGCGATTGAAAAAGCTGATGTGCTGGCGAGCCTTCCGCGCCGTATTCAGCGATGGCGGGAAAACGGTTTCGCGCAGTTAGGCGTTTTTGAAAAGGCTTCGGGGAAATTAACCGGCTATTGCGGCTTGCAGTATCTGGACAAAACGCCGGAAGTCGAAATTTATTACGGTTTTTTCAAGGAATTTTGGGGCAAGGGTTACGGAAGCGAAGCGGCGAAAGCCTTGCTTCGTTTCGGTTTTGAAGAAGCGAAGCTCGAAAAAATCGTCGGCGCGACGCATTTGGAAAATTTCGCTTCGCAAGGCGTTTTGCAAAATATCGGCTTAAAGCGGGAAAAAGAAATCAGACAGCTTTACGGCACGGATTCAGTTTATTTTTCGCTGCTGCGCGAAGATTATCAGCCGGACGCGGCGGCAAAATATGATTTAACTTTTACGAAAATCGATGATTGAAAACACGCCGGGCGCCAGAGAGCTTTTACAAAAAACGCGCGTCGAAATCGCGCCGGAAACGTTTTTTCTCGTTTCGCTCAGGCACGCGGATTGGCGCAAATTACTGGAAAATCCCGAACTTAGCCCGCGCCTGACCGCGCCGTTTATGATTTTCTCCGATAAGTTCGAAGTCACGCTTCTGCTCGACGAAATTGATTTCGGAACCATCCGCCACGCGACGCGTGACGCGCGCTCAGAAGGAAATTTCCGGCTTCTGACCTTTGACATTGAGCTTGATTTCACGGTCGTCGGCTTTCTGGCGGAAGTCGCGCGGATTCTAGCCGAAGCCGGAATCTCAATCGTCGCGCTCTCGGCATTTTCGCGCGACCACCTGTTGATAAAACAGACGGATTTGGCGAAAGCTCTGAAGGTTTTGGGCGAATACGTTGATGAACTTTGCTAGAGATAAATTCAAACAGGATAGACAGGATGGGCAGGATAAATTGTTTTTAAAATCAGCTTTCGAGTTTTATTCAAAACTTTTTTATTCAAAAATTCCTATCCTGTTCATCCTGTTTATCCTGTTTGAATTTCCCTTTATTAATCTATGTTCTGGAAAGATAAAGTCGTCTTTTTAACGGGCGCGTCGAGCGGTATCGGCGAGGCGCTGGCGCTGGAACTGGCAAAGCGCGGCGCGATTGTCGGACTGCTGGCGCGGCGCGAAAATCTTTTGCAGGATTTAGCCCGAAAATGCGAGCGACACGGCAAAGCGGCGCGCTATTTTGCGGCTGACGTGACCGACGAGATTGCCGTCGCCGACGCGGCGGACAGCTTTCGCCGCGAATTCGGCAAAATCGACATCCTGATTGCCAACGCCGGAATCGGCGGCGGCGCGAAACACGCGAAAGATTTAACGCCGACGGATTTCCGGCGCGTCATCGACATCAATCTCAACGGCGCGATGAACGCCGTCGCCGCCGTTCTGCCGCCGATGCTCGAGCGCGGCAGTGGGCAGCTCGTTGCCATTTCCAGCCTCGCCGGTTTTCGCGGCTTGCCGAAATCCGCCGCCTACTGCGCTTCGAAAGCCGGAATGACCGCGTATTTTGAAAGCGTCCGGCTCGACGTGCAGAAAAAGGGAATCGACGTCACGATAATTCAGCCCGGCTTTATCAAAACGCCTCTGACTTCGGGCAGAGCCAGCAAAATGCCTTTTCTGATGGAGCTCGAAGAATCCATCCCGTATTTCCTGCGCGCCATCGAGAAAAAGAAAAAATTCGCCGCTTTCCCGTGGCAATTGGCGACGGTCGTCCGCGCGGGAAAAATGTTTCCGGCGTGGCTCTACGATAGAATTGCGGGCGGCGCGAAATATCGGGAATAATTCGGAAGACAGAAGTCAGAAGCCGGAAGCCGGAAGATAAAAGATAAATTTCTACTGACTTCTGTCTTCCGGCTCCTGTCTTCTCTTTCTTT
Organism: Pyrinomonadaceae bacterium; assembly: GCA_036389695.1. Taxonomy (GTDB): domain Bacteria; phylum Acidobacteriota; class Blastocatellia; order Pyrinomonadales; family Pyrinomonadaceae; genus JALZHR01. The sequence continues at coordinate 12,078 of DASVWG010000413.1, forward strand.
GACGAATCCCGCCAAACAATACAAAATGAATCAGTTTTATTTTCCGAAATAATTCCGACCTAATTTATGAATTTTTTACAGGCGATAATTCTCGGCATCGTGCAGGGTTTGACCGAGTTTATTCCGATTAGCTCGACGGCGCATCTGGTTTTTGCCAGCCGCTGGCTTCAGCTTTACGACGGAAACGCCGAGCGGACGACGGCGACGATTGCGGTCATTCAGCTCGGAACGCTGCTTGCCGTTATCGTTTATTTTCTGCCCGATGTTTTGAGCATCACGGCGGCGTTTGTCCGCGACCACTGGGCGGTTATCACGCGCAGGCGCGGGCTTCGATTTTCCGGCACGAACGGAATGCGACCGATTTGGCTGTCGGAAGAAGCGTGGCTCGGCTGGCTGGTGATTATCGGCTCGATTCCGATCGGCACAATCGGGTTATTGCTGAAAAAACAAATCGAAGGCGAAGCGACCAAAAATCTATGGTTTATCGCGACGATGCTGATTGCGATTGCCGTCGGGCTGGTCATCGCCGAAATGGTCGGCAGCCAGCGCAAGGAAATCCGCGATTTGGGCATCGGCGACGCGATTATCGTCGGCTTGTCGCAGGTTCTGGCGCTGATGCCCGGCTCGTCGCGCTCCGGCTCGACGATTATGGGCGGGCTTTTCGCCGGACAAAAACGCGAAACCGCCGCCCGATTTTCCTTTCTGCTTTCGATTCCGGCAATCACGGCAAGCGGACTTTTGGAACTGAAAGAAGCGTGGCACATTCTGCCGAAAGAAGACTTCGCGCCGCTCGGCGTCGGCATCCTCGTTTCGGCAATCGTCGGCTATCTTTCCATCTGGTTTTTGCTCGCGTTCCTGCGCAAAAACTCGACAGCCGTCTTTATCATTTACCGCATCTTACTGGGAGCAGTGATTTTAGGCTTATTATATTTCGGCTTATTAAGCCCGCAATTAGCTGTTAGCAATTAGCTGTTAGCTTTTAGCCAGATACTAACGGCTAAAGCTAACAACTAATTGCTAATCGCTAACAGCTAACAGAATGAAAGATTTTCATGAATTAACGGTTTGGAGAAAATCACACGAACTCACACTTTTGGTTTATCGAATAACAACGAATTACCCAAAAGAAGAGTTGTTTGGGTTAACAAGTCAAACTCGCCGTGCTTGTTCTTCAATTCCCGCGAATATTGCTGAAGGCAGCGGCAGAAACGGCGATGTTGAATTTGCCAGATTTCTGCAAATAGCAATGGGCTCAGCCAGCGAGCTTGAATATCATTTACTCTTAGCAAAAGATTTAGGTTTACTTGAAATCGGGAATTATGAAAAATCAACAAATTTATTGATTGAAGTAAAGAAAATGTTGAATTCATTCATCCAAAAGCTAAGAGCTAAAAGCTAGTGGCTAATCGCTATATGAAACGTTGGAACATCCACAAGCACGACCGCGAGCAGGTCTTAAAATTCTCACAGGCGCTGAAAGTTTCGCCGCTCGCTGCCGCTCTGCTTATTTCGCGCAATCACGAAACGGAAGAAAAAGCCTTTAAATTCCTGAATCCGCAAGCGTCCGATTTGCACGAGCCGAATCTTTTGCGAGATATGCAGAAGGCTGTGACGCGGATTTTTAAAGCCGTCGAAGCGGGCGAAAAGATTCTGGTCTGGGGCGATTACGATGTTGACGGCACGACCGGAACGGTTGTTTTGCGCAAGGCTCTGGAACTGGTCGGCGCGAAAACCGGCTTTCACGTTCCGCACCGCTTTACCGAAGGCTACGGCATCAATATCGAAAAATTAAACGAAGCGAAAGAGAAAGGCTATTCGCTCGTCATCAGCGTCGATACGGGCAGCCGCGCGTTTGAGGCGGCGGATTGGGCGCGCGAAAACGGCGTCGATTTAATCATCACCGACCATCATTTATCTGACGAAGCGAAAGGAAATCCCAACGCCTTCGCCGTCATCAATCCGAATCAAGCGGGCTGCGATTATCCCGACAAAAATCTCGCGGGCGTCGGCGTCGCGTTCAAACTGGCGCACGCTTTACTTCGGGAAAAAGGCAAGGAAAAACTCGTCGAAGGCTTTCTGAAAGTCGTCGCGCTCGGCACGGTTGCCGATATGATGAACCTGACGGGCGAAAATCGAGCGATTGTCGCAATGGGCTTGCTGGATTTGCCGAAAGCGAAAAATTTCGGGTTGCGGGCGCTGATGGAAGTCGCCGATTGCAATTCGACGATGACGAGCTACGATATCGGTTTTCGCATCGCGCCGAGAATAAATGCGGCGGGCAGAATGGACGCGGCGCGCAGCGTGGTCGAGCTTTTCGAAGCCGATTCGTTTGAAAAGGCGCGCGAGCTTGCCGCGCATCTCGACAGCCGCAATCGCGAGCGGCAGACGATTCAGCGGCAGATTTTCGAGTTTGCGCTGCAAAGCTATCTGGACGACGGCGGAAGCGCGAACCAAACGCACGTCGCCGTTATCGCGGGCGACGGCTGGCATCGCGGCGTTATCGGTTTGGCGGCTTCGCGCATCACCGAAAAACTTTTTCGTCCGAGCCTCGTCATTTCCATCGAAGACGGCATCGGTCACGGCTCGGCGCGCAGCATTAAAAATTATCATTTATTAAACGCGCTGGATTCGTGCGTCGATTTATTCGAAAAACATGGCGGACACGCGGCGGCGTGCGGCTTTACGATTCGTCGGGAAAATATAGATTTACTCAGGCAGAAACTAAATGAACACGCGCGCGCGAATCTGACCGAAGACGATTTAATGCCCGAAATCAGAATCGATGCGCTCGTTTCTTCGCAGACTCTGAATCTGGACGTCGTGCAGGAATTAAAATGTCTGGAACCGTTCGGCATCGGCAATCCGAAGCCGATTTTCGCGACCAAAGATTTGTTTCTGGTTGACGAGCCTTACGTGATGAAGGAAAAACATCTGAAAATGCGCCTGACCGACCGCACGCGCAAGCAGTTTGAAGCCGTCTGGTGGGACGGCGTCGAAAAATCAAAGGGGCAAACTCTCAAACCGCAAACCGGCATCGAAATAGCTTACACGCCCGAAGCGAACACCTGGAACGGGAACACACGCTTGCAACTGGTGATTGAAGATTTGAAGACAAATTAAAAATCGAAGCCGAAAATGTTACAATTTGAATGAGGCTTTAGCTATGGATTTGGCGGTTAAATGGCAGGAATTAATGGAAAATCCGTTTTTTCGGGATATTCCATACAAAGTTGAGCTTAATAAATTCGGGCAGATTTTGATGAGTCCCGCATCGAATCGTCACGGGATTTTGCAGAATAAAGTTGCCAGACAAATTGAGAATTTAAAAAAAAGCGGCGTAATTATTATCGAATGCTCGATTTTAACGAATGAAGGCGTGAGAGTTGCCGACGTCGCTTGGGCTTCCGATGAATTTTTTGCCGAGTTCGGCGAGAAAACGCCGTATCCGAAAGCGCCGGAAATCTGCGTCGAGGTAAAATCGCCCGCCAACAGCCGCGCCGAGATGGACGAAAAAATCCGGCTTTATCTGGAAAAAGGCGCGTCGGAAGTCTGGATTGTCGACGAATACGCCAAAGTCGCCTTTTACACGCACACGGGAAAAATTAAAAAATCGAAAATTGTTGGAGATTTTAAACTCTAAACTTTTAAATATAACGAAAACGCAAAATCTCTCGACAATAATAAAAATGCCGCCGATTCAACGCAAAAAAGTAAATAACCTCAAACTGCGCGCCCGCACGCCCGCGTATTTTCGCGCGCTGGCGCTGGTCGGGCTGGCGGTCACGATTCTGGCAATCGGCGTCGGTTTTTATCGCAGCAGCGGCACGAAAGATTTCCGGATGAAGGGAATGCCGACGCAGCTTTCCAAAGATGTCGTCGCGGTCGTCAACGGTTTCGAGCGCCGCGAAGTCGAAGGCGACGCGGTGAAATATTATATTAAAGCCGACAAAGCGACGACTTTTTCCGACAATCACCAGGAACTGGAAAACGTTTATCTGGAAGTTTACAACCCGGAAAACGAAAATCCCGACAAGATTTCGGCGAACCGCGCCGTTTACATTCCCGCCGAAAACAAAAATTTCAACGCTTATTTTATGGGCGCGGTCAATATCGAAACGCGCGACGGTCTGCGGGTGAAATCCGAGCAAATCGGTTACGACAAGGCGACGGAAATCGCCGAATCGGAAGAACTGGTCGAGTTTTCACGCGAGAGTATTTCGGGCAAATCGATAGGCGCGCGAGTTTTCGTCAAAGACAAGCGGCTTGAGCTTTTGAGCCAGGTTGAAATCAACGCTTTCGCGGACGAAAACGCAGAAAACAATGAATTGGCGCGCGCCAATCTACAAAGCGCGCGGATTACTTCCGGAAGAGCCGTGCTGGAACAGCTAGCCGGAAAAATCGAGCTTGAGCAAAACGTCAACATCAATTTAATCCCGAAAGCAGGCGCGGGCGAAATGTCGCAGCCGACCGACGTGCGCGCCGAAAAAGTGACCGCGTTTTTTACCGACAAGGAAATTAATAAGCTCGAACTCAACGAAAACGTCGAGGTCTACATCAAGCCGACCGAGGCGAATCAGAAATACACGAAAACCCGCGCCAATCGCGCCGTGGCGACGTTTGATAAAGAGTTAAAGCGCGTCGAATTGTATGAAAACGTCGAAATCGAAACGACGAATAACAGTTCGAAGCCGACGAAAATTCGCTCGCAATATGCCGTCTACGAAAAGCCGATAGATAAATTTGAATTGAGAAACAACGTCGAAATCGTCACCGTCGAAGACGAGAAACCGACCCAGATTCGCGCGCAGGAAGCGATTTACGAGCAGACGAACGGGAAAATTTTTCTCAACGGCGGCGCGGAAATTACGCAGGCGGAAACCCTTATCAAAGGCGACCGGATGACGGCTGAGCTTTTCGCGAATAAAAAAGTCCGCAACACGCTCGTTTACGGCAACGCTTATCTGAAACAAACCGCGCCCGACCGCGCGACGGAAGTTTCGGCGAACGAGCTGAACGCGAATTTTGCCGAAAATCAACAGGTGCAGAACGCGAAAGCGTCGGGCTCGGCAAATGTCACGCTCGTTCCCGCCAAGCCGGAAGAATACACGAAAGCGACGATGTTTGCGCCCGTAGCGATTCGGCTCGCTTTCGCCAACAACGTTTTGAATCAGATGCAGACCGAAGGTCGCACGGCAATCGCCCTGACCGCGCCGCAGGGAAAGACGGACGCTTCAAATAAAAAACTGACCGCCGACACGGTGAAAACCGTTTTAAATTCCAACGGTAAAGATATTTTGAAAGCCGAAGCCGTCGGCAACGCCGAGTTGTATGTCGAGCCGCTGGAGACGAAGGCGGAAAATTACAAAACGACCGTTTCCGCGCCGCGTTTCGATTGCGATTTTTACGCGGGAAACAATCCGAAAATCTGCATCGCCGAGAAAAAAGCCAAAGCCGTGCAGGTGCCGTTGGTCGCGGGCGAAAATCGCGGAACGCGGACGCTGACAGCCGACAAGCTGACATCGAATTTTAATCAAAACACGCACAACATCGAGCGCTTTGACGCCGTCGGCGGCGCGAAATTTGCCGAGCTTGACCGCAACGGCACGGCGAGCCAGATAATTTATACGGCGAGCGACGAAGTTGTGCGTCTGCGCGGCGGCGAGCCGACCGTCTGGGATTCAGTCGCGCGCGCCAAAGCGACGGAAATCGACTGGGACACGCGCAGCGAAAAATCCTTTTTGCGCGGTCGCGTTTCGACGACTTATTACAGCCAGCGGCAGACGAACGGCTCGACGCCTTTCGGCAAAACCAACTCGCCGGTTTTCGTCACGGCGGAACGCGCCGATTTTGACCACAAATCGGAAGTCGGCGTTTACACGGGCAACGCCCGCGCGTGGCAGGAAAATAATTACGTGCGCGCCGAAAAACTGGTTTTTCAGCAGAAAGCGAAACGAATGGACGGCGAAGGCAAAGTCCAGAGCCTGCTTTACAACGCCAGGCGCAAGGAAAACGACAAGGAAATCACGCAGCCGGTTTTCGCCCAGTCCGACCGGATTTCCTACACCGACCAGAATCGCCAGCTGCGCTACGAGGGAAACGTCGATATCCGGCAGGGAACCGACCGCATCGTTTCGGGCATCACGGACGTATATCTGAACGAAAACAACGAAGTGACGCAGACGATAGCGCAGAATAACGTCGTCGTCACACAGCCGAATCGCCGCGCCGCCGGCGACTACGCGCAATACACGACGGCTGACGAAGTCGTCATCTTACGCGGCAATCCGGCGAGCGTCGAAGACGCCGAACAAGGCTCTCAGCAAAGCGCGCAGCTGACGGTTTACCTGCGCGACAACCGCGTCATCAGTCAAGGCTCAAGCAAACAAAACGGCACGGGCAGAATCCGCTCGGTTTATAAAGTCAAGAAACAATAAATTTTTACTCGACTATGGTTAAGTCGGCGGAACGGCGGCAGCCAGCGACTTAAGAATCAAAGGTGCAGATGCGCCGATTTGAATTGCCAGCATCGAGTTTATATTATTTCCGTCGTCGTATGCCCAAGCGACAAACGCTCCGAGAAGCGGCAGGATAATAAAAGCCGCCCAAAAAAATAAATCTAAAGTCGGTCGCCGGTCCGCAGGAAGATTGTTTCGCTCCAGCAAATCTAAGAGCTTAATTGCCAATCCGCCGCCGAAAGCGCAGGCTATCGTTTTCCAGTTAATGTTTGCCCACGTTGTAAAATTTTCTGTCGATGATGCCGACGTTTGCAGCAAAAGTAAAAAAAATGTCGTAAGAAAAATCATTTTTCCTCCTTCTAATCAACCCGATTTTTTAAGGAACCGAGAACCTTTTTGTAAAACGGCGCTTTCTTTTCATATATATCACGAAGCGAATAAAGATTTTCGCCGCTCTTTGTTTTGTTCGCCGACCGCACGAGTTTGCCGCGTTCGGTCTCGATTGCGGCGAGAACCGTATCCACCGGCAACCCGGCTCGCTCCGCAATTTGCCGGATCGTGTACCAATCTTTGCTGTTATCATTTAAAGCCTCGATAACGGCATTTATTTCTGCTTGTGCAGTTGCCATGATTTTCTCCTTTTTATCGGAATTTGAAACGCGCTCTATAAAGGGGTTTCTAATTTATATGATTTTATGCGCCAAAACATTACACGGAAATGTGGAAAAAAGGAGATTTTAATATTTGAAGGAACGTTGCAGAATTCGCCGGGAAAAATCCGTGATAACTTGCTAATCTGTTGAGTTGTAACTAAATTAATTTCAGAATGACAAATTTTTTCCAACGAAAAAATTCTTCCAACGGCGATTACGAGGAATATCCGACGAACGCGCTGGCTGCCGTGCATTTGCAGAAAACTTACGGGCGGCGGCGCGTGGTCGATAATGTCAGCTTGTTTGTCGAGCGCGGCGAGGTCGTCGGGCTTTTGGGCGCGAACGGCGCGGGCAAAACGACGACGTTTTATATGATGACCGGCTTGGAGACAGCCGAGCGCGGCAATATTTTTCTGAGCGGTCAGAACGTGACGACGCTGCCGATGTATCTGCGCGCGCGGCTCGGGCTCGGATATTTGCCGCAGGAGCCTTCGATTTTTCGCAAAATGAGCGCCGAGCAGAATATTTTAGCCGTTCTGGAAACGACGAAAATCTCGCGTCGAGACCGTTTTGCCCGTCTGGAAGAGCTTTTGGGAGAATTCGGCGTGACGCACGTGCGCAAAACGCGCGGCGACGCGCTGTCGGGCGGCGAGCGGCGGCGCGTCGAGATTGCCAGATGCTTAGCGACCGAGCCGCAGTTTATTCTGCTGGACGAGCCTTTTGCGGGCATCGACCCGATTGCGATTGACGAAATCCGCGAGATTATCCTGTATCTGAAATCGCGCGGCATCGGCATTCTTATCACCGACCACAACGTCCGCGAAACGCTCGGCATCACCGACCGCGCCTACATTATGGCGGAAGGCAAAATCCTGCGCACCGGCAAGCCCGAAGTTTTAGTCGAGGACGCCGAAGTGCGCAGGCTTTATCTGGGCGAAAGATTTTCGCTTTAAGGTGGAAACGCGACAGTGATGGAGCGTGTTTAACTTTGTCGATTCGAGAAGCTAAACTTGGACACGCTCCATCACTGTCGCGTTTCTGCCTGTTTTAACTTTTTCCCTTTCACCTCTCTTACTTTTTCCGTTCAAAATCGGTATAATCTTCTCAAGAAATAAACGAAGGATAACGAGCCTGAATTCTTAACAAAATATGTCGTCATTAAAACTGACACAAAGTCTGAAACAACAAATGGTTTTGACTCCGCAGCTCCGGCAGCGGATAGAAATGTTGCAGATGACGAGTCTCGAACTCACCGATTTGATTCAGCAGGAAATGATCGCCAATCCGGTTCTGGAAGAAGTGACCAACGACGAAGAAGTGCAGGAAATTTCCGAGAAAATTCTCGACCAGAACTCGGACGGCTATGAAGACCCGCACGAAAACGGTTATGACGAAGGAACGGCTGAATTTGCGCAAAAAGCGGTGGAGGAATTTGAAGTTTTTACGCCCGAAGCCGTGAGCGAAAACGGTTTTAAGGAAGAATACGCGGGCGAGGTCGAAAACGACGACGTTCTGCCGCACGAATCGGGCGACGCTTTTGAAGAAGTCGATTTCGGACGCGAATTTCAGGATTATCTCGACCCCGGATACAAAACGCAGGAAATCGAATATAAGGAAGACGCGCCGAGCTTCGAGCAGTTTCTGACGCGCTCGGAATCCTTAACCGAGCATCTGGAATGGCAGCTGAATCTCCAGCAAATCAGCGAAAAGCTGGAAGAAGCCGGAATCTGCATCGTCGGCAATCTCGACGAAGACGGGCGCTTGCTCGCCAGCAACGAAGAAGTCGCCGAAATGTGTGACGGCAGCGTCGAGCTGGTCGAAGAAGCCAGACGAATCGTGCTGAAGCTCGACCCGGTCGGCTGCGGCGCGCGCAACGTTCAGGAATGCCTTCTGGCGCAGCTCGAAACAATCGGCGAAGGCGAAAGTCTGGCGGCGGATTTGGTCAGAAATCACCTGCACGATTTGCAGCCGCATCGCTTGCAGCATCTGTCGAAACAAACCGGCGTCGAGCTGCACGAGCTGAACGAGGAAATCAATAAAATTCGCGGGCTCGACCCGTATCCGGGCAGACGTTTTTCGTCGGAAGAACCGATTTTCGTTTCGCCGGAAGTTTATATCGAAAAGCTCGAAGACGATTACGTCATTTATTTTACCGACGACGGCAGCCCGCGCCTGCGTATCAGCTCGACGTATCAACAGCTTTTGGAACAAAACAACACGACGAAGGAAACCAAAGATTTTATCAAGGAAAAAGTGCGCTCGGCGGTCGATTTACTGCGCAATATCGAGCACCGGCGGCAGACGATTTATCGCGTCGTCGAATGCATCGTTCACCGCCAGCGCGATTTTCTGGACAAAGGCGTGGAATTCATCAAGCCGATGATGCTGAAAGACGTCGCCGAAGACATCGGGATGCATCTTTCGACCGTTTCGCGCGTCGTCAATCGCAAATACGCGCACACGCCGCAGGGCGTTATCGAGCTGCGCCGCTTTTTCTCGGAAGGAATGCTGAACGAGGACGGCGAAGAAGTTTCGACGCGCATTTTGAAACTGAGAATCAAGAAAATGATTGAAGAAGAAGATACGAAAAAGCCGCTGACCGACGACGAAATCGCCAAAATCCTGAGCAAGGAAGGCGTTAAATTATCGCGCCGGACAGTGGCGAAATACCGCGACCAGATGCAGATTCCCGGCTCGCGCGAACGGAAGACAGTGGTTTAGTCCTTCGTCATTAGTCCTTTGTCCTTCGCTGTTTGAAGTTAATTCCGGAATGCAGTTTTTATTCAACCGGCAAAGGACGAAGGACAAAGGACGAAGGACCAATAAAAGAACAAGAGGTGCGATTTATGAAATTTGAATATACCGGAAGACACTTAGAGGTAACTCCTGCTTTGCGTTCTCACGTCGAGAACCATTTTGACAAACTGAAACATCTTTTTAACGGTCAGGCAACGAATGCGCACGTTATTATTGAAGTCGCCAAGGGACGTCATCGCGCCGAAATTATCGTTAACTGGCGAGACCACGTTTTGACGGCGAATACGACGGTTTCGGATATGTATAAAGCCTTGACGCAGACGATTACGAAACTGGAAAAACAGGCGACGCGCCTGAAAGACAAGGTCATTGACAAACATCATCGCGCCACGAAAACCAGTCTTGTCGCCACGCCGGCTGACGAGATTCCGCCCGCGCCGCCCGCGCCGCGCATCATCAATTCGCGCAGCTATAAAGTAAAACCGATGACGGCGGAAGAAGCGGCTTTACTGCTCCAAACGGAAGAAAATCAATTTCTGGTTTTCAGAGACGCCGAAAACGAAAAAATTTCGGTCATCTACCGCCGTCAGGACGGAAATTTCGGATTAATTCAACCATAATTCGTCCTTCGTCCTTTGTCCTTTGTCCTTTGCCGGTTGAGCGTAAATTGCATTTTCGAATTAAATTCAACCGGCGAAGGACAAAGGACAAAGGACGATTGACCATTTAGAATGTCTTCAAACTTCAAAAACGAAAAACCGAGCATCGACATCAGCGAGTTTGTTGAAAAATCTCCAGCACAAATTCAAATCGAGGTTTTAGCCGGTCGCGAATCATTGAATTCGCGACGGATTACTTCGGCGCGAATTCAAAAGCTCGGGCTGGCGCTCGCCGGATTTTCTCATTACATTCACGAAGGTCGCGTGCAGATTGTCGGGCAGAGCGAGATTTCTTATTTAAATCAGCTTTCGGTCGAAAAAAGAATCGAAGCCATCCGCAATCTCGATTTGAAAAAAATCTGCTGCGTTCTGCTGACCAAAAATTTAGAGCCGCCGCGCGAATTCGTCGAGATTGCCGAAGAATTTAAGTTGCCGGTCTTGCGCACGCCGCAGGTCAGTTCCGTTGCCATCGGCATCGTCTCGGATTTTTTGCAGGAAATGCTCGCGCCGCAGACGATGCTGCACGGCGTTCTTTTGGGAATGTACGGCTTGGGCGTTTTTTTGCAGGGCGAATCGGGCATCGGAAAATCCGAATGCGCGCTGGATTTAATCACGCGCGGGCATCACCTGATTTCCGACGACGCCGTCTGGGTGAAAAAAATCGGCGAACGGCTCGAAGGCATCTCGCCCGAATTGACTCGCGAACATCTGGAAATCCGCGGGCTCGGCATTATCAACATCCGCGATTTGTTCGGCGTTTCGGCGGTCGGCAAGCAGATAAAGATTGATTTGTGCATCGAGCTGAAAAAATGGGAAGAGCTCGGAGAAATCGAGCGGCTCGGTCTGGAAACAGAGGAAAGGGAAATTTTCGGCGTCCGGATTCCGAAATTCGTTTTGCCGGTCAGCTCCGGCAGAAACGTCTCGACCTTAGTCGAAACCGCCGTTCGCGTTCATCTGCTGCGCGCGACCGGCTATGACGCCGCGCAGAAACTGATTAAAAAACACACGGAGATTTTATCAGCCTCGACCGCCGTAAATGACTGATTTATGAAAAAAAACCAGCCGAAGAAAGGAGTTCCGAATTTTGTCATCATCACGGGTCTGTCGGGTTCGGGTATGTCTTCGGCGACCAACGCGTTTGAAGATTTGGGCTATTTCTGCGTCGATAATCTGCCGGTGACGATGCTCTCGCCTTTTTCGCGCCTGCTGCTTCCGAACGAAGAAGAAAAGCCTTCGCTGGAAAAAGCCGCGCTCGTCATAGACATTCGCGAGCGGCATTTTCTTTCGGATTTTCCGAGCGAATTGGAAAAATTGTCGGAGAAAAAGCTCGAGCCTTTCGTTTTGTTTTTTGAAGCTTCGGACGAAGCTTTGCAGCGCCGCTTCAGCGAGACGCGCCGCCCGCATCCGTTCGATAAAGGAAAAGGCTTGCTTTCGGCGATTCAAGCCGAGCGCAAGGCTTTGAAAAACGTGCGGAAAACGGCGGATTTGATTGTCGATACGTCCGAGCACACGGTTCACACGCTCAGAAAATTTCTCATCGAAAGATTCGGGCAGACCGAAGACGGAACGCCGCTGCATGTGCAGGTCGTCAGCTTCGGTCACAAATACGGCGTTCCGCGCCAGATAGATTTGCTTTTCGACGTGCGCCATCTGCCTAATCCGTATTTCGTGCCGGAACTGAAACACCTGCCGGGAACGGACGAAAACGTCATAAAATTTCTGGACGCGCAGCAGGAAGTTCACGAAACGACCAATAGATTCGCCGATTTGCTCGATTATCTGCTGCCGCTTTACAAACGCGAAGGCAAATCTTATTTAACCATCGGCGTCGGCTGCACCGGCGGCAGGCATCGCTCCGTCCGCGTGGCTTACAATCTGGGTAAGTTTTTGAAAGAAAAGGGCTTTGACGTCAACGTCTCGCACCGCGACGTTCAAAAGTAAGAATAGTCATTCGTCCTTTGTCCTTCGTCCTTCGCTAGTTGAAATTTAATTACGCTGTTTAATTACACTCAACGGCGAAGGACAAAGGACAAAGGACAAAGGACGAATAATATGTCTGAAATAAAAAAAATCGGCGGCGTGATTGTTTCGCACGGGCAGTTGGCAAACGAGCTGCTGTCGGCGGCGGAGACGGTTGTCGGGGAACTCGGTCACATCACGGCGGTTTCCATCGGCTGGCACGACGACGTCGAAACAGCGAAAGACGAAATCGCCCGCGCCATCAAAAAAGTCTCTGACGGCAAAGGCGTTTTGCTTCTGACCGATATGTTCGGCGGGACGCCGACGAATATTTCCGCGATGTTTATCAACGAAGGCGAAATCGAAATCGTCACGGGCGTTAATCTGCCGATGGTGATTAAGCTGGCTTCGCAAAATCGGAATGTGCCGCTCGCGGAGATGGCAAAAGAAGTCGAGTCGCAGGGAAAACAATCCATATACTGCGCCAGCGAGCTGCTCGCGCCGCAAAAATTGAAATAAGATGCCCGAAGCGAACATCAAAATCATCAATCAGCTCGGGCTTCACGCCCGCGCCGCCGCACAGCTCGTCCGGCTCGCCGGAAGCTTTAAAGCGCGCGTGACGCTTGTCAGGCTCGATAATCAGGTGGTCGCCGACGCGAAATCGATTTTGAGCGTTCTGACGCTGGCGGCGGGCAAAGGCACGGAATTAAAATTAACGGTCGAAGGCGTCGACGAGCAAACCGCCTTTGACAGCATCAGGGAGATATTTGCTAAAGGTTTTGGCGAAATTTAATTTATGCATTTAGCTGAACGGGATTTTCCGGGCAAGGGTAAAAAAGTAGGAATCATCGGGATACCACTCGGTTTTAGCGCGGGACAGGCGGGAAGCGAATTAGGCGCGATGGCGATTCGCGTAGCGGACATTCGCGGCAAACGTCTCGTCGAACACATCAGGGATTTGGGCTACGAGGTTAATGATTACAATGATGTAATTATCGGCGCTCCCGAAACAGTCGCGAAAGCGGATGATAATCCGAAATATCTGCCCGAAATGCTCGCCGCCTGCGAAATGATGTCGGAAGCGGTCAAACAAATTTTTCAAGCCGGCGATTTTCCGGTAATTTTAGGCGGCGACCATTCGATTGCGATGGGCACTTACGCGGGCATTTCCTCGTTTTTTCGCGAAGAAGAAAAGGAAGTCGGCTTAATCTGGTTTGACGCTCACGCCGATATGAACACGCCGGAAACGTCGCCGTCGGGCAATCTGCACGGGATGCCTTTATCGACGCTTTTAGGGCGCGGCGAAGAACGATTGGTCAATCTGGACGGCTTTGCGCCGAAGCTGAATCCGAAACATCTGGCGCACATCGGCGCGCGCGATTTGGATTTGGGCGAAAAGCGGTTGATTCGCGAGCTCGGCATCCGCGAGCAGTTTTTTACGATGAGCGATATCGATAAACGCGGAATGACCGATTGCGTCCGCGAAGCGATTGGCGTCGCTTCGCGGGCGAAAGACGGATTCGCCGTGACGTTCGACGTAGACGTTATCGACCCGCGTTTCGCGCCCGGTTCGGGAACGCTGGTGCGCGGCGGCATCACTTATCGCGAAGCGCACCTGGCGCTGGAAATTATCGCCGAACACGGCGGAATGCGCTCGTTTGAAATCGTCGAAGTCAATCCGACTCTCGACACGGCGAACATCACGGTCGAGCTCGCCGGTGAACTGATTTTATCGGCGCTCGGGAAAACAATTCTTTAATTTGCGATTTTAGATTTTAGATTTTAGATTGGATAAGGAATTTTCGATTTTTCAATCTAAAATCTAAAATCTAAAATCCAAAATCTAAAATATGAAGACTCGTATCGGTGTAATTTTTGGCGGTCGTTCGGGCGAGCATGAAATCTCGATTCGTTCGGCGCAGACCGTGATTGAACAGATTGATAAAGACAAATATGAAGTCGTGCCGATTGCCATTTCCAAAGAAGGGAAATGGCTTAATCCGGTCGAGGCGCTGGCGATGCTGCCGACGGTGACGCAGGAGCTTTTGACGGCGCAGGTCGGCGGTTTTCCGCGCGAAACCGTCGCTTTGCTCGGCGATACGAGCTTTAAGGGCTTGACCAGAATCGAAGCGGCGAACGGCGAAGACAGAAGCACGGCGTTGGACGTCGTTTTTCCGGTTTTGCACGGAACTTTCGGCGAAGACGGCACGATTCAGGGCTTGTTCGAGATGGCTGATATTCCTTATGTCGGCTGCGGCGTGCTGGCGTCGTCTTGCGGCATGGACAAAGTCGTGATGAAAACGCTTTTTCGCGATGCGGGACTGCCGATTTGCCGCTACGTCTGGTTTCTGCGCAGCGAATGGGAACGCGCCGGTCAGGCAGCCATCGAACAGGTGCAGGCGAAGCTCGGTTTCCCGTGTTTCGTCAAGCCGGCGAATCTCGGCTCGTCGGTCGGCGTCTCGCGCGCGGACGACGAAATTTCTCTGCGCGAAGCGGTCGAGCTTGCCGCCGAATACGACCGCAAAATTATCGTCGAAGAAGCCCTGGATATGCGCGAAATCGAATGCGCCGTGATGGGCAACGACGAGCCGCGCGCGTCTCTTCCGGGCGAATACATCATCAACGACGACTCGAAAAAATTTCTCGATTACACGGAAAAATATTCGGGAACGGGCAACAACGATTTCGTCGTGCCCGCGCCGATTTCCGACGAATTGACGAAAAAAGTGCAGGAAATGGCGATTCGCGCTTTCAAAGCCGTCGACGGCGCGGGCTTGGCGCGAGTCGATTTCTTTTTGCGACAGGACAACGGCGCGCTGCTCGTCAACGAAATCAACACGCTGCCGGGAATGACCGAATCGTCCGGCTTTCCGAAAATGTGGAAAGGCACGGGACTGGAGTTTTCGCAGGTAATTGACGGGCTTGTCACGCTTGCCATCGACAGGCATAATGATAAATCTAGAAACAAAACAAATCGCTAATTTTCGAGGAGGAATTTTATGTCCGTAGCCAAAAACATCGAGATTACGTCGTCTTCGACCAAAAGCTTCGAAGACGCCATCAATACGGGAATCGCCCGCGCTTCGAAATCGCTGAACAACGTGCGCGGCGCGTGGATAAAAGAGCAGAAAATCAGCATTAACAACGGCAAAGTTTCGGAATATCGCGTAATGATGATTCTGACTTTCGTTTTGGACGGCGACGAATTGGTTGAAGAAGAAGTCAAGAGCAGCGACGCGAAAAAGTCGGGCAAATCCGGCGGTAAAGGCAAGAAAAAATAATTAATTAACGCGAAATGCAAAAAGCAAAGCGCAAAATGAAAGAAACATTTTTCATTTTGCGCTTTGCTTTTTTTGCGTTGAAAATCTTAGTTTGGAAAAGTTTTATAAATTTCTATTCGCCGCACATTTCGCATTCCTGCTCAGGTATAAGCGTTTTATAATCTGTGGTTATGCTGGCAAGACCAATGAATAAGGCAAGTAGAAAAATAGTCCAGTAAAAAATCGCACGTTTCATATTATTTTTTCGGTGCGTTGTAGCCTTTGCGCGTTCGGATGGTTAATTCGGGATTCGAGTGTTTCAGCTCAATCTTGTGCCATTTGCCGTCGTTTTTCGCTTCGGGCGGTTGGAAAGATAATGTGTATTGACGCCCGAGTTCGGCAACGATGTTTTTGAAAGCCTCGCGCATCGCCAGCCCGCCCGCCGTCGGGATAAATCTGCCGCCGCTTTTCTCCGCGAAATTTTTCAGCACGCCCTGATTCTGCATTCTTTCTCTGCCGTTCGTCTCGGATGACGACATATCGACCGT
>DASVWG010000414.1:0-9348 GCA_036389695.1 Pyrinomonadaceae bacterium
CGCGGAGCTTTCAGGGAAAAACCTCGCTCGTCGCGGAACTGGTCAGGCGCGGAGCGGTTTATTATTCGGATGAATACGCGATTTTCGATATTGAAGGCTGCGTCCATCCTTTTCCGAAAACTCTCTCCATAAGGGGCGAGATTGACGAATACACGCAGAAAGAATATCCGGTGGAAGCTTTCGGCGGCGTGGCGGGCGAAAAAAAAATACCCGTGGGAATGATTCTGTTCACCGGATTTAAGGCGGATGCGGAGTGGAAACCGCAGGTGCTGAGCGCCGGACAGGGAATTCTGGAAATATTGGAACACGTCGTTCCAATCAGATTTAATCCAAAATTTTCCATTAAAGTCTTGAATCAAGTGGCAAATCGTGCCATAATCGCAAAGACTTTACGTGATGATGTCTCAAAGTCAGCGGATTTAATCTTGGATTTTTTTGAATCCGAGTGTATAAAAAAATAGTATTTGCAATTTTGGTCTTGAAAAACTTGTTCTATTTGCCGGAGGAGAAATTATGAATAACTCGCAGAATCCAATCGCCCGACAGGACGGATTGGTCATACAGGAAATGCCCAATGAGGTTTTGGTCTACGATACAAACACCAATAAAGCGCATTGTTTGAATCAAACGGCGGCTTTTATTTGGAAATCGTGCGACGGAAAAAATTCCGTCAGAGACATTTCCGGTCTCGTCGAAAACGAATTCGGCGGGGCGGTCAATGAAGATTTCGTTTGGCTGGCGATTGACCAGTTGAACAAAGATAATCTTTTACAGGAAAAAGTTGATTCCAAGTTCGAAGGCGTTTCCCGCCGCGAGGTCATCAGAAAGATTGGCTTAATGTCGGTCATCGCTTTGCCGGTCGTCGCTTCGCTAGCCGTGCCCAACACGGTCTTAGCGGTCGCGTCGTGCGCCAATGTGCCTTGTAACCTGACCGGCGCGCCGCCGGTGACCTGTAATTCGCCGTGCGTCTGCAGCCAGCCGACCGGTCCCGGAATCTGCCAATAATCATAAAATTTAAAAAAACAGCCAGGAGCGGTGAGAAGATAACTCTCGCCGCTCTTTCATTTTGCAGTATTTATCCATAGAATGGATAAAAACGAGATGGTTTCTTCCGAACTCAGCAAAGAGCAGAACGATTTCTATTGGCTGACCCTGCAGAATCGCGTCAACGAATTAAAAATCTCAGAGGCTTTCGAGTTTATGGAAAGCCACGGCTTCCAGCCGATTCTGATCAAAGGCTGGTCGGTCGCGCGCTATTATCCGAATGTTTGGGAAAGGCGTTTTATAGATATCGATTTATGCGTCGCGCCGGAGGATTTCGAACGGGCGAAAAAACTTTCGGGAATGCCTGAAGGACTAAAGCATAACATAGACTTACATAAAGGTTTAAGACACTTGGACACGGTTCAGTGGAAAGACCTTTTTGCTAATTCCGAGACGGTTAAAATCGAGAATACATTAATCAGAACGCTGCGCGCGGAAGATCACCTGCGCGTGCTTTGCGTTCACTGGCTGGCGGACGGCGGAGCTTATAAGGACAGGCTCCGGGACATCTATTATCTCGTCAAAAATCGACCGGACGATTTTGATTGGGATAGATGTTTAAATATCGTCGCCCCGAAGCGTCGAAAATGGATTGTTTGCTGCATAGGGCTCGCGCATAAATATCTTGAACTGGATTTGGAAGACACGCCGATTGCCGTGGAAGCGAAAAACATTCCTGCGTGGCTTATCAAAACCGTGGAAAGAGAATGGCGGACGGAAGTTAAGCTAAGACCTCTGCAAAATTGCCTGCACGACCGGAAGCTTTTCTGGCAGCAAATAAAAAAAAGAATTCCGCCGAATCCTCTGCAGGCGACAATTGAAATGGAAGGCGAGTTTAACGACCAGCCGAGAGCTTTTTATCAAATCGCCAATGTCTTTACGCGCCTTTTTCCGGCAGTCGGGCGAATCGCCCGGAGACTTTCGCAAAATTTCAAAGCGGGAAATGAAAAATAGAGAGCGGATTATTTTAGCCATCGAAACCGCATTGCATCCGGGCGGCGTTTCGATTTTAGAAGGCGCGTCGGAAATCGATTTTTGGGTCAGCGGCGCGGAAGCTTCGCGCTCGGAAGATTTATTGCCAGTCATCTCGGATTTATTGAAGAAAAACCAAATTCATCAAAAACAGATTGATTTAATCGGCGTTTCCAGAGGACCCGGAAGCTTTACGGGCGTCCGCGTCGGTCTGGCGACGGCGAAAGGCTTGGCTTTGGGAATCGGCTGCGAATGCGTCGGCGTCTCGACGCTCGAAGCTTTAGCCGCTTCGTCTGAAACGAAAGGAAAAGTCAGAAGCGTCATCCGGGGCGGGCGCGATGAAGCTTTCTACCAGGATTTTTATTTTGCGGAAAACGGCGGATTACAAAAAACGAGCGAGATTCAGATTGCGGAAGTTGAGACATTGCTTGAAGCAGACAATCTATCCGCTTTCGATGCAACAGTTTTCGATGAAAAGTTTAAACAAAAACATTTACTTTCCGGCGACTTCTCCGACGTCAAGTTTCAGCCGCACAATCCGGCGCAATATGTCGGTTTGACGGCTCTGAAAAATTTTGAAAACGGAATTTTGGGAGAATTGCTTCCGCTGTATATTCAGACGGCGGTTTAGATTGGAAAATCGACAAAAGCTTGATGAAAGACATAAATTTCCGAAAAATGATTTTTGGCGATATTCCAGCCGTTCTGGAAATAGAAAAGGAATGTTTTTTGAGCCCCTGGAGCTTTGAAGGTTATCGAGACGAATTATTAAGAGATGATTCAGCGATATTTATAGCCGAAAATAAAGGCGAAATCATCGGTTTCGCAGCGACGCGTCTGATAACGTCGGCGAATGAAGGCGAGATTTTAAATATCGCGGTCAGACGGCAGTTTCAGAATCAGGGAATCGGAACGCTTTTGCTGAAAGCAATAATAGATTTTTTTAAAACAAATAAAATCCAGAGCATCTGGCTCGAAGTGAGAAAGAGCAATTTTACGGCGCGGGAATTTTATCGCCGAAACGGATTTACATCGTGCGGCGAAAGAAAAAATTTTTATACGAGCCCGACGGAAGACGCGCTTCTCATGAAACTTAATTTATAAAACGTTCTTGATTCGGCAAAGAGTCTTGTATTAAAATTCAGCTATCAACAGAAAGATAGTCCGCGCGCGCGCGCAAAATTTTCTGTTGAGGATATTTGTCAGAAACTAAATCTAAATAAGAGAAAGGAAGATAAACCGCCATGGACAGTTTAGTTATGAACAACGTGAAAGATGAATTAATGAAGGAAAATCAGGAATTTAGAGATTTGGTGCAGCAGCATCAAAATTTTGAGAAAAGATTGAGTGAGTTGTCAAATCTGCATTATCCGAGCGACGAGGAACAATTTGAAGAATCTCTTATAAAGAAAAAGAAACTGGCGGTCAAGGACGAAATTTACGCAATGATATTAGAATATTCCCAGAAACATAATATCAGTCATTAGCAAACCGGAAATAAATTTCAAATCAGAAAAGCGGAAGAGGAAAACTTCCGCTTTTTTATTTTTCGGCGCATTCCGAACCGTACGCCAGCAATCCTTTATTGGTCGGGATAATCACGCGCCCGTGAACAAACAGCGCGCTATTGGCGGAGACGACGCTTTCGCTGAATAAAATCTGGTTGACCGGCTTGCCGTTATTTAAATCCAGAATCAGAGCGGCAACGCCGTCAATCGTCTGTAATAAAACGAAATTCTGATAAACGAGCGGTTTGCCGATGAGACGACCGGGAAGTCTCTTTTTCCAGAGCCGGTCGCCGGTTCTGGCGGCGAGAAGATAAACAAAACCGTCGTTGGAGCTGATTAAAAAATTTCCCGAAACTTCCGTAATATCGACAATCTGCGCGCCGGTGCGGGCTTTCCAAAGGGATTTGCGGTCGACGCTGCGAAACGCGGAGACGTTTCCGCCGCGGTCGCCGACCACTATCGCCGCCGCCGAAACGAAAAAATTTCCGGTCGGCGGATTTTTTAAATTTAGGTTAAAGACGCTTTCGCCGCCGTTCGCCGCAAAAGCCGTGAGCTTGTTTTCCACGCTTCCGATAAATACCCTGTTTTCAAAAAGAAGCGGCGCGGCGGTGATTTCGGTCTGCAAATCTTTCCGGAAAATTTCCGCGCCGCCGCTTTTATCCAAAAACAGAATCTGCCCGGTTTCGGCGACCAGAACAATCGATAAACCGTTTGCCGAAATAAAAATCCGGCTCGAATCGTCGAGCGAGAGATTTTTTTGCCATTGCGTCAGACCGGTCGCCGCGCTGACGGAGCGGATCACGAATTCCGGCGCGTTTTCGTCTATAATCTTGTTGACCAGATAAAGCTTATTGTCTTCGAAAAGCGTGTTGGAGACGATTTCGCCGCCGAATTGACTGCGCCATAAAGTTTTGCCGCCGGCGGCATCAATCGCTAATAAAGTTCCGTCGGCGAGCGTCTGAAAGATTGTCTGGCGTTCGTCGCTCTCGGGCGGGAAAGCGCTCATCTGCGCGGTTTCAAATTCCCAGCATTTTTGAAAAGGCGTGTCCCAGCCGTTTGCGGGAAGCGTCTGCGCGGGTGAAAACTGTATCAGACCAGACAAGCCGAGGAGCAGCAGACGGATTGTGAAATAAAGTTTACCGCGCATCGTGAAATTCCTGTTCAACCCAAATCTTACAGCGTTTAAGGCGAAAATCTCAAATCATAAATAAGTCCGGGACTGGATTTGACCGTCATAGATTGATGAATGTAACATCTGTGAGAGTTGCTATAATTTATTAGAAGAACCTGGAGAAGAATAAAATGTCTTTTAACAAAATCACGATTGTCGGCAATCTCGGTCGCGACCCCGAATTGCGCTACACGCCGCAGGGCAACGCCGTCTGCAATTTCAGCGTCGCCACCAACGAGAAAAGACGCGATAAAAACGGTGAGATGCAGGATATCACCACATGGTTTCGCATCACTCTGTGGGGCAAACAGGCGGAAAACGCTTCGAAATACCTGACGAAGGGAAGTCCGGTTTATGTCGAAGGCAGGTTAAAGGTCGAAGAATGGACCGACCGCGACGGCAAAGGTCGATACACACTGGAAGTGAACGCCACCGATATGCAGTTTATCTCCGGCGGCGGCAGAGGCGACGAAATGTCCGGCGGCGCTGACGAAACCGGTTTCGGCGATGATGCGGGCGAGCCGCTCAAAAGCTCCGCCGCGCCGACCGATGACGATATTCCGTTCTAAAAAGGATTTTTAAGAGAAAAAGCTTATAAATACCAATAAATTATAAGCACGACAGGCAAACGATAAAGCGCAACCTCGACTAGTCGAGGTTGCGCTTTATCGTTTGCCTGTCGTTGCGTCCGATAACGAAATAGATAATCGCTTCTATATCTACCGATATATCTACCGATTTTGTTATTTACAGATTTATAAATAGTCGCCCATTTTTCTGAATTTTTCGTAGCGCTGGCTCAGGCGCTGCGCAAGAGTCAATTTCAAAAGCTCTTTGGTATGTTTGAGCAGGGAATTTTTAAGATTTTCGGTCACTTCATCGACCGCTTCACCGTCCGCATCGCCGTTTACTTTCCATTCGGACGGCTCGGGAATAATCTCGTCGATGACGCCGAGACGTTTCAAATCCTCAGCGGTCAATCTCAGACAATCAGCCGCGCGCGCCGATTCCGATGCGTCTTTCCAGAGAATCGCCGCGCAGCCTTCGGGCGAGATTACGGAATAGATAGCGTTTTCCATCATTAAAACACGGTCGCCGACGCCGATCGCCAGCGCGCCGCCGGAGCCGCCTTCGCCGATGACGACTACTATAATCGGAACTTTTAAACCAGCCATTTCGCGCAGATTCAGCGCGATGGCTTCAGCCTGCCCGCGTTCTTCGGCGTCGATGCCGGGATAAGCGCCGGGCGTGTCAATAAAGGTTATCACGGGGCGGGCGAATTTTTCGGCGAGCTGCATCAGGCGCAGAGCCTTTCGATAACCTTCAGGCTTCGGCATCCCGAAATTTCTGTGCCTGCGGGCATTCGTATCGCGCCCCTTCTGCTGTCCTACGACGGCGACTTCGATGTCGCTTAATTTCGCAAAGCCGCAAACCATCGCCGGGTCGTTGGAAAAACGCCGGTCGCCGTGGATTTCGACAAAATCCGTAAAGATGTTTGTCAGCAAATCCAGTGTATAAGGTCGCTCGGGGTGACGCGCCGTCGCGACGCGCTCGATTGCTGTTTTAGCCATAAAATTTATGTGTACTGCCATTCGACCCGGCAGCCTTTCCGCAGAAGCTCGTTTTCCAGAAGCTTTGTGCCGGAAATGCGTATCGGCTGCGAAAGCAGATTGACGGTAATCGCTTTGTCCAGCTCCATTCTGAAATATACATCACAAGTGCCGCGATTTCGACTGAACATTGTAAACAAATCGTCCAGAAACTCTTCGGAAAAGCGCTCGGCGCTCGAAGGCAGGGTGACCAGAACCTTCTGCGCGCGGGTCGGCAGCGCGTCGGCAAGTTTCTGGGCATCTTCGACGATGACGGTCATCTCCTGTCCTTCGTTGGCTTCGATTTTACCATTAATAATCAAAAGTTCATTTTCCTGCAGGCATTCCGAATATTTCGAGAAAGTGTCCGCCCAGGCGAGGCATTTCGCGCCGGTCGATTGGTCTTCGAGCTTAAAGATGCAGAAACGATTGCCTTTTTTGCTGTGCCGCGCCTGCGCGCCGGAGACGATGCCCGCCATCGTAATCTTTTCGCCGGGTCTGAGTCCCTGAAACTCGACGATGTTTTTGATTTTCAGATGCGCCAGAATTTCCTTGTAATCGTCCAGAGGATGAGTCGAAAGATAAAAGCCGACGGCGTTTTTTTCTTCCTGCGAAAGCTTATGCTGCGACCATTCGGGAACCATCGGCAATTCAGCGCCGTTCGCGCCGCCTGAAGCATCTTCCGTTCCGAAAAGAATGCTCTGACCTTTTATTTTGTCGTTCCACTGTTTCTGAGCCATGGAGAGCGAGCCGTCGATGGCGGCGAACAGGCGCGCGCGCCAGAGATTGATGGATTGATCCGACGGTTTCAGCGAATCGAAGGCGCCGGCGGTAATCAGACTTTCCAGACCGCGGCGATTGACAGCGCCGGGTTCGATTCGCGCCGTAAAGTCGTAGAGGGAAGAGAACGGACCGCCTTTTTCGCGAGCGTCCATAATCGCCTGGACGCTGTTCGAGCCGATTCCCTTAATCGCGTTCAAGCCGAAACGGACGGCGTCTTCGGTCGGCGTAAAGCCCGCGTCGCTTTCATTAACGTCCGGCGGCAGAAGCTGCAGCCCGGCGTGGCGCAGCTCGGTCGAGTATTTGTAAATCTTCGCCGTGTCCTGCGATTCGTTCGATAAAACGGCTGCATAAAAGTAAGCGGAATAATGCGCTTTAAGATAAGCAGTTTGAAACGCTAATAAAGCGTAGGCGACGCTGTGACTGCGGTTGAATCCGTAGTCGGCAAACTGCGCCATCAGCTTGAAGATTTCCTCGGCTTTTTCGCGTTTGATATTGCGCGCGACGGCGCCCTGTACAAATTTTTCTTCGTGCTTCGCCATCTCCTCGCGCTTCTTTTTGCCCATCGCGCGACGCATCATATCGGCTTCGCCCAGGGTGTAGCCAGCCAGTTTTTGCGCGAGCTGCATGATCTGTTCCTGGTAGACGAGAATGCCGTATGTATTCGAGAGAATCTCTTTCATTTCGGGCACAATATAGCTGACGCGCTTTTCGCCGCGATGCCGCAGAATAAAGTCGTCGACCATTCCGCCGTCGAGCGGTCCCGGTCGATACAGGGCGTTCAGCGCGGCTAAATCTTCCAGCTCTTTGGGTTTTAGACGCCGGCAAATCTCCTGCATGCCGGGCGATTCGAACTGGAAGATGGCTTCCGTTCTGCCTTCGCCGAAAAGAGCCATCGTTTTTTCATCGCCGAGCGGGACGGTCGTCCAGTCGATTTCAGCGCCGAGTCTCTGCTTAATGCTCTTTAAGCAATCGTTAATAATCGTTAAAGTAGTTAAAGCAAGAAAATCCATCTTAAGCATCCCGACTTTTTCGAGGTCGGTCATGGTGTATTGACTGGTCAGCTCGTTTTTAGCGGAGATGGCGGTCGGAACCAGTTCATGCAGAGGCTTGGGCGAGATAACCACTCCGGCGGCGTGAACCGATGTATGGCGCGCGCAGCCTTCCAGACGCCGCGCCAGATCGACAAGCTCTTTGACTTTTTCATCGGTCTCCATCGCGCTTCGCAGCTCGCCGACCTGTTCCAGTGCCTGCGAAATACTGATGTTGCGACCGCGCACCGGCGGCGGAATCAGCTTGGCGATTTTTTCCACTTCCGAGTAAGGCATATTTAAGGCTCGTCCGACGTCTTTAATCGCCGCCTTGGAAGCCATCGTCCCGAAAGTGGCGATCTGGCAAACCGAATCACGCCCGTAAACTTCCGTCACATGGTTTATGACCTCGGCGCGCCCGCGCACGCAGAAGTCTATATCGATGTCGGGCATCGAGACTCTTTCGGGATTCAGAAAGCGCTCGAACAGTAAATCATACTGCAGCGGGTCGACGTCCGTAATTTCCAGACAATATGCCACCAGTGAACCGGCGGCGGAGCCGCGCCCGGGACCGACCGGGATGCCTTTGCGTTTGGCATATTGGATAAAATCCCAGACGATTAGAAAGTAACCCGGAAAACCCATGCGTCTGATAATGTCAATTTCCTTCTTCAATCTCTCGAGGTAATCGGCAAAGGAATACTTCAAAATCCCTTCACCCTGCATCTTGCTCAGAACACGCTGTTTCCTCGTCTCAAAACCCTGAAAGGTTACTTTCTCGAAGTATTCATCCACGGACTGACAGCCGGAATCATCCGGAATCGGATAGAGAGGAAGAGCCAGATTATCGCCGCTCGGCAACTTTAACTGGCACATCTCCGCAATCCTGACAGTGTTGGTCAGCGAATGCGGGAGCTCATTGCCGAACGCCTGCCACATCTCTTCAGCCGACTTGACATAAAAGCCTTCACTGTCAAAAGTCGTCCGGCTCAGGTCATTCACCGTCTTGCCCTCGCCGATACACAATAAAAGCTCATGAGCCCTCGCGTCGTCAGCCGTCAGATAATGCGCATCATTCGTCGCGACAAGCGAAATATCATTCTTCAAGGAGAACTCGACCAGACTGCCGAACAGTTTTCTCTCGTCCTCCAAATCGTGTTGCTGAACTTCCAGAAAGAAATCATCCTTTCCAAAAATCTCTCTCATCTGGAGCAGCTTCCGCTCAGCCCTTTCAATGTTTCCGTCCTTTAAAT
>DASVWG010000415.1:0-15433 GCA_036389695.1 Pyrinomonadaceae bacterium
AATTTTCTTCGGCGAACAGCGCGGAAATCTGCCGCTGTTCGCCCGCACCGTGATTGACGCGGGCGCTGATTTGGTGCTCGGTCACGGACCGCACGTTTTGCGCGGAATGGAAATCTACAAAGACCGCCTGATTGCCTATTCGCTCGGAAATTTCGCCACTTACGGCTGGTTTCAACTCGCCGGCGCGACCGCCGAAACGATGGTGCTCGACGTTAAAATCGACGCCGACGGCAAATTTATGAGCGGAAAAATAAATCCGTTTAAACTGGAAGGCAAAGGAATCTTAACGCCCGACGCGACCAAATCGGCGATTTCCACCATCCGCAATCTTTCGCAGCTGGATTTCGCCGCGACAATGCCGAAAATCGCTGACGACGGCACGATTTCAGTTAAATAAAAACTTGGATTTCTCTTGGTAATTAAGGAAAAGATTCGTGAGTATTTTGATTTATTGGAAATACGATAACTACATCAGAGACAACGCTCACGGTTTTGGCTACAATTTCAACTCAAATCAAAGCCGCTTACATACAACTACCCAAATTGGTGATGATGTTTTTGTTGTAGGCGGCATAAAAAGGCAGTCGGGCTTGGAGATTTACCTTTTAGCGCATTTGATTATCAAGGAGAAGATTTTCAATCCGCCTAACTACATTTACGGAAGATACCGAATTGAAGCAGAGCAAAAAAAATCAAGATACTTTTCTTTAAACGCTGAACCAATTACTCCTTATTTGTCGGAATTAACATCTATCAAACATTTTGACGAGAACCAAACGCACAAATACGCACAAGCGTTTCAGACTATAAGAGTTTTAAATGAAGCAGACACCCAAAGATTAAAAGAGATTGCTAAAAATCTACCGTTAAATGCTAAGACGCAAAATGATTAATAGCTTGACGAAAATAACGCAAAAGGCAAAATGAAGAAATAAACTCTTTCATTTTGCCTTTTACCTTATACCTTTTGCCTTACTTTATTTCGGCTTCTCGATTTGCTTAATAATTTTCGTCGCGCGGTTGCGGGCTATCAGCGGGATGCGCTCGTCGTTTGAGAGTTCTTTTAAAAGCGGAAGCATCTGCGGCGGGTCGGAGATTTCGTTTCTTTTGATATATGCGTCGAGCGCGTCCATCAAACCGGGCGCTTCGAGCGGCTGATTTTCTCGCGCGACCGACATATCAAACTGCCAGACGTATTGCTGCGCGATTTTGCGGTATTCGTCCGCCAGCGCCCGCGCGTCCTTGTTTTCCGTCCAGTTAAAGGTCACCGCGCGCTCTTTTCCTTCAGTCCGGCGGCGAATTTTCATTGTGCCGAGGTGCGCGTAATCTCTTTCGGCGGATTGGTAAGCTTCGGTCGAGTCGACAAAATTCAGCGTCTGAAACAGAGCCTTGATTTTTTCCAGCGACGCGGGCGAAAGCTGAATCGGGTCGGTTATCGACTCGTCAAAATCCTTCTTTTCAAACGTGATTTTCCCTTTGCCGCTGTCGTCGTGTTCGATAACGATGTGGCGCACGAGAAAGTCTTTCTGCGTAAATTCGTAATAATAATTATATTTCGGCTCGGGTTTAGCCGTCGAATTGACGTTCGATTTTTCCGCTTGATTTTTCTTCTGCGGAATTTTCGTTTCCGTCACGGTTTCCGCCGGTTCTTCGCGCGGATTTTTCTTCTGCGGCGCATTGGCTTCGACCGTCTCAACCGCTTCCGGTTTCGGCGTCGTCTTGACGACCGGCGCGGGTTTTATAGTTTTCTTCGTCGTTTTTCTGGATTTCGTCTGTGCGAAAACCGAAATGCTCAAGCCCAATAATAAAAATATAATTGCGAATTTCTTCATCTTAATTTATTCAAATCTCACCGAGACGACTTTTGAAACGCCCGCTTCTTCCATCGTCACGCCGTAGAGCGCACGCGCGGCTTCCATCGTCCGCTTATTGTGCGTGATGACGATAAACTGCGTCTTTTCAGACATTTCGGCGATTTTATTAACAAATCGCCCGACGTTTGCGTCGTCGAGCGGCGCGTCGACTTCGTCGAGCAGGCAAAACGGCGACGGTCGATATTTGAAAATCGCCATCACCAGCGCGATTGCCGTCATCGCTTTTTCGCCGCCGGACAAAAGCAGAATATTTTGCAGGCGCTTGCCGGGCGGCTGCGCGACGATTTCGATGCCCGATTCCAGAACGTCTTCGGCGTCGAGCAAAGTCATCTCGCCGCGACCGCCGCCAAAAAGCTCAAGGAAAAATTCGCGGAAATATTCGTTTATCGCTTCAAAAGCGTGCCGGAAACGCTCGCGCGAGCGCTGTTTGATTTCGCGCAAAGCGGCTTCCGCCGCCGCGATGCCGTCGATAATATCCTGCCGCTGCGATGTCAAAAATAAAAGGCGTTCTTCGGTTTCGCTCAATTCTTCCAAAGCGAGCATATTAACCGCGCCGAAACTTTCGATGCGCGAGCGCATCTCATCGGTTTGCCGCCGCTCGGCTTCAAGGTCGAAATCTTCCGCAATCTCAACCGTTTCGACCAATTCGACGAGCGATTGACCGAGCTCGTGCGCGCAGATTTCATTCAAGTTTTTCAAACGCGTCAGGCTTTCCGCCTGACGAACTTCGAATTCGGCGCGCGAGTTTCTCGCTTCGGCTGAGCGTTTGTTCAAATCGGCAAGCGCGGCGCTCATCGCGTCGGCGTTTTCACGCGCGTTTTTCAGATTGGCGCTCGCTTCGGCTAATTCTTCGTTTTCCGCTTCTTCGGTTTCTTTCGCCGATTCGATTTTGCCGGAAATCTCTGCGATTGAAGCGGTTAAATTTTTATAACCGGCTTCGTTTTCGTTGATTTCGAGATTCTGGCGCGCGAGCCTCGATTCCAGCTCGGTCGCTTCGGCTTCGATGCGGCGCAGCGAATTGGAAACCGAGCGGCGGCGTTCGGCGGCGACGCCGGCGGCGGTGCGCTTTTCGTTCAAATCGGCGTTTTCCCTTTCGACTTTCTGCCGCGCTTCGCTCAAATAGCGCGAAATCTTTTCCAGTTTTTCCGTCGCCGCAATCCGCGCTTTTTCGGCTTTTCCGGCGTTCGTGCCGGTTTCCGCGCGTTTCGCCTGAATTTCTTCCAGCTCTTTTTCAATCTGTTTCGTTTCCTCGCCGACGACGCGTTTGTGCCGCTCGGCGCGCTCGATTTCCTGTTTCAAAGTCTTGAATTGAATTTCCTGCGACAAAACCTCGCGCTCGAATTTGACGATAAACGACTGTAAATCAACGATTTTGTCTTCTTTTTCCGCCAGACTTTTCCGGGCTTTTTCCGTTTCCTTTTCGGCTTTTTCGATTTCCTTCTTTAATTTTTCGCCCGTGCTTTCAAGCTCGCGCAGCTCGCGTTTGAAAGCCAGCAGCGAAGAATTTTTCTCGCTCGCGTTTGCCTTTCCGCCGATGAAAAGCTTGCCGCCAATCATCAAATCGCCTTCGGAATCGACGAAAATTTCGCTGGATTTCGATTTAACCTTTTCCAGATTTTCAACCATTTCGGCAGAGGTTTCGCGCGGGAAAACTTCGGCGAGAAGTTTTTCAAAATCGCCGGAAATGCCAAGAAAGCTCAGTAGAGTTTCTGCCTTTTGATTCTTATTTTTTAGCGTTAAACCGCCCGCTACTGCAGGCGGTTCTGACTTTGCGCCTTTGCCGTTGGTATTAAATACCAAAATACCGAGTCTGCCGAGTTTGTTTTCATTCAAATACGCAAGCGTTTTTCGCGCGTCTTCTTCGGTTTCGAC
The DNA here is from genome assembly GCA_036389695.1 of Pyrinomonadaceae bacterium. Taxonomy (GTDB): domain Bacteria; phylum Acidobacteriota; class Blastocatellia; order Pyrinomonadales; family Pyrinomonadaceae; genus JALZHR01. The sequence continues at coordinate 3,747 of DASVWG010000415.1, forward strand.
TAAAACGGCTTGCAGAAACGCGCCGAAAACGTTTTCGACGGCTTTTTCGGCTTCGGCTTCGACGTGTAACTTGTCGGCTAAAGTGCCCGAAAATTTGACGCCGATTTTCTTTTGCTCGGCGAAAAGCTTCTGGACGGTCGGCGCGTAAATCGCGCGGCGCTGTTCGAGTTCCTGCAGGCTTTCGAGTCGATGCCGCGTGCGCGAAAACTGCTCGCGCAAGTTTGATAATTCCCTTTCGGCGGCTTGCAGAATTTCTCTCGCCGCGCTTGCCGCGCCGGTTAGAGCGCGTTTTTCTTCCTGCAATGCGGCTTGATTTTCGTGCGCTTTGGCGAGCTCTTTTTCGAGTTTTTCGCTTTCGGCGCTGAGCGAGTCGAGCGTTTCTTCGGCGCGCACGCCTTCGCGTTTCAAGCCTTCGGCACGCTCGGTCAGGCGCTGAATCGTGCTTTCGTGCTGGCGTCCGATTTCCGAAAGGCGCTCAAAAGCGGTCGTGTGCTGGAAAACTTCGGCGCGCGCTTTTTCAAGCTCGGCTTCGATGTTTCTTAATTCACCGAGTTTTTCCTGATATTTGTCTTCCGCCGCGCGCAGAGCGAGTTCCTGTTTTTCGGCTTCGGCGCGTTCTTTGCGCTCGTCTTTTTCGAGCCGTTCGGCTTCCGCTTTGACGAGTTTTAGGCGCTGCCGCGTCGCTTCGACTTCGCCTTTCAAAACTTCGACGCGGGTTTGCAGATTGGCGATTTGCTCCTGTTTATACTGCAAATCGCGCTCGGCGCGGTCGCGCTGCAAAGCGTTTTCGGCGTGCAGGGCGCGCAAATCGCTCAATTCTTCTTCGGCTTCGCGCGCCTTCTGCGTCGCCGTGCGAAACGATTCTTCTTTTGCCGTCACCTGCGAGAAAAGCTCGCGCTCGATTTTGACGGCTTCGTCGAGTCTGGTTTCGAGTTCGCCTACAAGCTCGGTCAAATAACTGCCTTCGGCGGCGAAAACCTGCCTGAGAGTAACGCGCAATTCTTCTTTTAAAATCTTGAAACGGCGCGTTTTAGCCGCTTGACGGCGCAGGGAATTAGCTTGTTTTTCGATTTCTTCGACGATGTCGGAAATGCGCCTTAAATTTGTTTTCGCCGATTCCAGACGCGTTTCGGCGGCGCGCTGGCGCGTGCGGAATTTGGAAATTCCGGCGGCTTCCTCGATTAAAGTGCGGCGGTCGGAAGGTTTCGCCGAAAGAATCTGCCCGATGCGTCCCTGCTCGATAATCGCGTAATGCGCGCCGCTCAAGCCCGTTCCGGCAAACAAATCCTGTATGTCGCGCAGGCGGCAGGTTTTGCCGTTCAAAAGATATTCGCTTTCGCCCGAACGATAAAGCCTTCGCGTCACCGAAACCGATTCGCCCGGCGCGAAATCCAGCGCCAGCCGTCGCGGTCGCCAATGACGCTTCGTTTTTATTTTCGCCGGTTGAACGGCGAGCGCCGAGCCGGTTTCAGCCGTGACGACTTCGGCAGCGTCAGCGTCAAAGCCGTTTTCCTGATGACCGTTTTCGTGATGACCGTTTGCCGAGGCTTCTTCCGCGTCAGGCTCGAAATCTTCAATCTGAACCGCGCGCTCGTCAATATCGCTCAAGGCTTCGTCGATGTCGCCGAGCTCGTGTTCCTCGTCTTCAAAAAACGCTTCCTCGTCGCGGACGAGATGCAGCACGACTTCCGCCATGCCGGAAGGATTGCGCTTGTTTGTGCCCTGAAAAATTACGTCCTGCATTTCCGAGCCGCGCAGCGCTTTCGCTCGCTGCTCGCCCAGAACCCACGCGATTGATTCGGAAACGTTCGATTTGCCGCAGCCGTTCGGTCCGACGACAGCCGTAATGCCGTCGCCCGTAAAAATTACTTCGGTGTAATCGGCGAATGATTTAAAACCTGTGATTTCGAGTCGTTGAAGTCTGAACATCAAAAAATAGCGCTATTTTGTGAATGAAAGGCAGATTAGCACTATATTTTGTTGTGCCCGCGAAGTCAAGGGTAACTGATAACTGATAGTGAAAAGCCATCAGCAGTCAGCTATCAGCTTGTAATTCTAAATTATCAGTTATCAGTTATCAGTTATCAGTTATTCAAAGTCGTCGGCGCTCATCGTGCGCATTCCCTGTTTTTCGGCTTTTTCCGTGTCGAGCTGGGTGAGAATGTCGAGCAGGAAATTGGTGTTGCTGCTGACCTGGATGACGACGGGAAATTCGTTTTCGGAAGTGGAAAATTCAAAGACGCCGCTGGCGACCTCGATGATGTCGCGGAAGGCTATCGTGCCGTTGTGACCGTTGGCTTCGGCGTCCACGATTTTGCCTTCGTTGAAGGAAACGCTGCCGAGCATCCGGTCGGATTTAATAATTAATAAACCGGTCAGGCGGGAATTTTCTATTACCGTGACGGCGTCGAAAATGCTGACGAGCGCCAAATCGCCCGCAAAAGCGGTGTCCGTGCGAACTTCGTAAGAAGATTTTTCGCGATGAACGGCGAATTCCGGTCGGCGCGCGCGGCGAATCGCTTCGAGTCCGGGCGCGACCGAGATGCGCGGGTCGAGCAGCTTCGCTTCCTGAAGTCGGTCGTAAGCCAAATCGAAATCTTCGCGCGTGATGTAGAGCGAGACGAGCGCGAGACAATGCCGCGCGGCTTCGGTCAGATTTTTGTGCGCCACGCAGATGTCGCGCATTTTTTCGCGCAACGGAATCGAGCGCGGGCTGCGCTCAATCGCTTCGCGCAGAAGGCTGAAGGCTTTTTCCGCCGACCGGTATTTGACGAATAAATCTACATCGAGCAAAACCGATTCGATGGAAATCTCGGAGAAACCAAGGTCTTTTTCTAAAATACTGCTCATATTTTTGCCGGTGAACAAAATCGTTCAACATTTATAAACTATCACAATTTACTGAGCGGAGTCATTAACTTTTTGAATTCAAGACAAATAAAAAGCGGAATTATCCTGCCAATAATCCCGCGCAAATTGATTTGGATAGAATTCAGACAAAATTTTGATTTCTGAGACGATAGATTAATTCAGAAATTAACGGCATCAGAAAAATACCCGGCAAAGCGTTCCGCCGTTTTTTCGTCGTCGCAGTAAATAGAAACTACAAATCTGTTTTTTCTATACGACAGGCTGGAAAAACCTCTATTTCCGTAGATTTTTTTGCCTTCGTCTCCGTATCGATTATATTCTTCTACTCTGCCGCTGCTGATATGTATATTAAGAATAGAGAATTCGGCTGCTTTCGCCGCTGTTTCGTATTCGTAAATATACACTCCTGCCTGATTGTCTCCCTTCCGAAAATGTAACACGAAAGTATTCTTTGGATTGTCGATCGGTTGCGGCGGGAAAAATCGTATGAGCTGCCAGCCGGTTTCCTGAGCCTGCAGTTTATCGTAAAAAGCAACGGGAATCTCATATTTTCTGAGCATTTCCAAGGCTTTTTCGGGAGTGGCTGTTTGTTCCTTATCTTTTTGAGCCATAATGCTCGACGCAGAAAAGATAAAAAATAAAGATGCCCAAACGGAAGCTTTGACTAAAACAGCGAATAACGTTTTGATTCTCATATATCCGGTTTTTTGCGAGCGACGGCAGTAAGATGCAAATTAGGCAAATATCTTCCGACACTCAAAAGTATTCTTCAAACTAATGGCTTACAGTTCCGTGAAACATAGAACTGTAAGCCATTGGATGCAGTGAAACGTATTTAAGATTCCGTTTAGAAATCTAATCGCAGACCGACACGAATCTGGCGCGGGCGAACCGTGCGCGTCGGGGCTAAAAATCCAGCCTGCGCGTTGGCGACGGTCGTCGGGTTCGTGCTGTTTAAAAGGTTGAAGTCAATAAAGTTAGAGCCGAAGCTGAAAACCGTCATATTCAGAATATTGTTAAATTCGATTGACGGGCGCAGACGGATTCTTTCAGTTAATTTAAACTGACGGCTGACGTTTAAATCGAAGATGTATAAACGCGGACCTTTTCCGGCGTTGCGCGGCAGATTGCCCGGACTTCCGATTGGCGCAAGCGAAAATTGACCTGCCAAACCGGCGGGAAACGCCGAGCCGAATTCGCGCCAGCCAATATCGTCCAGATTTCCGCTGAAATTCGGACGGTCGTTGCTGATGTCGTCAAGATTGCGGTCTTCGCCGCCGTTGCCGAGATTGAACGGCGCGCTGGAGCCGAAACGGAAAACCGGCGACAAGCGCAAACCGCCCAGCCAGTTCGGCACATCGAACGTGCCGGAGAAGGCGAAGCGATGACGGCGGTCGAGCAGACTGCGCGCCCATTCGCGCTGGAAATCGCCCGGTATCGTCGCTTCCGAAGTATTGACGATGCCGTCGTCCTGCAGCTTGGAGAGCGTATAAACAAAACGCATCGAACCGGCAAAACCGTAGCCGAATTTGCGGTAACGGTTACGGACTTCAAACGTCGCGCCCATATAGCGGCTGTTGCCGATTGAAGCGACGCGTTCGAGCTGGCTGGTTATTCCCTGTCCGAAAAACGCGCGCAGCGGGTTGAGCGTCGTCAAAGCGCGGCAGATTGCCGAGTTTACCGAGCCGCCGCAATCGGTGTTGTTGCGCGTGTTCAGATTGACGATACAGAGCGCGGTGGTCGCCGTACAAGCCGCCGTTCCGCCGTTGACATGAGTTCCCTGCGTATCGGTCGACGAACCAAGCTCAAACCTGTTCGGTCCGGTCGTGACGCCGAGCAGATAATCGGTAAACGTAATCTGACCGTTAGCGTCGCGGTCGGGCGTATTTGCCGGCAGTACCGGCGCGTTCGGGTTGTATTCGCGCCACAGATGCGCGGTTTTGTTATAGGTCAGGTTCGTTTCGAAAACGATTCCTTTAAAGACTTCACGCTCGAATCCGACGTTGAATTGATAGCTTTCGGGCATTTTCAGATTCGGTTCCAGGCTGCGGAAAGCCTGACCGGAAATCGCCAGCTCGCGGACGCTGCGGGTCGTTCCGGCGGTGTCAATCGGAATCTGCGTGTCGAGCGTGAGCGGGCGCGGATTCGGGAAAAGACTGCTCAGAAAATTGCGCGCCGCAGTTTGCTGCGCCGTCGTCAGATTTCTCGAATCGAAATAATATTCCTGCGCGCCAGCCGTAAAATCGTCAATCGTGCGCAGCAGAGCGCGGTTGTAGAACATTCCCGCGCCGAAGCGAAGCACGGTTTTCTCGCCTTTAAAAGGATTCCAGGCGACCGAAGCGCGCGGTCCGAAATTGTTGTTGTCGTCCACGACCGTTTCTCTTTCGTAACGCAAACCGTAGCTGACGGTTAAGTTAGAGCGAGCGCGCCAATCGTCCTGAGCGAAAAATCCGTAATATGTATTTTTGACTTTCGAATCGTTGTTAAAGGCTTGCTGGAAGCTGGAAACCGAGTTTTGACTGAAAAATGAAAAGTTGCTGAAGCGATAAGTTCCGGTGACGTCAAAGCGGTCGATAAAAAGCGAATTGACGCGCTGCACGTCGCCGCCGAAACGCAGCGTATGCGAACCGGCAACGTAAGAAATCGTGTCCTGAAACTGCCAGCGGTTTTCTTTGCGGTCGCTCGAACCGGAGGTCGAGGAACCGAAAATCTGCGTCGTCGAGCTTTCGCCCGGCGGCGTGAAAGTAACCAGAATAACGGGCGATTCGGCTTCACTGGTCGCAATAAACGGGCGCAGCGTCGAATACTGAAAGCGGAACTGATTAACGACTTTCGCCGACAAAATCCAGTTATGCGTGGCGTTGATGCCGTCGGTGTTGCGGATTCTGCCGATCAGCGCGTCAGCCAGGCGATTCGTTCCGCTGAACTGTCGCAAATCGTTCGAGCGTCCGAGCTGATAGATGAAATACAGGCTGTGCCTGCTGTTCAGATTCCAGTCAACGCGCGTCGAAAAAATATGTTTTTTCGACGGCGTGTCAAACGGCGCGATATACGGCGCGACGGTAACCTGATTCGGAGCCGTGCCGACCGTCACGGTCGTGCCGGGATTAGTCGGCGCGGGCAACGTAAAACGCGAATTCGAGCTCACCGGAACCCACGCGTCGATGATGGTATCTTCCTTGATTTTGTCGTATTCGTAAGCCGTAAAAAAGAATAATTTGTCTTTGACAATCGGACCGCCGAAGGTAAAGCCGGGGTCGTGATTCTGAAACGGCGGTATCGAGATGCCGCGACGGTTATTGTTCCAGGTGTTGGCGTTCAGACTTTCGTCGCGGAAAAAATAGAAAGCGCGACCGCGAAACTTGTTCGAGCCGCCGCGCGTGCGAATGTTGACGCGACCGCCGGAAGCGCGACCGTATTCGGCGGAAAACTGGTTTGTAATGACCTGCACTTCGCTGATTGATTCGATGGAAGGCTGAAAACGAAATCCCGCCGTGCGGTCGTCGTTGTTGTCCAAACCGTCAATCGTGATGTTGTTCGAATAAGCCGCGCCGCCCGAAAGCGCGAAAAGTCCGGCTTCTTCCGGCGTCGTGCCCGGCGCGCTGATGCCGCGACCGCCGCGGTCATTCGCCAAATCTCTGGTCGAAAGCGGCTCTTCCGTGACGCCGCCGAGCGTGAAGACCAAATCCAGCGGGTTGCGCGAAACGTTCGGCAGTTCTTCGATTTCGCGTTCGGTGACGGTTCCGCCGACGACCGTGCGCGTCGTATCGACCGCCGGCTGGTCGTCGCCGCCGACCGTCACGGTCTGCTCGACCTGCACGCCGGCAGGAGCGAGCGCAAAATCGAGCTGCACGTTCTGCCCGGCAATCGTGACGATGTCGATGTGCTCTTTCGCGCCGAAGCCCTGCGAAGTCGCCCTGATTTTATAAGTTCCGGGCTGAAGGTCGACGATTTTATAAACGCCGTCCTCGTTCGTGACGACCGTGCGCACGATATTTTTTTCGATTTGCGTGGCGGTCACGCTGGCGCCGACAATCGCCGCGCCGTTCGTATCGGCGACTTTACCGCTAATCGTTACATCGTCGAGGTCTTGCGCAAAACCGCCGACCGCCAGGGCAAACATCAACAAACTCAGCAAGCCAGCAGAAAACAAAAGTCTCCGAAATACACTTTTCATTAAAGCTCTCCTAGAATTTTTTAAAACAGGTTTCAGCCGCTAATTCGGGCTAAAACAAAATGGACACCTTTTTATGGGATTGTGAAAGCGTCTATTGTGGCTCAGAAAAGCAGGAAAAGTAAAGCAGGAAAGCGGAGTTTCGGCATTAAATGCGAGTAAAATTATTCGTCGTCGCCGTTTTCTCGGCGGCGGCTCTGCTGCATCAGGACGAGCCGCGAAATCGGAATCAGCGCTTCGGATTCGGAAAGCTGTTCGGACGGACGCGGAAATTCGTTGGCGTGCGTGCGCAGATATTCGAAAAAGCGCTCAAATTCGTGCTGCATCGCATCCATTTTCTCGCGCATATTCAGGATAATTTCGACGCCCGCCAGATTGACGCCCAAATCGCGCGTCAGCGAGAGAATAACTTCCAGCCGTTCAAGGTCGGTGTCGGTGTAAAGCCGCGTGTTGCCTTCCGAGCGCGAAGGTTTCAGCAAGCCCTCGCGCTCATAAAGCCGCAAAGTCTGCGGATGAACGTCAAAAAGCTCGGCAACGGCGCTGATTGTGTATGTCTTAACCTTCTTCTTCATAAATTTTGAATTTTAAGTTTTGAGTTTTAAATTATTTTGAGTCTTTGTTTTAAACTCATAATTCAAAACTCATAATTCAAAACTATTCCAAACCCATCGCCTTGCGCGGATTTTCCGCATTCGCTTTTTCAAACTCGCGCAGAATTTCCTTCGATTCTTCCGAAATAATTCGCGGCAGAGTTATCTGCACTTCGACAAACTGGTCGCCGCGCAATTGCGGGTTTCTCAAAGATGGAACGCCGCGCTCGCGCAGGCGAAATTTCTGTCCGGACTGCGTGCCCGCAGGGATTTTCAATTGCGCTCTGCCTTCGACGGTCGGCACTTCAATCTTCGCGCCGAGCGCCGCCTCCGGCACGGTTATCGGCACGGTCACATAGATATTATCGCCCTTACGCGTAAAAAACCGGTGCTTGCCGACATTTGTAATAATAAATAAATCGCCCGGCTCAGCCCCAAGACGCCCGCCGTGACCTTTTTTCGGAATCCGCACGCGCGAGCCCGTATCGACGCCCGCCGGAATGCGAACTTTCACCTGCTCGGTTTTCGGCGTCACGCCTTTACCGTGGCAAACCGAGCAAGGCTGGCGGCGTCTGCCGCTTCCTTCGCAATCGGGGCAGGTCTGCGAAAACTGCAATCGCCCGCCCTGTTTCTGCACCTGTCCGCTGCCGTGACAGGTCGGGCAAACGACGACCGGACCGCCCGTATCGCCCGCGCCCTGACAGCGCGAGCACTGCTCGGAGCGGTCAACCGTCAGATTCGTCGTCAAGCCCGTCACCGATTCTTCAAACGACAAGGCGAGCGGAATTTCAATGTCTTTGCCTTTTTTCGGCAGCGGGCGCGGCGGCTCGGGCTGTGTTTGCTGCGTCCGGCTGCTGCCGCCGAAAAGGTCTGAGAAAATGTCTCGAAAGCTCGTCCCGCCGCCGCTCGAGCCGGTCGTCGAGCCTGTATCCCACGAAAAACCCGAAAAATCGAATCCGCCCGCGCCGCTGCCCGCACCGGCGCCCGCGCCGAACGGCGAATCAGGGTCGAGATTGTCGTTATAATAGCCGAAACGGTCGTATACTTTACGTTTTTTCTCGTCGGAAAGAACGTCGTAGGCTTCCTGGACTTCCTTAAATTTATCCTCGGACGCTTTATCATTCGGATTCACGTCCGGATGATGCTTGCGCGCCAGGCGGCGATAAGCTTTTTTAATCTCGTCCGCCTTGGCGTCTTTTTTTATACCGAGTATGCCGTAATAATCTTTGTTTGCCACTTATTTATCAAAACCGAATGTATATTTGATTGCTTCAAAAACTTCCTGCATTCTACCGTCGGAGAGATGCGTTATATAACCGCTTATTTTGTCTTTCGGAACGGTTTGAACTGACGCCAGATTAATCGCACACGCTTCCCACATTCCATCGCTCTCATCAATTAAAACTTGTGTTCCGGCATCACGAATAGTTGTCGTAATCGGAACAACGGTTATTGCATTTAATTCCGGAATCAAAGAATTGCGAGTCAAAATTAAAACAGGGCGGCGTTTGTCGGGTTCCTTGAAACTATAACGATAAACGTCGCCCTGAATCATTTGTCCTCCCAAACCTGCTCGTCCTGCCAGATTTCGTATTCTTCGGGCTGCTGCGGAAAACTTCTGTAACTCTCGATAGTTTTTTGGTCTTTTTCAATAAGCCTTAGCTTCCGCAAAACTTCATGCAAAGTATCTTGAAAAATTTCAGAACGATCTATTTGCAAGTCTTTTGCCAGAGCATCGGCTTCCGCCCATAATTTTTCGTCAATTTCAATTTGAACGGTCATCGCTTTTTCGTTTAATTCCTAATAACCTCAAAGGAATCGTAAATCGTGAACAGATGAAATTCTGTTCACGATTTACGATTTACGATTAACGAATTACTTTTTCTCTTCGTCAACATCAACGTATTCGGCGTCGATGACGTTGTCGTCGCCCGAGCTTGAAGATGTATCGCTCGCGCCCGCGCTTGCCGAAGAGGCTTGTTCGCCGCCGCTGGTTTCGGTTCCGCCGCCGGACTGCGCTGCGCCAGCTTGGCTGTAGAGCACTTCCGCGAGTTTGTGCGAAGCCGTTTGCAGACGGTTGAACGCGTTGTTCATCGCGTCCGAGTCGTCGCCGCCGAGAGCGGTTTTCGATTCGGAGATGGCGGCTTCGATTTCGCCTGCCGCGCCCGCGTCGAGCTTGTCTTTATTCTCGCCGAAAGATTTTTCGACCGAGTAGACAAGTCCGTCCAGACGGTTGCGCGCTTCGATGGTTTCCTTACGCTTGGTGTCTTCGCCCGCGTGCGATTCGGCGTCTTTCATCATCTTGTCGATTTCTTCTTTCGACAAGCCCGATGATGCCGTAATCGTAATCTTCTGCTCGCGTCCCGTGCCGACGTCTTTCGCCGAAACGTTGACGATGCCGTTGGCGTCGATGTCAAACGTCACTTCAACCTGCGGAACGCCGCGCGGTGCGGGCGGAATGCCGACCAGATGGAATTTTCCGAGCGTTTTATTGTCGGAAGCCATCGGGCGCTCGCCCTGCAGGACGTGAACTTCGACGCTGGTTTGATTGTCCGAAGCGGTCGAAAAGATTTCCGACTTGCGCGTGGGAATCGTCGTGTTGCGCGGAATCATCTGCGTCATTACGCCGCCCAGAGTCTCGATGCCTAAGCTGAGAGGCGTCACGTCGAGCAGCAGAATATCCGTTTTTTCGCCGCCGAGAACCGCCGCCTGAACCGCCGCGCCGAGCGCGACCACTTCGTCCGGGTTGACGGATTTGTTCGGCTCTTTTCCGAAAAATTCCTTGACCATTTCCTGAACTTTCGGGATACGCGTCGAACCGCCGACCAGCACGATTTCGTCAATCTGTCCTTTTTCGAGTCCGGCGTCTTTAATCGCCTGCTCGACGGGCGGCATCAGGCGTTTCAAAAGCGGCTCGGTCAACGCTTCAAATTTCGTCCGCGTCATTTTCATCACCAGATGCTTCGGTCCCGATTGGTCAGCCGTGATAAACGGCAAATTGATTTCGGTTTCCATCGCGCTCGAAAGCTCGACTTTCGCTTTTTCCGCCGATTCTTTCAGACGCTGCAAAGCCATCTTGTCAGCCGTCAAATCGATGCCCTGGTCTTTTTTGAATTCGTCGATAATCCATTTAATCAACGCTTCGTCGATGTCGTCGCCGCCCAGGTGCGTGTCGCCGTTCGTCGATTTCACTTCGACGACGCCTTCGCCGACTTCCAGAACGGAAATATCGAACGTTCCGCCGCCGAAGTCGAAAACGGCAATCGTTTCGTCTTTTTTCTTGTCCAGACCGTAAGCCAAAGCGGCGGCGGTCGGTTCGTTGACGATGCGCATCACTTCGAGACCGGCGATTTTTCCGGCGTCTTTCGTCGCCTGACGCTGCGCGTCGTTAAAATACGCCGGAACGGTGATGACCGCTTTGTCGACTTTTGCGCCGAGATAATCTTCGGCGGCTTTTTTGAGTTTCTGCAAAACCATCGCCGAAACTTCCGGCGGGCTGTATTGCTTGCCCTGCGCGTCGATGCGCACGTCGCCGTTCGAGGCTTTTTCTACTTTAAAGGGCACTTGTTTGATTTCGCCCTGCACTTCTTCATATTTTCGTCCCATAAAACGCTTAATCGAATACAGCGTATTTTCGGGATTCGTCACGGCTTGACGCTTGGCAACTTGTCCGACCAGGCGATTGCCGTCTTTTGTAAACGCAACCACCGACGGCGTTGTGCGCCCGCCTTCTTCGTTGGTGATGACCACCGGCTCGCCGCCTTCCATCACGGCGACGACCGAGTTCGTCGTCCCTAAATCGATTCCAATAATTTTACTCATTTCTTAACTTCTCCGAACTTATAATCGCTATTGCTTCTCATCAAGCCGTTTCTCACCAAAAGACAACAGCAAGTTGAATGTGTTTATAGAATAATATGTGAGTGAGTTGTTGTCAAGTTTATTTGCAGAAACTGCCACAAAAAAAGCGCAAGCTTTAAACTCGCGCTTTTAAATAAAATATTCACTGTCGGCAGGCGAAAATAATACGAAAATCACCTTTTCGATTGAAG
>DASVWG010000416.1:0-3466 GCA_036389695.1 Pyrinomonadaceae bacterium
GACTGGAAATCAGCAGCCGATGGTCGAATTTCGGCGCGTCGGTTTTGAAATCGACGGCGCGCGGATTCTCGATGATTTGAATCTGGAAATTTTTCGCGGCGAAACGCTCGTCCTGCTCGGCGAATCAGGCTGCGGCAAGACGACGACTTTGAAATTAATCAATCGTTTATATGAGCCGACCGGCGGCGAAGTTCTGGTCGAAGGAAAATCTACAACCGTTTGGGACGCGATAAAGCTGCGGCGGCAGATTGGCTACGTTTTGCAGGAAGGCGGGCTTTTTCCGCATTTTACGATTGAGCGGAATGTCGCGCTCGTGCCGGATTTGGAAAATTGGAGCGAAGCCGAAAAACGCGCGCGGGCGGCGGAAATGCTCGAACTCGTCGGGCTGAAGCCGGAAAAATTCGCCGCGCGTTTTCCGCACGAGCTTTCCGGCGGTCAGCGTCAGCGCGTCGGCGTCGCGCGGGCGCTGGCGGCTAATCCCGATTTGCTTCTTCTGGACGAGCCGTTCGGCGCGCTCGACGCGATAACACGCACCAATCTGCAAAAGGAATTTGCAGCATTGGTCAGAGAATTAGGTAAAACCGCCGTCTTCGTGACGCACGATTTACAGGAAGCGTTTGTGCTGGCAACGAGAATTTGCCTGATGGACAAAGGCAGAATCGCGCTCGTCGACACGCCGGAAAATTTTATGAAATCGGATTTGCCGCTCGCGCGCAATTACCTGGAAACCGTCAGTCTTTAATGCGGAATGGTGTCTATCATCCGGTTCGTAATTGTGGTTGTTACGGTGTTTGATGTCGTATCGATTTGCGCGTCTTCCATAAAAATGCCGACCGTAATACTTCCGGCATTCGGTTCGAGAAAAATGTCAAGCCGAATTTTTTCCGCGTTTCTAATTTTCAGATTGACGATTTTGTATTTCTTAAAGCCCGCCCATTCTCTGATTTGGAGAGTGTAAACTCCGGCTGAAAGCGTTTTAAAAATATAATTTCCGTCTGCGTCGGCGGTAATTCTGAAGGTTTCTTTGTCGCTGTTTCTGTAAAGCATTATTTCAGCGCCCGGAACGACCGCGCCGGTCGGGTCGAGAATAACTCCGCTCAAAATGCTTTCCTGATTTTGATTGACGGTGCGGACGATTTTTACTTTTGAAGCGTCAACCGCGTTTTTATCGTTTTTCTGTCCGAAAGAAACGGAAAACAAGCCGAGAATCGCCGCGAAAGCCGCGCCCGCCAGCCGCGCCGCTCGTTTTTGATAAGCGCGCAGTCCGATTGGACAATCTTTCGTCAAAATTGTTCCGTCGGCGCGTTTGTAAAGCCTCAGGCAAACGCGTCCTTCGCGATTGACGATTAAATTTTCCGCTTCTTTGCGCGTCATTTCCGCGATGTTGTAAACGTTCAGCTCGCAGGATTGACAACGGCGAACGCGCTCGTCGCCCGACATCGTTTCCCAACCGACGGAACACGGCGAGGCGACGCGGAGATTATTAACATCGAATTTTTGTTTGGTCATCGGCGTTTTTCCTTTTCACTTAAACGATGCGGCGAGTTTCGTTTTTAGTTGCTTTCGCGCCCGCGTTTTCTGTTACAATCCTGCTTGCAAAGATGAGTTTCCTGCAATTTCTACAACAAAACTGGGCGGAGCTGCTCGTTTTAACGCGCGAGCATATTTTTCTGGTTTTCGTCTCGACCGGCGCGGCGGTTTTGCTCGGCGTGCCGCTCGGCGTTTTGCTGACGCGCGTCAAAGAGCTGCAAACGCCGGTTCTGGGCATTGCCAACATAATGCAGACGATTCCGAGTCTCGCGCTGTTCGGTCTGCTGATTCCGATTCCGTTTATCGGCGGCATCGGCAGGACGACGGCGATTATCGCGCTCGCGCTTTATTCTTTTTTGCCCGTTATTCGCAACACGGTGACGGGAATCTTAGGCGTCGATGCCAAAGTGCGCGAAGCGGCGACGGCGATGGGAATGACCGATTGGCAGGTTTTGAAAATGGTCGAATTGCCGCTTGCCGCGCCCGTTATTTTAACCGGAATTCGCGTGGCGGTCGTCATTGCGGTCGGCGTGGCGACAGTGGCGGCGGCGGTCGGCGCGGGCGGTTTGGGAACTTATATTTTTCGAGGGTTAAGGCAAAACGATAATAATCTGCTGCTGGCGGGCGCGATTTCTTCGGCTATCTTGGCTCTCGCGGCGGATTTCGCGCTTGGGCAGTTCGAGAAATCCTTCGATTTCAGAAATCGCGTTTCTCCGGCGAAAAGAAAATTTATCGCGGTCGCGGCGACGGCGATGGTCGCGCTTCTGCTCGGCTTGAGCTTTATGCCGAATTTCAAATCCGAAGTTTCAAATTTGCAAACTGATGCCGAAAATCCGCTGCAAAAAGTGCGGGTCGGCTCGAAAGATTTCACCGAATCGGTGATTCTGGCGGAGATTCTGGCGCAAGCTTTGGAGAAAAAAGGAATCATTGTCGAACGGCAATTCGAGCTCGGCGGAAATCTCGCGCACGACGCGCTTCTGGCGAATCAAATCGACGTGTATCCCGAATACACGGGCACGGCTTTCACGGCGATTTTGAAGCATCAGCCGGTGACGAACCCGCAGGAAGTTTACGAACAGACGCGGCGCGAATACGCCGAAAAATTTAATCTGAGCTTAAGCCCGCCGCTCGGTTTTGCCAACGATTTTGCGATTTTGGTGCGCGGCGATGTCGCCCGAAAATTGAATTTAAAAACGATTTCCGACGCCGTGCCGCACGCGCGAAGCTGGCAAGCCGGATTCGGTCAGGATTTTATGTCGCGCGCCGACGGTTATCGCGGATTTGCCAAAGCGTATAACCTTAATTTCGCCCGCCAGCCGCGCGAGATGGATTTGTCGCTGACGTATCGCACGCTGGCGGCGGGCGAAGTCGATTTGATTGCGGGAAATTCGACCGACGGCTTGATTGCCTCGCTCGACCTTTTTCAGCTCGAAGACGACCGCCGTTATTTTCCGCCGTATGAAGGCGTTTTCGTCGCACGCGCCGATAAATCGGAAATTCTGCGCGAAACTTTCGAGCGTTTAAACCGCGCCATTTCGACCGAAGAAATGCGGAAATTAAATTTCGAAGTTGACGCAAACAAGCGCGCGCCGCGCGAGGCAGCAAATAAATGGTTAAAAGATAAAGGCATTTTGTGATAAATTTGAAACGGGCATTGGATTAAACATTTTTTATAATTTGAGCGTTAATCTAAATTAGCCCGCAAAATTCTTCATTAAATAAGAAAAGGAAATCGCGATGAAAAAAGAAAAAGATAATAAAGCCGCCGGACAGACGGAAGAAACCGAAAACGAAAAAACCGGAAAGCTTTCCGGACTCGGCGCGGGCGTGATTACGGGCGCGGCAATCGGCTCGACGATTGTGCCGGTCGTCGGCACGTTTGCGGGCGCGCTGGTCGGCGGCGCACTCGGCAGCGAAGTCGGCAAAAAATACGGCG
>DASVWG010000417.1:0-2831 GCA_036389695.1 Pyrinomonadaceae bacterium
ACCCCTTCCCCGGCCATTGGATCCGTTACCGCCGGGTACGCCGGGGCCGACGGATACGCTGCCGCCGGGCCCGAGTGGCGGAATGGCAGACGCGGCGGACTCAAAATCCGTTGCCCGCAAGGGCGTGTGGGTTCAAGTCCCTCCTCTGGTACTCAGTTTCTTTTATTCTTTATGGAAAAGACTCAACCAAAACGGTTGAGTCTTTTCCTTTTGAAAGTGTATCCATTCTTCAATCCGATAGAAGATACGCCATATTTCTTTCGATTACTGACACGTAGAAGTCGGGATTGAAGTGCCGTATGTCGAATTAACATACGTAAAAAAGGCTTGTGCCGACGCCGTGTCGAGACGGTAATCGACGTTTGTCGAACGGCAAGCTGTGTCGCCGGTCGTTGTGACGGCGACCAGAATCTGTTGTCCGTCAACAGTCAGAAAATTCGGTCCGCCCGAATCGCCGTAACAAGTGCCGCCGTTACCGGTCGCGGGGTTTTGCGATAATCTCAGGTAGCCGGGCGTTAAAGAATTAAAGCTCGAAAAAGCATACATTCTCGGCACCGGATTGGCATCTTCAAAATGCGGCTGTCCGCCGCCGACCACGCGATTCTGCAACCCGTATCCGGCAGCCGTAAACACGGCGTCCGCCAGCTCGCCCTGCGCCGCCAAATCGTCCAGTAATCCGCATTCCGGAAGCGTCGCCGGCGTAATGCCTCGCACGTTGGATTGAAGTATTAAAACTCCGACGTCGCCCGAATCGCTCTGGCTCTGATTGTAATACGGATTAGTGACGACCGAAGACACCGCCAGTAAATTGGTTTTGCGGGTGGTTTGGCTTCCAATCGGAATTAATTTGTCAAAACTGACATACGCCGTGTAGCCGAGCGGAGCCAGCACGTCCGTAAAATACTGCGTGCAATGGCTGGCAGTCAGAAAAACGTTGGGCGTAATCAGCGTGCCGGAACAAAGCGTGAAAATTTGCCCGTTCGGCGCTTTGACGATAAATGCCCCGACATTACTGTAGGTATTGTTTGTATCGACGTAGCCGTAGGTAATCGCCTCGACGCGGCTGGAAGTCGCCAGCAAAACACAAACCAACAATAAGGAAAGAAAAAACGGTGAAAAGAAAAAACGCTTCTGCATAAGAGAATCCTCCGTTAAATAGAATTTAGAAAGTTTTATACCGTAAATCAGGGAAAAGTATTTACACTTTATGCCTGTCGGGTCTCAAATGGCAAGCGCAATTTATC
The DNA here is from genome assembly GCA_036389695.1 of Pyrinomonadaceae bacterium. Taxonomy (GTDB): domain Bacteria; phylum Acidobacteriota; class Blastocatellia; order Pyrinomonadales; family Pyrinomonadaceae; genus JALZHR01. The sequence continues at coordinate 1,245 of DASVWG010000417.1, forward strand.
CGGCTGGAAATATTTTCGTCAAGCCTGATGCCGGCTGAAACCGAAAATATTCTTATTTTAGCGCGGGCGTCCGTATCGAACAGAGTAAACAGGCGTTTCCTTTCGAAAACGCCTGTTTGCGCTGCCTTCCCGTGCCCGCTCTATTAAGTTGCCCTGTGATTATTACTATGCACCAGCGGACTTGAGTTTTTCTTGAGCCGGGTTTTCAGATTCAATTTTGCTTTTCGCCTGACGACAGCAGCAACGCCGCCGCCTGGGTTAAAATCGCCGCGCCGGTGACGTTTAGCTGTTGTTGATTGTTGACGCTGTTGTGAATCGCGTTGCTGAGCGCTTGTTCGACGATTGCCGCAAAAATTTCAGGATTCGGCGCGGATTGGGCTGATAAATTTTCCGGCGTCGGTTGATTAGTCTGGCTGAGATTGTCGGCGGTGCTTTTTAATTGATTGATAAATCCGGCGAGTTCCCCGTTATTTGCCTGCGCCGAAGAATTCAGCGAGTGAAGCTTTTCAGCGGCGGTGACGGCGATGTTTAATAAACCTTTTGTCTGCTCCAGAGCGACGACGTTGAGCTGCGACATTATTTTGCAGAAAATTTCTGCGTAAGCTGCAATCTCGTTTTCCGTTGAGGTTTCGTTGGCGGTTTGTTGTTCAGAAATCACCTGTTCGGGATTGGTCATCTGTAAATCTCCGTTAAATTATTTGTTTTGTTTGATTTTTATTTTTATCTCGTCGGGCTGACCGGCGAATTATCGTCGTTATTTGAAGAAGCCAGCAAAGCCAGAACAGCCGCGCCGCCAGCCGCGCCCAGCAGCGCGATGAGAAGAACCGAATTGCCGCCGCCGGAACGATTCGAGCCGCCGGTTTTATCGGGCGTCGAGGTCGGCTGCGGATAAAATTCTCCGGCAGAGACCGGAACATTATTAAACATCGCCTGTCCGGTCAGAGTATTGATGCGCGTTCTGCCGCCGTCTTTGGAAATTTTTATGACGTTGACCTGGCTGCGGTTCGGAATCGTCAGAGTTCCGTCGGCGGTCAGAATATTGACGCTCGTGTTCGGAACGGTTTCTATCGTCACTTCGCCGTCAAAAAATTCGCCGGAAATGCCCGCGCTGGCGAAAGATAAATTCAGTCTGGAATTCGGCTCAAGCAAAACCGTTCCGGTCTGCGCGAGCGATATTTTCGCCCTCGCCTGCGGCGAAGTGCTGATGTCCGACGGCGAGGTTATCGAGCGACCGCTGACGACGCGCTCGCCGTTGACCGTGACAAAACCGCCGTCGCCGGTCGAAGTAATCGTCAATTCGCCGACAAGGCGCGGAGTTTGCGCCAGCAAAAATTGCGGCGAGCCGAGCAGTATCGCCGCAAACAGACCAAGAGCGATAAATTTACGAATTCCGGTTTTCATACGTTTGATTCCTTTTGAATTTTTGAATGAGCTTGGAATTAGTTTCTACCAGTAATTTCGCTAATGTCAAATTTTTTCGGGAATGTCGAGGCAGAAGCCCGCGCGTCAGCAAAGGCGGCGAAAACGCAAAACGCAAAGTGCAAAATGCAAAATGAAGAAAGTGTTTCTATTTTGCATTTTGCACTT
>DASVWG010000418.1:0-1884 GCA_036389695.1 Pyrinomonadaceae bacterium
AAAATTAAAAATCGGAAAGCCGGAAAAATTATCTTTCGGCTTTCCGATTTTTGCGGTTAATAATTGAGCTTAATCGGCGAAAACAGCGCTCAATTGTCGAAGCAGAATTAGTTTCGTATTAATCGGCGGCAGTCGCCAAGACCAATTGTTTCGAAGCCGTTGAGCGTTTTATCCCAGTTTAATCATTTTCGCAACCGAGGGAACACCCTGAGCGTCGATGATAAACAGCATGTAGTATCCCGGCGGGGCACTGTTGGCGCTGTTCGGCGCTGTGACGCGGATGCCGTTTTTGTTCGCCGAAAAGCTCAGAGGAATTCGTCTCTGCTCGAAGTTGACCGAATGCGTCACCGAGGACGGTCGGATCAGGACGACCTGACGAACGTTTTTAGAGACTTCCGTTGTGATATTGAACTGGTCGCGATATGTAGTCGTCGAAGGCGCGGAGAGAATTGTCGGTCGCGTCGCGAGTCCGCCGCTGCCGTCGGTCTTGAACAGATAGGGCGGCGAAAAAATCTCGAAGTTTTTTTCCAGATAATTTTGGTTGTAGCATGCGCCGCAGATACCGCCGCCGCCGACCAGAACTCTGCCGTCGGGCAGCAGCGCGGCGGTCGAGTGATACTGGCGTGTGCGCTGCATACTCGAGAGGGGCTGCCAACGTCCGTTCGCCGGATCCCACAACTCGGCGGTATAGACGCCCGCGTTAACATCCACCAGAGATTCACCGTTATAGTTTCCGCCCGTCGCGAGAACCTTGCCGTCCGGCAGAACCGTCAGATTGTGTTGGCGACGACCGGTGTTCAAGTCGCCGGCGCGTGTCACGCTCGGCGTCGTGCCGTTGATGTTAATCACGACCGTATGCGCGGTCGAGTCGCCGCCGCCGGTCGCCAAAATTTTTCCGGCATCATACATCGCGTAAGAGCCGTAAGTTCGGTTAAACCCGTCGCGCTCACCCAGATATTGCCAGGCGCCGCTTCCGCTCGTAGTCATGTAGCCCAGAGTGTTGTCCGGTCCGAAATAAAAGGCGCGCCCGTTCGGCGCCGCCGTGAGCCACGGGTAGAGCGGCATCGCGAGCACGGCGTTCGTCAAAGACCGCACCGCACCGTTCGTGCCGTAAACTTCCGACGTCACCGGTCCGCCGGAGGTGATGAGCATCTCACCGTTCGCCAGCGCCGTAACCGACGGATACCAGCGCCCGCCCTCGTTCATACGCCCGATCATAGACCACGAGCTGTTTGTCGAGTCGAACGTGTGCATCGTGTTCAGACCGTCGAGGTTGCTGTTCAGATTTCCGCCCGCGATAAATTGTTTTCCGTTTGGCAGCGCGGCGTGACCGGCACAGAAGATGTTAAAGCCGGTGTTCACGTCCCGGCGCACAAAAGTGCCGTCCGCCGGATTCCAGACAATGGCGCGCGTGGTGTCGTGAACCTCGTAACTTTCCGTCGGCAAATCGCCGACCGAGTCCCACATCAAAACCCTCTGATTCGGCAAAATGGCGACGTGAATCGGGACAACCGGCAGACTGATGACCGGCGACCACTGACCGAACAGATGCGAGTCGGCAGCCGCGGCAGCCAGCCGCAGACTATTTCTATAGGCGGCGGTGCTCGCCGCGTAATCGAAGTCGTTAAAATCTTTTTGCAGTTGCCGGTTGAGTTGGTCGAAGCCGGTAAAACCGAAGTCGGTCTTCCGGTGCGCCTCGATGTCTTCAGTTGCAGCAGTTTTGCTCCGACTGACGTCGTGTGCGCGCAGGTTGACGACGGCTGACGAAGTTGAAAAGACAAAAATCAGGCATGCTGACAGAATTTTCCCGGACTGACGTTTGAAAATCATAGTTTTTCCTTTTTGCGGCGAAAAATTTTTCTGTTAGACACTGCTAATTGCCCC
>DASVWG010000419.1:0-6966 GCA_036389695.1 Pyrinomonadaceae bacterium
GGGAAGGACGTTGAAACGCCCTTTTATTGATTCGTTTTTTCCGACCACGTCCTGAAGGACGTGGCTGTTTTTTCCGGCAACACTCTATTAGGACACTACCAAATGTGTGTATTGTCCGATTCAGGCAAAAGCAAAGAGTCAGATAACAGCGTGATAACAAATTCGCTGTTTTGCGCCCACGTTCATTGAGTTGTTCAGCGCTGCTTTGCCGGAGCGTTTACATAGACCTTCTTTACCTGGACAGAAATCTAGTTGCCAATGATTTCGTTCTTGAGCCTTTTAAGCCTGCCCAAATAAGAAAATAGCCTCCGACAATCGTTCCTAAAAATGGAAAGGGAACTCCGCACAGGACAGCCATAGTTAGCGCTTTTGAGTGCGCTTCGTCCTCGCTATCGCCCGCCGTTTTCATTTGAATACTTTTTGTTACGTAATAAGTAATAACTCCTATTATGAAAGAAAGAATCAAACCGGGAACGAAAGCCATAACATAACCGGGAACTTCAAGAACTTGCCAGACTCCGTCTAACGCCATAACGACCATTGCTGTTTGAATGTGAATCGGCGAGCCTTTTTGATCTGCTGCCTGCGTTTGAGCAATCATGGAGTGCTCCTTCATTAGAGTTCCAATCATTACCCAGTTCGGCATATCGGGATTCCAAACCAAATCACGTTCTGACAATGTTCCGTTTTGAACAAAATTCAGGATGGTTTGTTGATCGTAGGGACCAAATTGTATCTGGTCTGTGTGTCTGCAAACCACATACTTTGGCAGGACTTGTTGCATTGGATACATAATTTCAATTTCTCACTTTCTAATTCCGAACTCCCGAAATTTATTCACCAATACTCAACTTTATAATTTTCCGCCTGCTCCACCGGCAACAAAGATTAGCGCAGAGCTGGCAGTCAATACTTACTTATTGGAATTTCAGGCTCAATATCTATGATAAAATTCAGGAAAATGTTACTTCTTTTAAGAAGCGTGTTTTATACATAACTTTTGTTTTAATCAATTTAGAAACATTATGTCGAAATGTCATAGATTTTACTGGGAAGAAAGATTTATTTTTATCTCTCGTCTATCACTCCCGGCTTAATTTTTCTTGCATCAAACCTGTAAAGTGTTAAACTTAAATTGAGTCGATTCCGTGCGCTCCCCGGCTCAAAATAAATGCCTTATGAGAGATGAAGTTCGGACGGCAGGCTATGCCGCCGACGATGATGACATTCACATCAGCCAAGCCAGCCCGCTTGTTAAATCACTCGCCGAAGAAGTTCGTGCCCGCAGCGAAAAGCCGAAAAATAATCCGATTGCCATTCCGCAGAAGCTTTCGGCTTCGGAATTTAATACGGCGATGGTGCATTTTTATCGCGGCGAGGTGCAGCGGTCGAACGTCTGGCGCAGCCGTCTGGACGCGACGACGAACTGGGCGGTGATTACGACCGGCGCGACGCTTTCGTTCGTCTTCAGCTCGCCCGATAATCCGCCGTTCGTGATTCCGATAAACTCGATTCTGGTGGCGATTTTTATGTTTATGGAAGCGCGGCGCTATCGTTATTACGAGGTTTGGGCGAGCCGCGTGCGCGTTTTGGAGACGGGTTATTTCGCGCCGATGCTCTCGCACCGGACGATTGCGCCCGACCAGGAATGGGCTGACCATATTTCGGCTGATTTGATTTCGCCGCATTTCACCATCAGCGAATGGGAAGCCGTCGGTCGTCGCCTGCGCAGCAACTACATCTGGATTTTTATTCTGCTCGCTTTGAGCTGGAGCCTGAAAGTTTACATTCACCCGTATCCCGCGCCGTCGCTCGAAGTTTTCACGCAGCGCGCGCAGGTCGGGCTCGCGCCGGGCGAACTGGTTATCGCGGTCGGTTTTGTTTTCAACGCCCTGATGTTTCTGATTGCCATCGGAACCTTGCGCCTGAAAGACGCTTCGAGCGAAGTTCTGCCGCTCGACGAGTTCGAATGGCATCCGCTCAAACAAATGTCCAACTGGGCGGAAACGAGTCTGAAACGCCGCAACACCATCCGCCGCGCCAAAAAAGCCCGCCACCGCGTCCGCTCGGTGCAGACGGAAACGTCGAAAATCCCGAACAGCTAAGATTGAAGAGAAGTCAGAAGACGGAAGTCGGAAGGCGGCTGAATTTTGAATATTTAAATTCAGATTGACCATTAGCTTCTGTCTTCTGACTTCCGTCTTCTGTCTTCTTCTAATTTGTGATATTTTTTTCTTAAATCAATTTCTATTTAAGGAGCAAAAATTTTATGTCATCGGAAATAACTTTAGAAGAACGCGGGCAAGCGCTGGAAAACGAATATTTTCGCCGCAGGGAGCAGGAGCTAATCGAAAAAATGCGCAATAAGCTTCAGGCTGAGGCGGCGGAAGCCTCGTCGCTGCAATGCCCGAAATGTCACGGCAATCTGGTCGAGTCGAATTTCGAGAATATTAAAGTCGATGTCTGCAACAATTGTCACGGCGTCTGGCTCGACGCGGGCGAGCTGGCGCAAATCGCGCACCACGAGGAAAACAAAGGCAGCTGGTTCGGGCGCTGGTTTTAAAAAAGGCAAAAGGGTAAAGGCGCAGCGATAATGTTAAAGAATTATTCTGCTTTCGCCTTTACCCTTTTCAAGGGCGCGCGGCGTTCCGGCTTTTTATTCTTTAAAGATGAATAAACACCGAATTTTCGGACGGTTTTTATGGCTGCTGTTTGTGTTTGTGCTGTCTGTGTCGGCACCGGCGCAGCAGAGTCAGCCAAATGCCGAAAAATCAGTTGCGGGCGGCGTTTCCCGTGTTCAAACTTTACAGCTCGAAAGCAGGCTGACGGCGCGGGAAATGCCGTATCGCGTTATCTTTCCGAACGGTTACGACGCGAAAGAAAAAGCGAATGAGCGCTATCCGGTCATTTACCTGCTTCACGGTCTGGGCGGGCATTTTGACAACTGGACGGACAAAACGAAGCTCGCCGAATATGCCGCGCCATACAATTTTATAATCGTCACGCCCGAAGGCGGCGACGGCTGGTATACCGACAGCGCGAGCCTTCCAAACGACCGCTACGAAACATACATCGCCGACGAATTGATTCCCGAAATCGACAAAAAATTCCGCACCTTTGCCGACCGAAACAGCCGCGCGATTGCCGGACTTTCGATGGGCGGCTACGGCGCGTTTAAATTCGCTCTGAAATATCCCGAAAAATTCGTTCTCGCCGGTTCGTTCAGCGGCGTCCACAACGCGGCTTCGCTCAACGAGAAAAACACGAGCGCGTGGATTATCAAATCCATCGACAGCGTTTTCGGCAACGAGACAAGCGAAACGCGCAAGGCAAACGATATTTTCCGAATCATCCGCGAAATACCTGCCGAAAAATCGAAAGAACTGCCGTTTTTTTATTTCGATTGCGGCACGGAAGACATATTCGCGCCCAACAATCGCGATTTTATGAATCTGCTCGTCGAGAAAAAAATCAGGCACGAATACCGGCAGCTTCCCGGCGGGCATACGTGGGTTTACTGGGACGCGCAGGTGCGGGAATTTCTGCGTTTAAGCGAAAATTTTTTCCGGAAGGCAAAAGCAAAAACGAATTAGCCGCAGCGTCCTCCCCAGCAGAGGAATTTTATGTTGAAAAAAATAATCCGGGCGAGCGTTTTAATTCTTTCCGTTCTGGTCGTTTCGTCTTTCGCGCAGGAAAAAACTGCGGTCAACGACGCGAGCGCGAAAGCGATGCTTCTGGGCAGGCACAGGCTTTCTCTGCAATGGATTAGCTGGGATTATTTCGGCGCGGCAAACGTCACGCAAAGAAACGGCGTTTTCTATCTGAAGGGCAGCCAGCGCCAGCGCGGCGGCACGGATTTTCTGACGGTCGACGGCATCATCACCTCGATTGACGCGAAAGAATTTTCCTTCAGCGGAAAAATCGTGACTCAAATCAGCCACATCAACGGCGGCAAGCCGTGCGTCCGGGACGGCGATTTTACGTTCAGAATTACGGGCAAAAGAAAATACTGGCGAATGCGGCAGATTGACAATCCGTGCGACGAGGCGGCGGATTACGTCGATATTTTCTTTCGCTAAAAAATAAGTTTGGCAGAAACGCGACAGTCATGGAGCGTGTACCTTATCGTTAAAGAACACGCTCCATGACTGTCGCGTTTCTGCCTTAAAACGGCAATCGAAAAGCGCTCCTTGACAGGCGGGCAGCGGACACGTTGAAATTGACTAATGCTCAATTTTGCCATTCAAACCGCGCGCGACGCGGGACAGATTCTGCTCGAAAAATTCGGACGAAATATTAAAGTCTCGAAAAAAGGCGACATCAATCTGGTGACGGAAGCCGACCTCGCTTCCGAGCAGTTAATCGTCGAAAGAATCCGCAGTTATTATCCGCGCCATTCGATTCTGGCTGAAGAATCGGGCGAGACGGTTGCCGTTATCGAAGGCGAAAACGTCTGGAAATGGATTATCGACCCGCTCGACGGCACGACGAACTACGCGCACGGCTATCCGTGTTTCTGCGTCACGCTCGCGCTCGAACACAAGAGCGAAATCGTTATCGGCGTGACTTACGACCCGACGCGCGACGAGCTTTTCGCCGCCGAAAAAGGACAGGGCGCGAGCTTGAACGGCAGAAAAATTCGCGTCTCGGACGCGGAAAATCTCGGCGACGCTTTGATTGTCACGGGCTTTCCGTATGATTTCGCGCAAAGAAAAAATTTCGCGCATCATTTAACCGAATTTCTGCTGCGCTCGCGCGGCGTCCGGCGCGACGGCTCGGCGGCGATTGATATGGCTTATGTCGCCTGCGGGCGCTTCGACGGTTTCTGGGAAGAAGGCTTAAATCCGTGGGACGTGGCGGCTGGACTTCTGCTGATAACGGAAGCGGGCGGGCGCGTTTCTTATTACGACGATTCGCCTTTCAGCATCTACGCGCCGCCGATTTGCGCCAGCAACGGCTTGATTCACGCGCAAATGCTGGAAGTTTTACAAGCTGTGGCTTGAAATCGGGAGAAGCTCGCTTTTAACGCTTTTTCCCGACTCAAGCTTGAAATATCAAGTGATGTGAAAACTAACGCCGTAACATTTTAATCCCAGTTTTCGCGTTACGGCTTGCGAGGCGTGATTCTCAAAGGAAGTGCTGTAGAGAGGAATCGCGCCGGCTTTCCGCACAAGGCGCGCCCATTCGGAGACGACTTCTGCGGCGTAGCCGTTTCCGCGAAACTCCGGCAATGTCTCGACGCCCGCTTCATGAGCTTCAGCCGTGATGCGAACGCTGCGACAGATTGAGACGGCGCGGTTTTCCTGAACCATCGCGACAAAAGGCTGCCAGGCGGGAAGCTCTTCAATCAGCTTCTCAAAACCGCCCTGCAATATTTCCGGATTATCTTCGGTCACAGCCGTCACGCGTTCGAAAGGCATTTCGTCTTTAATGAATTGATACGCCAGACCGTTTTCCACGCTCTCGACGGGCGCATCGCTTTCAAGCAGCCGGATGAATGTCTCAAAATGACGCGGCGGCGCGTTAAACTCCGTATTTACCGGCGGCTCGTCAGCGCAGAGCGCGTCCAATTCCCTGCAAAGTTTATCCGGCAAATCGGCGCGAAATCGCCGGATATTGCCTATCAGGGTGCGTCCCAAAAATAAACGCGGAGCAGGCGCGGACGTATTGTCCGGCTCGTTGACAAACAAAATCCGCGACTCGTTAGCGTGAATAAACAAGGCGCGGGCGTGAATGTTCATGAGCTCTAAATCATCGAGCATATATTTTGCAGAAATATTACACTTGTCAGGTATTTTTATCTCCGGACGCCTTCGATAATAACGCCCATAACAAACCGCCTCCAAGAAAGATAGCGCCTCCGACGTATAAATAAAATGGAACAAACAGAAATATTAAAGCATACGTGGACGAACTGTCTCCCAACGTGCCGATGTATGTTAAAAGCGTAAAGCCAAGCATCAGAAGCGATGCGGCGCAAAAAACTGAAGACATCTTTAAATTCGGCGCTGTTTTTCTCAGACCGATGTCAGCTAAAAATAGACAAATGTATGGAGAGATAGTCAAAAGCATAATAAGTAATCCTACTAAATCGATTTTCCAGGCTCCGGCGTGCAGCATCGCAAGCGCAGTCACAATAATAGAAAGGGACAAAGCCGTAATCTCGATAGCTCTTGAATCTCTGTCATTCATTGCCGTCACCTCTTATTTTAAGCCTGCCGGATTGCCTCAATCATCTCGCGGACGGCTTGCTCCAAGCCGACGAAAATCGAGCGGGAAACGATGTTGTGACCGATGTTGAATTCGGAAATCTCGCTCATTCGCGCGAGCGCGGCGATGTTTCGGTAAGTTAAACCGTGTCCGGCAGCGACGACCAAGCCGAGCTCCTGCGCGTGTCGGGCGGCGCGCCTTATGCGTTCGAGCTCGGCTGCGGCGCGTTCCAAGCCTTCGCCGTGCGCGGATTTTGCGCCGAGCGTCATTTCGGCATATTCGGCGGTGCAGATTTCGATTTGCTGAGCGCCGGCGCGGTGCGCGGCTTCGATTTGTTTTAAATCCGGGTCGATAAAAACGCTCGTAAAAATATCCGCCTCGCGCAGTTTATCGACCGCCGCGCGCACGTTTTCAAAATTATTTTCCACGTCCAAGCCGCCTTCGGTCGTGATTTCCATACGATTTTCCGGCACGAGCGAAATCGCGTCCGGCAAAGTCTGGACGGCTATCGAAAGCATCTCCGGCGAGGTCGCCATCTCGACGTTCAGATAAGTCGTCACCGCTTCGCGCAAAAGGCGTATGTCGCGGTCCTGAATGTGGCGGCGGTCTTGCCGAATGTGAACCGTGATGCCGTGCGCGCCCGCCTTTTCGCAGATGACGGCGGCGGCGATGATGCTCGGCTCGATGGTTTTACGCGCTTCGCGAACGGTGGCGACGTGGTCGATGTTGACGTTTAGCTTGGTAGTCATAAGGCTA
>DASVWG010000420.1:0-43355 GCA_036389695.1 Pyrinomonadaceae bacterium
ATCATCGCAGCCCGAAAATGCATCGCATCATCGAAGATTTCGGATTCCGGCAGGAAATTCAGCGCGGCTCGGTCGGCATCAAAATCGGCTTGATTGCGCAGCAAATCTGCGATTTATACATTCATCTCAGCCCGCGCACAAAATTTTGGGACACGTGCGCGCCGCAGATTATTCTGGAAGAAGCGGGCGGAAAAATGACCGACCTTTTCGGCTCCCCGATGCGCTACGACCTTTCGGACGTGCAGAATCACAACGGCATTTTAGCCACCAACAACGCCGCGCACGACGAAACGGTGCAGCATCTGAAACCGCTTCTGCGCGAATTTGGACGCCTGCGCATGAAAGCGAGAGCGACTTGAAAGAAGCAGAAGCCCGCGCGTCAGCAAGGGCGCAAAAGCTTAGAAACAATGGAACGCTGATTGACTATGATTGATTAAGATTGATTAGGATTTTATTTAAATAAATCTTAAATAATCCTAATCAATCTTAAAAAATCAGCGTCCCATTTCCGCCGAAATTATTTTATGCCGAAGAAACAAGCGAATCTGTTTGATAAAGTTCCGCCGTTTGACGAAGAATCCGGCGACCTCAACGTGATTGTCGATACGCCGAAAGGCAGCCGCAACAAATACGAGTTTGACGAAAAGCTCGGGCTTTTCAAGCTCGGCGGCGTGCTGGCGGTCGGGCATTCCTTCCCGTTCGATTTCGGCTTTATTCCAAACACGCTCGGCGGCGACGGCGACCCGCTCGACGTTCTGGTTCTGATGGACGAACCGGCTTTCGTCGGCTGCCTGATTCCCGCGCGTCTCGTCGGCGTCATCGAAGCCGAGCAAACCGAAAAAGACGGCAAAACCGAACGCAACGATAGATTAATCGCCGTCGCCGCCAATTCGCGCGTCCACGAAGACGTCAAATCATTGAGCGATTTAAACGAAACGCTGGTTGACGAAATCGAGCATTTTTTTATTTCTTATAATGAAGCGAAAGGCAAGCAATTTAAACCGCTCGGACGCTTTGCGGCGATTAAGGCGAAAAAGATTGTCGAAGCGGGAATCAAATAAAGCGGAAAAAATAATTTTGGTAGGACGGATGCGTCTAACTTTGCCGCCCTCTTTCCGATAGCTGTAAATACAAAGTCAACGCATCTTTCGCAGCCTTCGGCGTCGAAATTTTATCACTAAATCCGGTCGAGCAAAAATTATTTCAAAACCGCGCCTTTCACCACTCTAAAAAACAAGCTGTCGGGCAGAAGCTTGCGCGCGGTTAGAACCATTTTGGAATTGACCGGATAACGCATTTTCTTTGAATTGTCGGTCACGGCTTCGTAAATCGTTTCGGCGACGACTGAGCCGTCGGGCGCGTCGGCTCCGGCTTTCTGCATATTCGGCATCGCTTTGTCGATGAAATAATCGTAAGCCGTCAAGCCTTCGTTGCGCGTTAAATCCATCGAGCGGTCGTAAAAGTCGGTTTTTATCGGTCCCGGCTCGATGATTTTGATGCGGATGTTGAATTGCTCGACTTCGTATTGCAGGGACTCGCTAAAGCCTTCGACCGCCCATTTCGTCGCGTGATAAAGGCTGTAGAGCGGAAACGTGATGCGACCGCCCATCGAAGCGACGTTGACGATGATGCCGCCTTTTTGCTCGCGGAAAACGGGCAGAATTTCGCGGCAGACGTTCATCAAGCCGAAGACGTTGGTCTGAAATTGTTTCTCGATTTGCTGTTCGGTCGCGGCTTCAAACGCGCCGACCAAGCCGTAACCGGCGTTGTTGACGACGGCGTCGAGGCGTCCGAATTTTTCAATCGCTGCGGCAATCGCCTCTTTTATCGAATCGGTGTCGGTGACGTCCAGACGAAAGCATTCGACGTCGGCAATCTTCTGCAAATCTCCGGCTTTTTCCGGCGAGCGCATCGTCGCGGCGACTTTCCAGTTTTTGATTTGAAAAAGCTTCGCGGTTTCCCTGCCGATGCCGCTCGACGCGCCGGTGATTAAAATGACTTTGTTCATAATCCGTAAATAGTAAATCGTGAATCGTGAATCGTAAACTGCGTGTTTAATTTTTCCGCTTAAGATTTACGAAAAATAAAGATTTTATGTTCGAGCAAACAGATTCCATACACGGGTAGTGTCCTAATAGAGTGTTGCCGGAAAAAATAGCCACGTCCTTCAGGACGTGGTCGGAAAAAACGAATCAATAAAAGGGCGTTTCAACGTCCTTCCCAGACAATGAATTGGCTCAAGCCCAAGAAAAAGGACGTTGAAACGCCCTTTCGATATTTATCCCTCATTTGACCACGCCGTAAACGACGTGGCTATCAGCATCACTTTATTAGGACACTACCCATACACGATTTACGATTCACGATTCCCGCAAAATTGGTATAATAATCTTATGAAATTCCTTCACATTTCCGACGTTCATCTCGGCTGCACGCGTTATCAGCTGGAAGAAAGTCCGAAAGATTTTTTTTATGCCTGGATTGATGTCATTAGAAAATATGCCATCGGCGAAAAAGTCGATTTCGTGATTATGGCGGGCGATTTCTTTCATAAACGGAATGTGCCGCCAGAGACGATGAATTATGCTTTCGCCGGCTTGAGCTTGCTGAAGGACGCGGGGATTCCGGTTATCACCATCGAAGGCAATCACGACCAGAAGCATAACGACAGCGAATACAGCTGGCTGCGCTCGCTGGCGAATTGGAATCTTTTATACCTGCTGGAGCCGAAGAACGTCGAAGGCAAAATGATTTACCAGGCGTGGGACGAGGAAGACGGCAAAGGCGGTTTTATCGACATCGGCAGCGCGCGGATTTTCGGCTCGAACTGGTACGGCGCGTCGGCAAACTGGGCGATTCCGATGTTGACCAAAGCCTTAAAAGACAACCGCCGTGCGGGCGCGTTTCACATTCTTCTGCTGCACACCGACGTCGAAGGTCATCAGACGCACCCGATTCCGGCGCTTTCGCTGGCGAATCTGAAAGAGCTGAAGGAAGTCGCCGATTACGTCGCGCTCGGACACACGCACAAGCATTACGAGATTGACAACTGGGCGTTTAATCCGGGCTCGCTCGAAGTGACGAGCATCGACGAATATCGCGAAACGCGCGGCGCGTTTTTGATTGAAGTCGACGAGCAAAATCAAATTACGGCAAGGCACGTCCGCGATTATCGCCAGCGTCCGTTTCAACGCCTTTCCTTCGATGTTTCCCCGTGCGCGGAAGCGAAAGCCGTGACGGAAGGCGTTCTGGAAATGGTCAAAAATCAAGCGCGGGGAATGCGGAATGCGGAACGCGGAGTGCGGAATGAAGAATTGGAAGCGATGAACGATGAAGCCGAAATGATAAACGATGAAGCCGAATCGACAAACGACGTGCGCGAAATGATGAAGGCGAAACGCGAAGCGGCGAATGCAGCCGACGAAAATTCCGCGTTCAGCGTTCCGCATTCCGCATTCGAGCTTGCGCCGATTATCGAAATCACTCTGCGCGGTCATCTCGGCTTTCCGAATTCGCTTCTGGAGCTGAAAACCATCCGCGAGGAAACGCAGAAATTGACGAACGCGCTGCACGTCCGCATCAAAAATCATTCCGCGCCGGTCGAGTATGCCGTCGCCGCCGATTTGGAAGAAGACGCCTCGCGCGAAAAGCTCGAACGCCGCGTCATCGAAGATTTAATCGCCCGCGACAACCGCTTTAAAACGCGCGTCGAAAACATCTCCGAAGCCGTCATCGGCGCGAAACGAATGGCGCTGAGCGACGACGAACCGGAAAAAATCGTCGATTTTATCTCGATGAAAATAGCTTAAAAGCTATTAGCGGTTAGCTATTAGCTTTTAGCCAAACTGTTTTTTTTCGGCTAATTGCTAACCGCTAATTGCTAACCGCTAAAAATATGACTGAAACGCCCGAAGAAGTGCGCCATATCACACAGCTTCCGATTTTCATCTGGTCGGACGTTTTGCTGCCGTATGACACGACGCTCAAATCAGTTCACATCGACAAACCCGCCGACCGTCAATTGCTCGCCGACATCACGTTCGGCGAACGTTTTTTCGGCGTGACCAACAAACAGCTGACTGATAAAAAAACCGGCTTGCCTTATATCAATGGCGTCGGTTGTATCGCCGCGCTCGTCGAATCGCACACCTTCGCCGGCGGCGACTCGAATATCAAAATGAAAGGCATCAGCCGCTACCGCATCGCGCGTTTTGTCGAAACCGATAAGCCGTATCCGGTTGCCGAAATAATACATTTTCACGACATCGAAGACGAGCCGGAAAAACTGGAAAGCCTGACGCGCGAAGCCTGTCTGCTCGGGCAGGAACTGATGACCAAAATATTTCGCGCTCTCGGCGAGCCGACCTACGAAGCGCCGCTGATGAAGCCGACGAATTTTGATTTCTTTTCTTTTATGATGGCGTCGCTTTTCTCTTTTGACCTGAGCGACCATCTGAAGCTTTTACAGGCGCATTCCGCCGAAATCCGTCTCGAATACGGCATCGGAATACTAAAAGAGATGGTGTCCGCCGTCGAGAATAATATCGAGCGTAAAAAACTTCTCGCCAACTTCCAAAATATTAAAAACGACCCGAATTTCGGTTAATTTTTTTTATTTAACCTCATTTTTCATTCGTAATTTCGTAATTCGTCATTCGTAATTTAGAATAGAGCAATGTCCGAAGCTTTAGACAGAATGCGGGGCATTACCAACCTGCCGCTTTTTCCGCTGCCGGTCGTTTTGCTGCCGAACGAGCTTTTGCCGCTGCACATTTTCGAGCCGCGCTACCGGCAGATGCTGAAGGACGTGCAGTTGACCAACCAGATTTTCGGCGTTTCTTTTTTCAGCGCCGAAGAAGCCGTCATCGAAAAGCCGGAAATCGGCAGTCTCGGCTGCGCGGCGGAAGTGCGCGACGTGCGGATGCTCGAAGACGGACGCGCCAATATCGTGACGGTCGGCTTGATTCGCTATCGTCTGGACGCTTACGTCGAAACGGGCGAGCCGTATTTAACCGGCGAAGTTTCGTTTTTTGAAGACGACGCGGAAGAAGCCGCCGTTCTTCGGGTGCTGGCGGACGAAGTTTTCGCGCTGTTTATGCGCGTCGCCAAAGCGGCACACGATTTGAGCGGCGAGCGCGGCAGAATGCCGGAAATTCCGCAGGTCGAGCCGCAGCATCTTTCGTTTTTAATCGCCGCCGCCTTTAATCTCCAGCCGGAAGTGAAATACGAATTTCTGGAAATGCGCTCGACCGCCGAGCGCCTCGAGCGCCTGCGCGATATGCTCCGCCAAACCGTCGGCAAAGTCGAAGAAAGCGCCTACATGAGCAAAATCGCCAAAACCAACGGTCACAGCAATAAGCCGATTAGACTGGATTAATCAGGCGTAATCTTTTTCGCTGCGCCGCTTAATAGAATTTTGTCTTTACGGAATATTTGCCCGTTTAATTCCGCCGTCTTCTCTTTTGCGCCGCCGCGTTCATCTGTTAAACTCTCTAAGGCAAAAACCCCCGCCCAAATCCATCGACGGAATATAATCCGAGCCGGACAAACCGGGAGCGCAGACGGCTTCGAAACGGCTGGAACAAAAGAGAGGTAATTCTTCGCGTGGCTTTTCGCACAGCAGCAGCGACTGAGGAACATAAAACCAACAATTTTGATTTTATCCGGCTGCTTGCCGCTTCGATGGTCGTCTTCTCGCATTCCTATTACCTGCTCGCCGCGCCCGCGCGACCCTTAAACGAAAGCGAGCCGCTGACTTTTCTGACCGGCGGGCAGATGACCTTCGGCAATCTTGGCGTCTGGATATTTTTCGCGATAAGCGGTTATCTGATAACGCAGAGCCTTCTGCGCAGCACGAGCTACGCGACTTATTTTACCAAGCGCAGCCTGCGAATTTTTCCCGCGCTCGTCGTCGATATTTTCATCGCCGCCTTCGTCTGGGGACCGCTGGTGACGACGCTCCCGCTCGCCGAATATTTTTCCAGCTACGACACTTATCGCTATTTATTAAACGTCAATCTTTACCGCATCGTCTACGAGCTGCCCGGCGTCTTCACCGACAATCCGCTCACGAATTTCGTCAACGGCTCGCTCTGGACGCTGCCCTTCGAATTCACCTGCTACATCGGCATCGTCGTTCTGCATTTTCTCTTTATCCTGCGAAACCGCTACGTTCACGCCGCTTTCTATTTTCTCGGCTTAATCGCGTGGGCGATTATTTATCAAACAAAATATTTCACCTTCGTCATTCCGATACTTGGCTTGCCCATCCAATATCTGACGCTTTCAATTTATTTCGGCACGGGCACGCTGTTTTTCCTCTTCCGCGATAAAATCCCGCTTCGCTTTTCGTGGAGCATGATGGTCCTGGCGATTTGGTGCGCCGCCTTTTATCTCAATCTGGGCGTCGTTTTCAGCTATTTCTGCCTGCCCTACATAACCTTCTGGTTCGCCTACGAGCCGAAAATAAAGCTCCACGGCGTCGCCCGCCTCGGCGATTTTTCCTACGGGCTTTACATCTACTCATGGACAGTCCAGCAAACTATCATCCATTTCCTCGGCGCGCAAATTCCCTGGCTCCTAATGTGCTTCCTGTCGTTTCTATTCACCATTCCGCTCGCCATGTTCTCGTGGTTCGCGATTGAGAAAAAAGCACTGCGAATTAAAGACAGATTATTTAAAAAGAAGGAAGTCTTACAGCAGCCGGAAGTTTTGCTGAATCAACCCGAAATGCTGGAATCGCAAGGATAATTTAATTCAAAAATAAAAGGCTGGCAATGCTATTATCCGCCGTCGCGCTCTTGCCCTGATAAAATTGAAGGCGTCGCTGATTTTACGGCGACGCCTTTTGAGTTTCTCTAAACTTGGACAGTTTGGAAATTATGCTTCTGCAAAAAATTTGCTGCATTTTGCGGGCTGCTGAAGATTTCCCAGTTGCGTTCGGGCGCGTTGAAGTTTTGGACTATTTCGTCGGCGATTGCCGGGTTTTGGGCGGCGGCGGCGAAGACTTCGATGGCGAAGGGCGGCGGCGGTTGGAGCATGGCGTTTGTCCATTCGCACGCGGCGCGCGAGGCTTCCCAGAGTTTTTGTTCGGTTTCGCGGCAGAAATCTTCGTCCGGCGAGCGGTCTTCCAGAAGCGCTTCGCCGAGAATAAAGGCGCATTTTGAAGCGTTGTTCGCGCCCTGCGCGATAATCGGGTCAACCGTGATATGAACGTCGCCGAGCGCGAGCGCGAATTTTCCGTTTCCGAGCGGCACGTAGCCCTTTCGAACCGTCGGCGTAATCGCGCCTTGAATGACGTCCTGCGGGCGATGCACGGCGAATTCGCTTAAATCGATTCGCTCGTAAACGGTCGGCGCGTGCTCGCGCAGCAGTTCCAGCACGGTCGCTTCGAATTTTTTCGGGTCGTCAGCGTAGCGGATATTTGAAATGACGTCTAAGCCTTGTCCCGGAATGGCTTCGATTAAGATGCTGCACAGACGCCGGTCAAAAGTGGTGAAAGGCAGTTTGAAAATCTCGCCGTTGCCGGGCGAAACGCTGTAGATAACGCCGAGCGGCTCGGTAAAATCGACTCCGCGATAAAACGCGCCGGTCAAGTTTCTCTGCGGCGCGTCGTAAGGCGAGCGTTCGGCAACGCGCGGGAACATTTCCGTCAGACTTCCGCGTCCCGAAGCGACGACCATCAAATCATGCCGCTCCGAAAGCCGCGCGACATCGCCTGCCTGTAGCTCGCCGACGACAACTCGTCCGCCGCGCGCCTGAAAATCCTCAAGCAAAGTCGATTGATAAAGACGGATATCGACCGGGCTTGCCGGTCGCTTCTTTGCGCCGTACCAACGAATTAGCGACGGCGCGCCGCCGATATACATATGAATGCCGAAGACGCCGAAATCTTCAAAATCCCAGTGATTGACGCCGAGAAAGCGCTCGCGCTCGAGCGTATTTTCAAAGCGGACGACAAAATTCGGGATTCGACCGGCGCGAATCTGTTCCGGCGATTTGTCGCTGTAGATGGCGGCGTCGATGCCGTGTTTTTGGAGAAATAAGCCGAGATGCAAGCCGGCGATGCCGCACCCGACGATACCGATGTTCTTCATAATGAAAGACTCCTTACTTACTTGTGAAATGTTTAGCCGCTCGTCTGCGATTTCTCGAAACCCTCGCCTTTGTAAGCCGCCCATTGCTGATACGTATCGACTTTATGCGCGAAACGGCTGACTTTGCCTTCCGCATCGAAATACCAGATATGGACTTCATCTTCTTCGACGACGCGGATGCCGGTCGCTTTGACCGTAAATTCCACATCGAGCAGGACGGCAACGACATTGCCGTTTTCAAGGAACGTTTTCGGCTCGAATTTTTGCATTTCAAACTCCGCCAGAGATTCGAAAAACTTCGGCACTTCGCCGCGCCCGCGCCGTTTTTGCAGCCACGGCACATCGGTCGAAATCACGCCGTATTCCCATTCGACCGTATCCGCCAGATGCTCGAGAATAGCCGGAACGTCGCCGCGCCCGAATGATTCATAAATCTGCTGAACTTTTTCCGTATTTCCCATATTAATATTTATATTTACCTTCCTTTTCTTCAGATTGTTTCAGTTTTTTACAGGGCTTTTTCAATAATTTCAGCCCGCAAGCATTATCGCTGAAAGAATCCCGGCGCGTCTTGAGAAAATTCTGAAAGTTTTCTGAAAAATTTCTGAAAACTCACCGGCGGTCGCGTTTCTGCTTTTGAATTGGTAAACTTGCCCTGAGCATTTTTCAGGAGAGCCGCACGAGCGGCTGAGATTCGCCTGTCACGGGCGTTATCCTTTGAACCTGCTACGGCTAACACCGACGAAGGGAGAAAAACAATGAGTGAAAATACGTTTGAAAACCACGAAAAAAAAGAAAAAACCTCGGATGAGGTGAAATTGCCCGCTTCGCGCAAAATCTACGTCGAAACCAACGGCAATTCAATCAATCAATCAAAACACAATCTGCGCATTCCGTTCCGGGAAATCGCGCTGAGTCCATCGAAGGATTTTGACGGAAATTTAGAGGAAAATCCGCCGGTGCACGTCTATGATACGAGCGGCGTCTGGACTGACCCGAACGAGCGCTGCGACGTGCGCGAAGGCTTGCCGCAATTGCGGCGCGAATGGGTTTTGTCGCGCGGCGACGTCGAAGAATATGTCGGGCGCGAGATTCTGCCGCAGGACAATGGTTATCTGACGAAAGGCGCGGAGGAAATCGCAAAAATTAAAGACAGAGGAAAGCTCGAAGAATTTCCGGGCTTGAAGCGCGCGCCGCTTCGCGCCGCAGCGGGAAAATGTGTAACGCAGATGTATTACGCCCGTCAAGGCATTATTACGCCGGAAATGGAATACGTCGCGATACGCGAAAATCTCGGACGGCAAATCGCGTTTGAAGCGATGCAGAACGGCTTGGAAAATGATCGTTCGTCGCTTTATCACCAGCACAAAGGCGAGAGTTTCGGCGCGTCCTTGCCGAAATTCGTCACGCCGGAATTCGTCCGTGAAGAAGTCGCTCGCGGGCGGGCGATTATTCCCGCCAACATCAATCATCCCGAATCCGAGCCGATGGCAATCGGGCGAAATTTTCTCGTGAAAATCAACGCCAACATCGGAAATTCGGCGATTGCTTCATCAATCGAGGAAGAAGTCGAAAAGATGCGCTGGGCAACCTTGTGGGGCGCGGATACGGTGATGGATTTATCGACGGGCAAAAATATTCACGCGACGCGCGAGTGGATTTTGCGCAATTCGCCTGTGCCGATTGGAACGGTGCCGATTTATCAGGCGCTCGAAAAAGTAAACGGCAAAGCCGAAGATTTGACGTGGGAAATTTACCGCGACACTTTGATTGAGCAGGCGGAACAGGGCGTCGATTATTTCACGATTCACGCGGGCGTTCGTCTGCCTTACATTCCTTTGACCGCTAAAAGAACGACGGGAATCGTTTCGCGCGGCGGCTCGATTATGGCGAAATGGTGTCTCGCGCATCACGAAGAAAGTTTTCTTTACACGCGTTTTCGCGAGATTTGCGAGATTATGCGCTGCTTTGACGTTTCGTTTTCTTTGGGCGACGGCTTGCGTCCCGGCTCGATTGCCGACGCGAACGACGCGGCGCAGTTTGCCGAATTGGAGACGCTCGGAGAATTGACGAAAATCGCGTGGGAAATGGATTGCCAGACGATGATTGAAGGTCCCGGTCACGTGCCGATGCACCTGATAAAAGAAAATATGGACAAGCAGCTGGAAATCTGCGGCGAAGCGCCTTTTTACACGCTTGGACCATTGACGACCGACATCGCGCCGGGTTACGACCACATCACTTCGGGCATCGGCGCGGCGATGATTGGCTGGTTCGGGACGGCGATGCTCTGCTACGTGACGCCGAAAGAACATCTCGGTCTGCCGAATAAAAAAGACGTCAAAGAAGGCGTGATTACATACAAGCTCGCGGCGCACGCGGCGGATTTGGCGAAAGGTCACCCCGCAGCGCAGTATCGGGACAACGCCCTGTCGAAAGCGCGTTTCGAGTTTCGCTGGGAAGACCAGTTTAATCTGGCTTTAGACCCGGAAGTGGCGAAGGAATATCACGACGAGACGCTTCCGGCGGAAGGCGCGAAGCTCGCGCATTTCTGCTCGATGTGCGGTCCGCATTTCTGTTCAATGAAAATCACGCAGGACGTGCGCGAATACGCGAAAGAGCAAAACATCGAAGAAGAAAAAGCACTTGCCGTCGGAATGGCGGAAAAGTCTAAGGAATTCGTGACGAAAGGCGGCGAGATTTATCACGGCAATCTGCCTGAAGGCGCGAAACACGACCATTAAGAAATTGATTTTTTAAGACAAAAGGCGATTTTTAAGGCAAAAGTAAAAAAGGCAAAAGTCAAGAAAATTACTTCTTCACTTTTGCCTTTTACCTTTTGCCTTTTGCCTTATCTTATTTTCCCCATTCGAACGGGAACATTTTGCCGGCTTCCGACGCGTCCAGCTTGGCGCCTAAAAGAGCGGCGGCGCGGGCTAGAACGGTGTCTTTACCGGCGGCGATGTCTTCGGCTGAAGGCAGAACGGTTTCGTCCGGCACGACGCCGATTTTTTCCAGACTTTTTCCGTCCGTCATAATCAAATCGGCTTCGGTGATGCTCGAACCGAAAAACGCCACGACGTCGAGCCCGATTTGGCGCGGGTAATAACGGCTGACCATAACGGCTCCGGCGGAGCGGTCGCCGAGGACGACGGCGCGTTTTTCGAGCTGCATCACGCGCGCGAAGATTTCCGACGCCGAGCCGGATTCGCTGTCAACAAGGACGACGACTTTGCCTTTATAAAACTTTTCGCCGCGCGTTTTGGCGATTTGCGGGTCGAATTCCTTGCGTCCTTTCCAATCGGCGATTTTTACGTCGCGGTCAAAAAAATGTCCGACCAGACGATTCAAAGTGCGCACCGCGCCGCCGCCGTTGCCGCGCAAATCCAGAATCAGCGAAGGATATTTTTTCACCTTGTCCATCATATCGTCGACCTGCGCTTCGGTCATATCGAACTGCGGCATTTTCCAGACGAAAACTTCTTCGCCGAGCGCGCCGTAGCGATGACGGCGCAGGTAATCTTCCGATTCCTCCTGGCGAATCAAATCCCAGACGTCGTTGCCGGTCAAATCCATAACCTTTTTGCCGGTCGTGATTTTCGCCATGACGATAATCTCTTCTTCCTTGCCGCTCGGGCGCTTGACGACGAGCTTCATGCCGGGCTGCGGGCGCAGCGAATAATAAAAATATTTGATTTTCCAGATGTTGTCGCGCAGCGGCGCGAAACCGTCAATCGACCAGATTTCGTCGCCGACTTTCAAGCCTTTCTTTTCGGCGTCGCTGCCCGGTTTGACGGCGGTGACGAATGTTTTGTCGCCGACCAGCTGCATCGTCCAGCCGTATTCGGTGCGGGCGGCTCGGGGCGGCGGAATAAAGCGCGTGTGCGAATCGTCGAGCTCAAACAAAACCTGCGCGATGATGCCCATAATATGCCCGTTCGAGGTTGCCTGGTCGATTTTTTCGCTCGCCGCTTTGAATCTCGCTTCCAAATCCATGCCGCGCAGATTCGTGTCGTAATAATTTTTTTTCAAATCCATTTTAATTAATTTCAGCATCTCCTGCCCGCGGTCGCGATCCAATTTTGCGGCGAGCGGCTGCGGCGGCTGCGCGGCTGAGTTTAAGCTCAATGCCGTCAACAGGATGCCGAAAACGACGAATAAATAAAATCCGTTTTTAAAAACCTTCATAGATGTAGATTTCCTTTTCAGATAAGAGTTTATGAGAATTTGGGCTTATTTTAATTATCATTTTTTTCGTCGAAATTCAAACGAAAACCGGCGGGTTTTGGAAAATCGCGCCGGAAACGTTAAGATTTTAATTTGCGTTTTCCGCCCGGATTTCCGGCGGCAATTTATTATGAATCCAATCCAAATGGTTGACCTCAAGGGTCAATACGAAAAAATCAAAAGCGAAATCGACGAAGCCGTCTTAAATTGCGTCGCTTCGACCGCGTATATTAACGGCAAAGAAGTTCAGTCTTTTCAGAAAAATCTGGAAAATTATCTGGGCGTCCGGCACGTGATTCCGTGCGCCAACGGGACGGACGCTTTGCAGATTGCGATGATGGCGCTCGGTTTAAAGGAAGGCGACGAGGTTATCGTGCCGAGCTTTACATACGTCGCGACCGCCGAAGTCATCGCTTTGCTGAAATTGCAGCCGGTGATGGTCGAAGTCGATGCGCAGACGTTTAACGTGACGGCGGAAATTATCGAAAAAGCGATTACGCCGAAAACGAAAGCCGTCGTGCCGGTTCATCTTTTCGGGCAAAGCTGCGATATGGAAGCGATTATGCGCGTCGCGGAAAAGCATAAACTGCACGTCATCGAAGACAACGCGCAGGCAATCGGCGCGGAATACACTTTTTCTGATGGAAGCGTAAAAAAAGCCGGAACCATCGGACATATCGGCACGACTTCGTTTTTTCCGTCGAAAAACTTAGGCTGTTTCGGCGACGGCGGCGCGATTTTTACGAACGACGATAAGCTGGCGGAATTGATGCGGATGATTGCCAATCACGGTCAGACGCGGCGTTATTATCATTCATACATCGGCGTCAATTCGCGGCTCGATACGATTCAGGCGGCGATTCTCGACGTTAAATTAAAACGTCTGGACGAGTATTGCGAGGCGCGCCGGAAAGTCGCCGGTTTTTACGATGCGGCATTTGCCGAAATCGCGGAAATCGAAACGCCCGCGCGTCAACATAATTCGACGCACGTTTTTCATCAATACACTCTGCAAATTAAAAACGGCGAGCGCGACGCGCTGATGGCGCATTTGCAGGAAAAAGGCGTTCCGTCGATGACTTATTATCCTTTGCCGCTTTATCGCCAGATTGCTTTCGCGCCGTATGTGCCGGAAAATTTCGTTTTGCCGGTGACGGAAAAGCTCTGCGACGAGGTGCTGTCGCTGCCGATTCACACGGAGATGAACGAGGAATTGTTAAATTACATTACCGATGCGGTGAAAAATTTTTTTGAAAACCGCCGCGAATATGGCAAAATGCACAGTGTTTGAGAATTTTCGCGGGAGATAAACCGTTATGATAAAGGACGAAAAGACAACTAAAGCTTATTGCGCGAAATGTATGCGGGTGACGGTCTGGAAATATGTCGCCGGAACGCTTTCATCGTATTGGAAATGCATGGGGTGCGGCACAAATCGCGCGGCGTAATATTCCGGCAAATATTATTACTGAAACGCAAAGCTCCCGTTAAATGTAAAGTCTGCGGTTTGATTTATATCAATTCAAAAACTACACTTAAAGTTTGGAATTTAAGAAACCTGACTCACCGATTGAGATAATAATTTGCGATGATTTCTACGAGCACTGAAAACGA
Organism: Pyrinomonadaceae bacterium; assembly: GCA_036389695.1. Taxonomy (GTDB): domain Bacteria; phylum Acidobacteriota; class Blastocatellia; order Pyrinomonadales; family Pyrinomonadaceae; genus JALZHR01. The sequence continues at coordinate 13,938 of DASVWG010000420.1, forward strand.
GCCGGTAAACGATGCCAATCCGGTTTCGGGAAATTCCATAGGAATTGTTGCAGGGCGTCACGAACTGCCCGAAAAACCTCTCGTCGTCATCGAACCGAGCCGCAATCTGGTCGCGCTGAATCTGCAGGATTTGTGGCATTACCGCGATTTGTTTTACATCCTGACGATGCGCGACATCAAAGTCCGCTACAAGCAGACTTTTCTGGGCGTCGCGTGGGCGATTATCCAGCCGCTTTTCACGATGATAATTTTCACGCTGCTGTTCGGACGCCTCGCAAATATGCCTTCGGACGGCGTGCCGTATCCGCTTTTCGCCTTTGCCGGACTGCTGCCGTGGACGTTTTTTTCCAACGCCGTGACGAACAGCGGAAACAGCCTGGTCGGCAGCTCGAATTTAATCACCAAAGTTTATTTTCCGCGCATGGTGATTCCGTTTGCCGCCGTCGCCGCCGGACTTCTGGATTTAATCGTCGCTTTCGGCTTGATGATTTTACTGATGATTTATTACGGCGCGGGCTTTTCGATAAATCTTTTGATGCTGCCGGTTCTGACCGTGATAATCACGCTGCTCGCGGTCGGCGTCGGGATGTTTCTGTCGGCGCTCAACGTCAAATACCGGGACATTCGCTACGCGCTGCCGTTTCTGATTCAGCTCGGAATGTTTGCCACGCCGATTATTTACCCGCTCAGCATTATTCCCGAAAAATGGCGCTGGCTGATGATGCTCAATCCGCTTTCGGGCTTGATTGAAGCTTACCGCGCCGCGCTTTTCGGAAAATCTTTCGATTGGACGAGCTTAGCGGTTTCGCTGGCGATGACCCTGGCGATTTTGTTTTTTTCCGCATACGTTTTCCGCAAAATGGAGCGCAGCTTTGCCGACGTGATTTAAAGATGAAACCGATTATCCGAGTCGAAAATTTAAGCAAGCGCTACACGCTCGGCGGCGCGCAGACGCCGTATTCCACCTTAAGAGAATCGCTCGTCGAAACCGCCAAAGCGCCGCTCAACTGGGTCAAGCGCGGCGGCAGGAGCGAAGAAGGCGAAACTTTGTGGGCGCTGAAAGACGTCAGTTTTGAAGTCATGCCCGGCGAAGTCGTCGGCGTCATCGGGCGCAACGGCGCGGGCAAATCGACGCTGCTGAAAGTCCTCTCGCGCATTACCGAACCGACGCGCGGGCGAATCGAATTATACGGTCGCATCGGCAGCCTGCTGGAAGTCGGCACGGGTTTTCATCCCGAATTGACCGGCAGAGAAAATATTTTTTTAAACGGTGCTATCCTGGGAATGCGGCAGACGGAAATCGCGAAAAAATTTGACGAAATCGTCGATTTTGCCGAGATTGAAAAATTTATCGACACGCCCGTTAAATTTTATTCCAGCGGAATGTATACGCGTCTCGCCTTTGCCGTCGCCGCTAATTTAGAGCCGGAAGTTTTGATTGTCGATGAAGTTCTGGCGGTCGGCGACGCCGAGTTTCAGAAAAAATGTCTGGGCAAAATGAAGTCGGTTTCCGACAAGGAAGGCAGAACGGTTTTGTTCGTTTCGCACAATATGATTGCCGTGAAAAACCTGTGCCAGCGCGCGCTTTATATGCAGAAGGGCGAGCTGGCGTTTGACGCCGACGTCAATTCCGTCATCAATCATTACCTGCAAAACGGCGTCGAGATGGCTTCGCAGCGCCAGTGGTCGGACGCGGAAATGCCGGGAAACGACAAGATAAAAGTGCGCCGCGTCGCCGTTTACGGCGAAAATAAACTGCCCGAAGAGCCGATTTTAACGAGCGATAACCTCGTCATCGAAACCGAGTTTTACAATAATCTGGACGGCGCGAAAATTGACGTGACGTGGGATTTGACCGACAATCAGGGCATCCACGTCGCGCATATCGGTTCGGTCTGTATGAACGGCGAGGATATGAAAAAAGGTTTTTATCGAATGACCGGCGTTTTTCCGGGCAATGTTCTGAACTCGAAAAAATATATCTTAAGCATAATGTTCGGGCAAAACCAGCGCGTGCCGCTCTTGCGAATGGAAGAAACTTTAGTCTTCGACGTCGAAGACAATCTGCGCACGCGCGGCAGCAATTTCAGCCAGTTTCCGGGCGTCATTCACCCGATTTGCGACTGGCGCACGTCGGCGCTTTAAAAACAAAAATGAAACCACAGATGCACGCAGATAAACGCAGATTAATTAACAGGGATAACAGGATGAACAGGGATAAAGAAAAATTATTTTGTAATCCCTGTTTATCCTGTTATCCCTGTTAATTTCTTTTTATCTGTGTTTATCTGCGACTTGAATTATTAATTAATATATCGAGGTAAAATTTTGTCGGGACAGTATAAAAGAGACGAGGAAGGAAAAAATTTAGTCATCGTCGGCATCGGCGAAACCGCCGAGCTTGCCTATGAATATTTCAAATTCGATTCGCCGCACGATGTGGTCGGTTTCGCCGTCGAAGCGGCTTTCAAAGACCGCGACGAATTTTTCGGGCTGCCGGTCGTGGCGTTCGAGGAAATCGAAAAGCACTTCAGCCCGGAAGAAAATCTGGCGTTTGCGGCGATTTCCTACACGCAGTTGAACCGCGTGCGGGCGAGAATTTTTAAAACTTTAAAGGAAAAAGGCTACACTTGCGCGTCTTACGTCAGCAGCCGCGCTTTCGTCTGGCACAACGCGGAAATCGGCGAAAATTGTTTTATTTTTGAAAACAACGTCGTGCAGTATAAAGTCAAAATCGGCAACAACGTCGTCTTGTGGAGCGGCAATCACATCGGGCATCAAACGGTCATCGAGGACAATGTTTTTATCTCGTCGCACGTCGTCGTTTCCGGCTATTGCGAAGTCGGCTCAAGCACGTTTATGGGCGTCAACAGCTCGGTCGCGAACGATGTGAAAATCGCGCCGGACAACATCATCGCGATGGGCGCGGTCATTCATAAACACACCGAGCCGCGCAAAATTTATAAAGGCAATCCGGGCAAGCCGGACGAGACGAAAGACAGTTTTGCCGTGATGAAAGTCAGGGAAGAAACCGGAGACGACGCCAATCGATGAAGTGGAATAAACAGGGCTTGATTTACGCGCCGGACGGAAGTCTGCCGTGGGCGAAAAAATACGCTTTTCCGCCGGTTCCGTATTTTATCTCGGACGACCGATTGCGGATTTATCTCGCGTTTTGCGACGAAAATATGGTCGGGCGCGCCGCTTACGTCGATGTCTCGCCGGAAAATCCGAAAGAGATTTTGAAAGTTTCCCCGAATCCGATTCTCGACATCGGGCAGCCCGGCGCGTTTGACGAAAACGGGCTTTTGCCGACGACCGTTCTGCCGGTCGGCGACGAGATTTGGATGTATTACGTCGGTTATCAGCTCGGAATGAAAGTTCGTTATTACCAGTTTCAAGGTTTGGCTATCAGTAAAGACGGCGGCGAGACTTTCGAGCGGCGTTTGAAGGTTCCCGTGATTGACCGGAGCGACGCGGAAATGCTCAATCGCACTTCGGCGCACGTCCGCCGCGACGGCGAAAAATTTCAGATGTGGTATGTCGGCGGCAGCGACTGGACGCATTCGGGCGACAAGTATCTGCCCGTTTATAATATAAAATATCTGGAATCGCCGGACGGCATTAATTGGGGCGACGAAGGCTCGGTGGCGATTGATTTTAAAGACGCCGACGAGCACGCGCTCGGCAAGCCTTTCGTCATTTACGCCGAAGGCAAATACCGGATGTTTTTTTCGTCAAGGACTTATTCGAAGAAAGCGTATCGCATCGGTTACGCCGAATCCGACGATTGCCTGAACTGGACGCGGAAAGACGAAGAAGTCGGCATCGACGTTTCCGAAACGGGCTGGGATTCGCAGTCGATTTCCTACGCGAGCGTGATTCGATACAAAGACCGCTATTATATGTTTTACAACGGCAATAATCTGGGCGAAACCGGCTTCGGCTACGCGATTCTGGAACAATGGTAGAAACGGCGACAATCGAAACGGCAGAAGAAAAAGCGACGATTCGCGTCGAGCGCTATGCGGGCAAACACGCCGCGGAGTGGAACGAGTTTGTCAAAAACTCGAAAAACGGCACGTTTCTTTTCGACCGCAATTATATGGATTATCACGCCGAACGTTTTGACGATTGCTCGCTGATGTTTCGCGACCGCGAGGGCAAATTAATCGGCGTTATGCCCGCGAATTTGAAGGACGACGCGCTCGTCTCGCACGGCGGCTTGACGTTTGGCGGCGTGGTTTCAAATCAGCGGATGAGAACGCCGACGATGCTCGAAATCTTTGAAAATTTAATCGAATGCGCAAAGGATTTCGGCGCGGCGCGCCTCGTTTACAAAGCCGTTCCGCATATTTATCACGCGCAGGCGGCGGAAGAAGATTTATACGCGCTGTTTCTCCGCGACGCGCGGCTCGTTAAGCGCGAGGCTTCGACGACGATTAATTTAAAAGAGCGCCTGCCGCTCAGCAAAGGTCGCAAATGGACAATCAATCAAAGCCGGAAAAACAAAATCGAAGTGCGCGAAAGCGCGGATTTTGAAACGTTTATGCGGCTGGAAACCGAGCTTCTGGCGGCGAAATACAACGTCGTTCCGGTTCACACGGCGGCGGAGATGCATCTTCTGGCAGAACGTTTTCCGCAAAACATCAAGCTTTTCGGCGCGTTTCTCGACGACGAAATGCTTGCCGGAACAATCGTCTACGTCAGCCAAACGCTCGCGCACGCGCAATACATGGCGGCGAACCCGGAAGGCAAACGATTATTCGCGCTCGACGCCATTGTGCAGGAATTGATTACCGCGCATTACAGTGAAAAACGCTATTTCGATTTCGGCATCTCGACCGAACGGAAAGGTCGATATTTAAACGTCGGGCTGGTCGAATACAAGGAAAGCTGGGGCGGACGCGCGACCGTCTACGATACTTATGAAATAGTTTTTTGATTGAAAGCTGTTTTTAATTTGCCTTTGCGTGCTTTGCGAAAATCTTTGCGCTCTTTGCGGTTAAGAATAGATTTTTACCGCAAAGGACGCGAAGAGAAAGACGCAAAGAAACGCAAAGAAATTTTCGGGCTAAATAAATTTTCGGGCTAAATTAAGCTATGGAATCCCTGATTGAACGATGTCGATTGATTGATTTGCCGGTCATTGCCGACCCTCGCGGGAATCTGACTTTTATCGAGTGCAACCGGCATATCCCGTTTGAAATCAAGCGCGTTTATTATCTTTACGACGTGCCGGGCGGAGCGTCGCGCGCCGGTCACGGGCACAAAACGCTGCACCAGCTTGTGATTGCGATGTCGGGCAGTTTTGATATTGTCCTCGACGACGGCTTTCAGAAAAAACGTTTTCATCTTAATCGCTCTTATCAGGGGCTTTACGTCTGCCCGATGATGTGGCGCGATATAGACAATTTTTCCGGCGGCTCGGTCTGTATGGTTCTGGCTTCGGATTTCTACGACGAGGAAGATTATTTTCGTCATTATCCCGATTTTTTAAGGGCAGCGCGGGAGGGAAAAGAGTGAGAGCCGCGTTTGCGGATTTGAAAGCCGACTATTCGGAAATCAAAGAAGAAATTCGATTAAGCCTTCCGGTCGGCTCGCATTTGACTCGCGCCGAGCAGAATTTTACGATAGAACCGTTAAAGGAATTTGATAAGCTGGAGTTATCAAAGCAATTTTATGACCGGCAAGCCTCTCGTCAGCATCTGCGTTCTTTCTTACAATCACGCGCGATATTTGCCGGAAACGCTCGACAGCGCGCTGGCGCAGACTTACCCGCACGTCGAAATCGTCGTCGTCGACGACGGCTCGACGGACGATAGCTTAGCGATTGCCAGAGACTACGAAGCCAGATATTCGCCGCGCGTCAAAGTTTACACGCATCCGAACCACGAAAATCGAGGCATTTCCCAGACCATCAACCTGGCGACAAACTCATCGACCGGCGCTTACTGGTCGGTCTTAGGCTCGGACGACATTCTGCATAAAGATAAAATTGAGAAGCAAGCGGCGTTTCTGGAAGCGCATCCGGAATTAGGATTTGTTTACTGTTACGTCGATTACATGGATTTTGAAGGGAAAAAACTTCCCGGCAGCTTCGGCAAGGACATCACTGCCGACGAAGACCCTTTAAAATCGATGATTCTGGAAAATTTTATTCCGGCAATGGCGATTCTGGCGCGGCGCGAAGCCGTCTCGCGCGTCGGCGACCACGACCCGGATTTGATTTACAGCGATTGGGATTTCTGGGTGCGTCTGATTTCGCTGTATAAAGGCGGGTTTATCAATGAATCGTTGTCGAAATATCGCGTTCACAGCGATAACAGCAGTATCGGAACGCCGCGCGCCACGCAGGTCAGACATATTCGGGATTTATATTTTAAGCTGCTGCGGCACGTCGATAAGGGTTTACTGGACGAGTCTTACCGCGAAATAATAGAAGGGCAGATAAAAGATTTACCGGCAAGACAAGCGCGCTGGCTTTTGATTGATTATTATGAATTTTTGGCAAACGGACAGCGAAAAAACGCGTTTCGCGCTTTGAAAGCCGCGTCGTGGTCTGCGCCGCAAGTTGTTTTGAGTCCGCGAAGATTCGCCTCTTTGCTGAAAGAAGCGATTTTAAGTTTGAGACAACGCCCGAAAATAAAACAAAATTAGATTAGCGCCGACGCGCCTGGCAGCGATTTCAACTCTCGCCGCAAATTTGCGAACAGCGTTCTTTCGCATAATCCCAAGCCGAAAAGCGAAAAGGCGCCGGCTCGCCGACGATAAACGGGTCTTCGCCAAACCCCGTATAAACTACATACAATTGCCCGGCTGTCATGCCCTTTTCGTAACTTCCCTGCAGGCAATCGTCGACGATTGCTTTGCAGGCGGCTAAAGCTTCTTCAAAGCTGGCAAAGTCGCCGTGTTTGTAACGCTCGCTTTCGTCCATATAATGATAATTGTCGTCAATAAAAACTTGATAGGAATCTGCCATTTTTCTGTTTTACGTTTAACTCGAAATAATGTCAATTTTGAAAAGAGCTCAAATAACACCGCCGGATCGGGACGCTTTCTGCCCGGTAAAAATGTTGACAAAATACCGGAAATAGATTTTAATCAGTTCTAAGCTAAAAGTTTTAAACTAAAGTTAACCGACAGCAATCGAATTCGTCCGGGTGAGACTTCTCGTTAGTCGCGCGAAAAGACTGGCGAAATATTTTTAAGCAAACTGCTCTCTGATTATATCGGAGACCGAGCGCTTTCTAACGGGATGAATTTGATAGCTGTCGTTTTTCACTCTATGGAAATAATCGCCCGCGGAAATAATTTCGGCGGATACCTTGACGTCATTCATCCAATGCGTGAATGGCAAGCCTAACCGGTCAGAAAGATTTAGATATATGAAAGTTCTACTTAAACCGCAATTTAATCGTAACTATTATATTCATACTCACGCCTTGGTCGATGAAGGCGTAAAGATAGGTCAACGAACCAGAGTTTGGGCTTTTGCGCATATTCTGACGGGAGCGGTAATCGGCGACGACTGTAATATATGCGACCACACTTTTATCGAAGGGAAAGTCGTCGTAGGCGACCGCGTGACGATTAAATGCGGAGTTTATCTGTGGGACGGCGTGACCGTCGAGGACGATGTTTTTATCGGTCCCGCCGCCGTTTTCACGAATGATTTAAAACCGCGCAGCCGGCAGGATTTCAACCTCGTCGAGACATTATTGAAACAAGGCTGCAGCATCGGAGCCAACTCGACAATTGTCGGCGGAATTGTTATCGGCGCTTGGTCTTTAATCGGAGCAGGAAGTATAGTAACAAAAGATGTTCCTGATTATGGAGTGGTTTGGGGAAATCCGGCGAAATTTCAATACTGGATATGCAGATGCACACGAAAAATGGCTTTTGATAATGCAGGCGAATTTGTTTGTGAGTGCGGCGAAATTTATAAGCTTAACCCGGAGACAAAAAAACCCGAGCTTGTGGTCAAAGAATTGTCGAATCGTTCAGCTATCTAAGATGACCGACCAGCGCGGGAATCTGAACCCGGATTTTCTTCAGACGGCGCGGGAGGAAAAACAGCAGTGAGAGTTCCGTTTCTGGATTTAAAAGACGTCTATTCGGAAATCAAAAACGAATTGGACGAGGCATACGCGCGCGTGATGAGTTCCGGCTGGTATATCTTAGGCGCGGAAGTCGAAGCTTTTGAAAACGAATTTGCCGCCTATTGCGGCGCGCGGCACTGCATCGGCGTCGCCAACGGCTTGGACGCGCTGCACCTGATTTTGCGCGGCTACGATATTGGCGCGGGCGACGAAGTTATCGTTCCGGCAAATACTTATATCGCCACCTGGCTCGCGGTTTCTTACGCCGGAGCGACGCCGGTCGCGGTCGAGCCGGACAGCGAAACTTACAATCTCGACCCGCAGAAAATCCAGACGGCAATCACGCCGCGAACGCGCGCGATAATGCCCGTGCACCTTTACGGTCAGCCCGCCGAAATGGACGCGATAAACGAAATCGCCCGCCAAAATAATCTGAAAGTTATCGAAGACGCGGCGCAGGCGCAGGGCGCGCGTTATAAAAATAATCCGGCTGGCTCGCTTTCCGACGCCGCCGGATTCAGCTTTTATCCGGGCAAAAATCTCGGCGCGTTCGGCGACGCCGGAGCGATTGTAACGAGCGACGACGAGCTGGCGGACGCCGTTAAGCTGCTGAGAAATTACGGCTCGCGCGTGAAATATTACAACGAAGTCAAAGGCTTCAATTCGCGTTTAGACCCGCTGCAAGCCGCTTTTCTGTCGGTCAAGCTCAAACATCTCGACGATTGGAACGCGCGCCGGCAGGCGATTGCGCGAAAATATATCGAAGGCTTGTCGAATTGCTCGAAAATCGTTTTGCCGCCGCTAATCGAGGAAGCCGAATCGGTTTGGCACGTGTTTGTCATTCAATGCACCGAGCGCGACGCGCTGCAAAATTTTCTTAAACGACGCGGCGTCGAAACGCTGATTCACTATCCCGTACCGCCGCATCTTTCGCAGGCTTATGCGCCGGATTTTGCGGAAAAGCCGGATTTTCCGCTGAGCGAAAGATTAGCCGCGACGGTTTTGAGCATTCCTATCAGTCCCTATTTGACCGATGCGGAGCAGGATTTTACGATAGAAACGATAAAGGAATTCGACCGGCAGGAATCGTCAAAGCATTTTTATGAGCATCGCTCCGCTAGTTAGCATCTGCATTCCCTCTTACAATCACGCGCGATATCTGCCGGCAACGCTCGACAGCGCGCTGGCGCAGACTTATCCGCACGTCGAAATCGTCGTTTTGGACGACGGCTCGACGGACGACAGTTTAAAAATCGCGAGAGAATACGAGGCGAGATTTCCCGGTAAAATAAAAGTTTACACGCACCCGAACGGCGCGAATCGCGGCATCTCGCGCACGGTCAACGCCGCTTTCGCTCATTCGAAAGGCAAATACTGGATGGGCTTGCCGTCAGACGACATTCTCTATCCCGACAAAATCGAAAAACAGGTCGCCTTTCTGGAAAAAAATCCCGCGCTCGGATTTGTTTACTGCTACGTCGATTATATCGATTCCGACGGAAAGCCCGTGCCCGGCAGATTCGGCAAAGACATCACCGCCGATGAAGACCCTTTAGAATCGATGATTCTGGAGAATTTTATTCCGGGAATGGCGATTCTGGCGCGGCGCGAATGCATCGCGCGCGTCGGCGAACACGACGCGGATTTGATTTACAGCGATTGGGATTTCTGGGTGCGTTTGTTTTCGATAGCCAGAGGCGGTTTTATTCCGGAATCGTTAATCGGTTATCGCGTCCACGACTACAACACCAGCGTCGCCGCGCCGCGCGCGACGCAGATGGCATACATTCGCGATTTCTATCTCAAATTATTGCAGCACATCGACAACGGTTTGATAAGCGAATCGTATCGCGAAACGGTCGAAAAACAGATAGAAAATCTACCGGCGCGACAGGCGAGCTGGCTGATGATTGACTGTTTAGACGCGCTCGGCGAAAAGCGCCGGACGGCGGCTTACCGCGCGCTGAAAGACGCTCTGCGCGTTTCGCCGCGATTCGTTTTGAACCGGCAGCGCGTCGGGTTAGTTCTGAAAAAAACGCTTTTAAGCTTTATCCGCGACTCAAAAATGAAACACAATTAGGTTAGACTAAACATTCGCCGCCGGTTGCTTTGATAAATTTTCGCCGGCAAAACTGTTATACTTGAAAAGGCTTTATCCCGGTTTCCGATTATGAAAGAAAAAAACTCACTCCCGCTCGTCAGTGTCATTATTCCCACGTTCAACCGCCGCCGATGGATCGGCGAATGTCTGGATTCGGTTCTGAATCAGACTTACCGGAACGTGGAAATCATCGTCGTCGACGATTGTTCGAGCGACGGGACAGCCGAATGGATTCAATCGCAGCCGCAATACGCGCCCGTGAAAGTCCACGTTCAGGCGCAAAACGGCGGCGCGTCGGTCGCCAGAAACACGGGCATCGAAATTTCCAAAGGCGAGTTTATAGCCTTTATCGACAGCGACGATTTGCTTTTGCCGAAACACTGCGAAACCGCCGTCGAGACTTTTGAAAAATATCCGAAACTGGGACTTTTCTGCTGCGATTCGACGATGATTGACGTCGAAGGAAACGTGATGTTCGGCGGCAAAACGTGGAACCAAACCTTAAGCGAGATAAAAAAATATCCGATAAAGACCGGCATTCGCCCGCTCGCCGACGTTTTTATGTTTCTGAACTGCTTTCCAGGCTTTACTTTACGGCGCGAGGTTTTTGAAAATCTCGGCGGCTTTGTGCAGGAAATTTTCCCGGCGGACGATTGCGATTTGATGCTGCGCGTGGCGGGCAGTGAATATGAAGTTTTTTATTTTCACGAGCCTTTATGCCTGCGCCGCGAGCACGACGGGCAATGTTCGGGCGTGGAAAACTCCGTCAAAACCTGTCAAAAGCTGATTGAGGCGTTGAACGGCGCAATCAAACGCAATCCTGAGATACTAAAAGATAAAACTAAAGTTAACAAGCGCATAGCGGAACTTAAACTCGACCTCGGAATGAGTCAAATCAAGGAAGGAAAAAATTCGGTCGGGCTGAAAACTATTTTTCAATCGGTTGTTTCCAGCCCGCAGCAATTCGGGACGATAATGGGAATCGGCAAACGAAAATTAAAACATCTGTCCAAACTCAAATAATGACTCGAAGAAAGTAATTATTATCTTCGAGTCATTATTAAGAAATGTATGTATCAACCTATGATTACAGAGGACTATCAACATCCCGCTACTTATGTCTCAACCGGTAATCCTGCTGTAGATTTTCAGTATTCCGTCGAAACCTTCGAAGCTGATATAAGTAATTATTTACCGCGGGACAAAGAGACTGCTATCTTAGACGTCGGCTGCGGTTGGGGACAGCTTCTCTGGTGGCTGCGGGAAAAAGGATACACGAACATTCAGGGCATCGATATCGGAAAGGCTCAGGAAGAACACGGCACCGCGATAGGGCTCGATATTATTTGCGTCAAGGATTCGACGAATTATCTGGAAAATCTGGATTCAAAGTATGAACTGGTAATAATGAATCATATGATTGAGCATATGCCCGCCGCCGAAGGCATTAAAATGCTGAAAGCCGTTTATAAAGCCTTGCGCCCGGGCGGACGAGTTATCGTGCAAACGCCTAATCTTTGCGCTATCGGGGCTAATTGGGGGCGTTATATCGAAATAACGCACGTCACCGGTTATACGGAGAGCAGTTTACACCAGATAGTAAATTCAGCCGGTTTTACCGACATAAAGCTTTTTGGAAGCAAGACCGCCTTTCGATTGGCTCCGCGCCGGCTGGTCTTGCTATTATTACAATTTATTTCAAGAGCAATCTGGCGAATCATGCTGCTGGCGGAATGGGGCACGGATGCCCCGAAGATTATTCAAAAAAATCTTTACGCGACCGCTATTAAACCGCCGCAGGAATAAAGCCGTCGAGCGCAGCTTCTGAGCCGTTAAATAATATGTTCCGGCTAAAAGCAGAATAAGACTGATATGCTGAGAAAAGTTTTGCGGAAAATACGACATCGCCTGACGCCCGAAAATGAGCACACGGCGCTGTGGATGGCGCAAAACCCGCGTTACAGCGATTTTGAAATCGGCGTCGGCACATACGGCACGCCGCACATCGATTTTCACAACGCCGGAGCGACTTTGAAAATCGGAAATTACTGCTCGATTGCGCCGCGCGTGACGATTTTGCTCGGCGGCGAGCATCATCACGATTGGGTGAGCAATTATCCTTTCAGCCTTTTGCACGACGAAGCGCGGCATCTGAGCGGCTATCCGCTGACGAAAGGCGACGTCCGCATCGGCAACGACGTCTGGATCGGCTATGAAGCTCTGATTTTATCGGGCGTGAAAATCGGCGACGGCGCGGTCATTGCGGCGCGCAGCGTCGTCGCGCGGGACGTCGAGCCTTATTCGATAGTCGGCGGCACGCCCGCCAAACATCTGCGTTATCGTTTTTCGCCGGAGATAATCGAAGAATTGCTCAAAATCAGTTGGTGGAACTGGTCTTTTGAAGAAATCCGCGCCGCCTGGCACTTAATTCAGTCCCCACAGGTTGAAGAATTCGTCTCAAAATATAAAAATTGATTTGTAAGCGAGCGGGGGAATACTCATAAAAGATGCGAATTTGTTATTTTGCCGACGGGCGTTCGGTTCACACCAAACGCTGGATAAGTTATTTTGTCCGGCGCGGGCACGAAATGCATCTGATTTCGTTCAAGCCGATGGACGCCGGACACGTGGCGGAAATGGAGGAAATCGGCGTCCGCTGTCACGGACACGTCGGCGATTTTCATTTGAAAAAATTCTGGCTTACCCTTAAGGATTTGCAAAAAGTGCGGCGCGTTTTGAAGCGCGAAAAAATCGACATTCTGCATTCGCATTTTCTCGGCGCGAACACTTGGTTTGCGACCGTCTCGCTGTTTCGCCCGCACATAATCACCGTCATGGGCGGCGACGTGAAAGGCGAAACGTGGCAGCCGAACGGTAACATCCAGGAGCGGATGCTGACGCCGATGGCTTTGGAAAAAGCGGACGCCGTGACGGTCTGGTCAAACAATATCGGTAAAATCGTCGAGCGTTACCGCACAAAAACTCCGGCTTTCGAATGGGTTCACGGCGGGATAGATTTGCAGAAATTTACGCCCGCGCCGAAGCCGAAATATCTTTTGGAAAGATTGGAAATTCCCGCTGGCGCGCGCATCGTTTTCAGCCCGCGTCTGGTTCGCCGTTTATACAACATCGACCAGATAGCGCGCGCGGCGGGGCTTGTTTGTGATAAACTGCCAGATACTTATTTTATCATTGCATTACCGACGCTAATTCTGGACGAGGAATACACGGAAGAAGTAAAAAAGATTTTCGCCGAAAACGCGGCGCGGGAAAGAGTTCGCTTTGTCTCGACGATTCCGCACCACGAAATCGCCGATTATTTTCGGCTGGCTGACGTCACGGTTTCGATTCCGAGCACGGACGGCACGCCGATGAGCGTTCTGGAATCGATGGCTTGCGCGACGCCCGCCGTTATCGGCGACCTTTCCGATTACGACGCCGATTATTTTGAAAACGAAAAAACCGTTCTGACCGTCGATGTCAATAATCCGCAGTCGATTGCCGAAGCCGTTTTGCGTTTTCTGAACGAGCCGGATTACGCCGAAAAAATCGCCGGCGAAGCTTACCGGCGCGTGCAGGAAAGCGGCAGCTACGAGTTTCAGATGAGTAAAATGGAGCGTATTTACGAGCGTTTGATGAAAAAATGACGAGTCTCATCAAAAAAACCAAAGCCATTGTCGCCGCGCCGCCCGTCCCTTTTCTGGTGACGGCGCGCACGCAAAATCGCGTCCAGTCGATGATTGATTCGATGCCCGAGGGCGCGGTGATTTTAAATGTCGGCGCGGGATTTACCAATTACGGCGAGCGAGTTATCAATCTCGATATTTTCGATTCCGGCACGACGACCGTCATCGCTTCGGGCTTGGAGCTTCCCTTCGACGACGAGATGGCGGATTTGATAATTTTGCAGGGAGTTTTAGAGCACGTCGTCGACGCCGATAAAACTCTGGAAGAATGTTTTCGCGTGATGAAAAAAGGCGCGCTCTTTTATACCGAGATGCCTTTTATGCAGCCTTATCACGAATCGCCGATTGATTTGCGCCGCTGCACGCGTCCCGGTCTGCCGGTGCTCTGCCAGCCGCTTGTGGAAGTCGAAACGGGCATCCACATCGGACCGGCTTCGACTTTAACGTGGATAATCCGCGAAATTCTGGCGGGCGTTTTGTCCGGCGGCAACGAGTGGCTTTATCCCAGAGTTAACAGCCTCGTCGGCTGGATTGTTTTTCCTTTAAAATATGCCGATTACTGGCTTGAAAAAAAGCCGTATCTGCATCGCATCGCCAGCTCGATTTATTACATCGGAAGGAAAACCTGAAAGGATGAATTACTGTCCGCTTTGCAATACGACCGATTCGCAAGCCTCCTGGCTCGGCGCGACGCGTTATCGTGAAAAAAAATACGATTACCTGCAATGCGCCGAATGCGATTCCCTGTATTGCTCGCCGATGCCCGACGAAGAAACGCTGGCGCTGATGTACGGCGACGATTACCAGCAGTTTCTCTCTATCGAATCGTGTCACAGCGGCGACGACGGCATCCGGCAGGTTATCGATTATCTAAAAACGCGGGAAAAAGGTGTTTTCTTCGATTACGCGTGCGGCGCGGGCGTTCTTTTGAGCGAGGTCGCGAAAATCGGCTGGGACGTCATCGGTTTTGAGCTGAACGTGGCGACCGCCGAAAAATACAGCCGCCTGCACGACGTCAAAATAATCTCGGATTTAAAGGAGTTGCCGGAAAATTTTCGCGCCGACGTCATTCATCTCGGCGACGTTCTGGAACACTTGACCGACGTCAACAGCCAATTCCCTTCCATTCTTAATTTACTGAAAGAAAACGGTTTAGTCATAGCTCAAGGTCCGCTCGAAGCCAATATTAATTTATTTTTTCTCGGCGTCAAGCTCACCCGGATTTTGCGCCGCGCGCCGATTTCCGAGATGCCGCCTTATCACGTCAGCCTGGCGACGGTCGAAGGACAGCGAAAATTTTTCAATCGTTTCAAGCTGAAAGAAATGGTCTTCGACGTTTTCGAGACTTCGCATCCCGCGCCCGAGAAAATCGGTCTGTCGGATTTAAAAAACATCCGGAAAAGCACGTTTTTCCTGCTCCGCAAAGTTTCGCAGACGGTTTCCGCCGTTTTTCCCAAACGGATGGGAAATCGTTATTTTTATGTCGGCAGCAAGGGCAAATAAGCAACACCGCAAACTGAAAATCCTGCACCTGATTGAAGGACTCGGTTCGGGCGGCGCCGAGCGCCTGCTTTACACGAATCTGAAACATTTCGACCGGGAGCGTCTGGAAAACGAAGTGGTCACGGTTTTTTCCGCCAACGATTACTGGCGGCAGCCGATTCTGGATTTGAATGTTCCGGTTTCGACGCTCGACTGCAAAAGCCTGCGCGACGTTCTGACGGGCGTTTCGCGCCTGCGAAAAGAAATCGCGCGCTTTCGACCGGATTTGATTCACACGCATCTGTGGGCGGCAAACGTCGTCGGCAGAATCGCCGGATTTACGACCAAAACTCCGGTTTTAAGCTCGATTCACAATCCCGAATACGAGCCGGAAGTTTTCACCGACGCGGCTCAGTTAAATGCAAAAAAATTATTCGTCGCCCGCAATCTGGACAAATTAACTGCCGGTTTGGGCTGCCGGAAAATGCTCGCCGTCAGCCGCTATGTCAAGGAAAGCGCCAGCCGTCATCTGAATTTCCCGCTCGAAAAAATCGAAGTGCTTTACAATCCGGTCGACGTTTCGGATTTGTGTTCCGGTTCAAACCGGACGCGCGCAATGCTGCTCAGCGAACTTAATCTGCCGCCCGCTTCGATTATACTTTTAAACGTCGCGCGCGTTGCGCCGCAGAAAGGCTTGCTTTACGCGATTCAGGCTCTGGCGGAAGTTCGCCGGAAATTTCCCGAAACGCATCTCGTTTCCATCGGCGGCAAAGACGATGCCGCGTGGCTGGCGCGGCTTGAAGCGGAAATCGAAAAACTGGAATTGAAAAATCACGTCCATCTTCTGGGCGCGCGGCGCGACGTCAAAGATTTTTTATATAATTGCGATTTGTTCGTTTTCCCGTCGCTTTTTGAAGGCTTGGGCATCGCGCTGACCGAAGCGATGGCGACGGGCTGCGCTTGCGTTGCGAGCGATATAAAACCTTTGGACGAATTCGTCGAGCGCGACGTCGACGGCGTGTTTTTTCCGCCCGGAGACGCTCCGGCGCTGGCGCAAGCGGTTGTCGATTTACTGGAAAACGAAAAAAAACGCGCCGCGATTGGCGCGGCGGCGCGAGAAAAAGCTCTCAGTCTTTTTCAACCGCAGCCTGCGGCTGATAAACTAACCGGGATATATTTTTCGATGGTTAGGAAATAGAGAAACGATGAACGCGGAACGATGAATGATGAACTGAAGAAAGTTTTGAGTTTTAAGTTTTGAATTTTAAGTTAAAAAGAGGCGTTAATTCAAAATTCATCATTCAAAATTCATAACTTATTCCGCGTTCCGCATTCATCGTTCCGCGTTTTTCCTGTCTCCGGTGAAAATTTGAATGGACATAAAAACCCTTTACATCTCATATTTCGGCATTCGCGAGCCGCTGGTGCAGACGCAGGTGGTCGCTTACCTGCGCGAGATTGCGAGCGGCGGCGTGACGGTTCATCTGGTGACGTTCGAGCCGAATTTCAAACAAAGCTGGACGCCGGACGAGATTGAAGAGGAAAGAAAAAAACTGGCGGCGGGCGGAATCAAATGGCACGCTCTGGCGTATCATAAAAGCCCTTCCGTGCCCGCGACGCTTTATGACGTGGCGGTCGGCGCGCGGTTTATCAGGCGGCTCGTCAGGCGCGAAGGCATCGACGTGCTTCACGCGCGCGGTCATATTCCGGTTTTGATGGCTTCGGTCGCCAATGCCGGACGCGACGGCGAAATCATTTTCGACATTCGCGGTCTGGTCGCCGAAGAATACGCCGACGCGGGAATTTTCGCGCACGGCTCGCCGCCGTTTCGGGCGATTAAATGGATTGAAAAACTGGGTTTGGAAAAAGCCTCGCAAATCGTGGTTTTGACGAATAAAATGCGCGATTATCTGGTCAAAGAGCGCAATGTAAAACCGGAAATTATCGAAGTAATTCCCTGCTGCGTCGATTTTTCGCGCATCGAAAACGCCGAATTGAAATTGCCGCCTGCGACCCGATTCGAATTGATTTACGCCGGTTCGGTCAGCGGTTTGTATCTTTTGGAAGAAATGTGCGCTTTTTTTCTGGCGCTCAAAAAGCGCCAGCCCGACGCGTTTTTCCGCATTTTGACGAAACATCCGGCGGCGGAAACGGCGAAGGCTTTTCAGAAGCTCGGCATCGGCGAAAACGATTACGAAGTTTTGTCCGTCAAACCTTCCGAGGTCGGAACTTATATCAAACAGGCGAGTCTCGCGATTTCCTTTAGAAAAAGCACTTTCGCGCAGATTGCGGCTTCGCCGACGAAGATTCCGGAATATCTGGCGGTCGGCGTGCCGGTCGTTTCAAACGCCGGAATCGGCGACACGGACGCGCTGATTGAAAACGAAAAAGTCGGCGTGACCGTGAGCGACCTTTCGCCCGAAGGTTATGCGGAAGCGGTCGATAAAGCGCTGGCGCTTTTGCAGGACGCGTCGCTGGCGGAAAGATGCGTTCGCGTCGCGCACGCCGGTTTCGATTTAAAAACAATCGGCAAAAACGGTTATCTGAATGTTTATAAAAAATTATCGAGCGGGCGGGCGGTCGAAGCGGAGGATTTACCGGGCGCGCCGACGGAGGAGCAAATTTAGATTTATCTTTTTGCGTAATTTGAAGTGAACGGCTTAAATCTGTAAAATTTATTGAAGCGAACCTCGCATATTTTATCGAAATAGCTTATAGTTTTAGGTTTGTGTTGTTAAAAATTATTTAGATATGTGTGATAGATAACAGAGTATTAAAGCCGTTTTTGATAAGTTACGAGAAATTGTAAGCAATCGAATGAGATTTAACCGGAGAGTTAGCAAGAAGAGGCAAAGCTTCTCCCGCTTAACCGCTTCATTTCTTCGAAGGCACAGAACCGAAAAACTCGCTGAGGAATTCTCTAATCATTGCAAATGGACGGACAAAGCCTTTCACCCACGTTATAAGGTATGAAACTTTTAGCCATCGTTCCGAGTCTTTACGATATATCACCGGGTCAGCGCTACCGCATCGAACAATGGGAGCCGATTTTGCGCGAGAAAGGCGTGGAGATTACCTATTCGCCGTTTGAAACCGACGAGCTGCGCGGAGTTTTGTATCAGCCGGGACGCATCGCGGAAAAAATGAAATTCGTGATGCGCAGTATCAATAAAAGGCGCGAAGATTTGCGCCGCGTGCGCGAATACGATGCGGTTTACGTTTTTCGCGAAGCCGCGCTTTTAGGTCCCGCGTATTTTGAAAGATTAATCAAGCGCGCGGGCGTGCCGATGATTTTCGATTTCGACGACGCGGTTTTTCATTCTTACAAAAGTCCTTCCAACGGCTATCTGAGCTATCTGAAATTTCCGGGCAAGACGGCGACGATTTGCCGCCTGTCGTCGCACATCATGGCGGGCAATCCGTATCTCGCCGAATACGCGCGGCAGTATAATCCGGAAAACGTCACGATTATCCCGACGACGATCGACACCGACAAATACGAATTTCCCGCCGATAAACCGGCAAACGACGTTCCCGTTATCGGCTGGAGCGGCAGCCACAGCACGGTTCAGCATCTGGACACGCTGCGCGAAACCTTGCAGGATTTGGCAAAGGTCGCCAAATTTCGCCTGCGCGTCATCGGCACGCCGAATTACGAGATTGAAGGCGTCGAGGTGGAAGCGATGGCGTGGCGCTCGGAAACGGAAACGCAGGACTTACAGCCGATTGACATCGGCGTGATGCCGCTGCCGGACGACCAGTGGAGCAAGGGCAAATGCGGTCTGAAAGCCTTACAGTATATGGCTTTAGGCGTTCCGACCATCTGCTCGCCGGTCGGCGTCAATTCCGATATTATTCAGGACGGCGAAAACGGCTTTCTGGCGGACGCGAAAGACGAGTGGATTGAAAAACTGAAACGCCTGCTCACGTCCGCCGAGTTGCGCCGGAAACTGGGCGCGGCAGGTCGGCGCACGGTCGAAGAAAAATACTCGGCAAAGGTTCAGGCGCCGCGCGTTTTTGAAATCTTAACGTCGGTCGCGCAAAAGAAAACAGCCGGTAAAAAAGCCGTCGAAGCGGAAAAACAGGAAGAAAAGTCATACAGCATCTGATTTTGGGAGAACAAGCAAAACGAATGGAAAAGTTTAACATCTTGGTAACGGGCGGCGCTGGATTCATCGGCTCGCATCTGGTTGACGCGCTGGTGGAAAAAGGTCATCGCGTGCGGATTCTCGATTCGCTGGTCGAGCAGGTTCACGGCGGGCAGGTGCCGGAACATCTTAATAAAAACGCCGAATTTATTCAGGCGGATATGAACGACGCGGAAGCCGTCAGCCGCGCCCTTGAAGGAATCGACGTGGTTTATCACAAAGCGGCGGAAGTCGGCGTCGGGCAGTCGATGTATGAAATCGTCCGCTATGTGAAAGCGAACGATTTGGGCACGGCGGTTCTTTTGGAAGAAATGATTAAACGCCCGACGCAGTTTCGCAAATTAGTCGTCGCTTCGTCGATGTCGATTTACGGCGAAGGCGCGTATGTTTGCGAAGGCTGCAACGAAACCGTCTACCCGTATCTGCGCGAAAACGAGCAGCTCGAAGCGCAGGATTGGGATTTCAAATGCGAAAAATGCGGCGAAGGCGTTTTGAAACCCGTCGGAACGAATGAAAACAAACCGCTTTTTCCGACTTCCGTCTACGCCGTCAGCAAACAAGACCAGGAGCAATACTGCATCTGCGTCGGTCGCGCGTATAAAATTCCGACCGTCGCTTTTCGTTATTTCAACGTTTACGGCACGCGGCAGGCTCTGTCGAATCCTTACACGGGCGTCTGCGCGATTTTTTCGTCGCGGCTGCTGAACAACGAAAGCCCGATGATTTTTGAAGACGGCGGGCAGACGCGCGATTTCGTCCACGTCAGCGACATCGTGCAGGCAAACTTACTCGCGCTCGAAACCGATAAAGCCGATTACAAACCGGTGAACGTCGGAACGGGACGCCCGATTTCCGTGAAAGAAATCGCTCAAATGCTCTCGAAAGGCTTGGGGAAAGACATCGAGCCGCAAATCGTCGGCAAATATCGCGAAGGCGATATTCGTCACTGCGTCGGCGACATCGCGCGGGCGCGCCGGTTATTGGGTTATGAACCGAAAGTAAATCTGGAAGAAGGATTGATGAATCTCCTCGAATGGGTGAAAGACCAGAAACCGGCTGACCGCGTGGAGACGGCGACGGCGGAGCTGGCGGCGCGCTCACTGGTCAGATAAATTTAATGACACTAAGGCAAACCCTCAAAACAATTTACCGGCGCGTTCCGTTTAAGCGGCAGCTTTTTACGGTCGTCAAAACTTTCGTCACGCCGAGCGAAAACGTCTATAAGCATCTTCACTTTCAAGACGATTTTCGCGTCTGCGTCGACGAGACGCATTCGTTTCAGATGCGTCACGGCGGTTTGGAGCTGGAAAACACTTTGTTCTGGGTCGGTCCGAGCGGCGGCTGGGAAAAAAACTCGATGTCCATCTGGATAAAGCTGGTCAAAAACGCCCGTGTGATTTTCGACGTCGGCGCGAACACCGGCTATTATTCGCTCGTGGCTAAAGCTCTGAACCCGCAGGCGAAAATCTACGCCTTCGAGCCGATTGCCGAAAGCTTTCACAATCTCGAATACAACAACCGGCTGAACGATTTCGACATCGCCTGCTTCGACTGCGCGGCGTCAAACATCGACGGCGAAGCGAATATTTACAACGCGCCCGACGATTTTTACGCCGTTACGCTGAACAAAGAGTATCTGGATAAAAAAGATATCTCCAGCGTGCCGACGACGATTAAAGTCGCGCGGCTCGACACTTTGATTGAAGAATTGAAAATCGAAAAGATTGATTTAATCAAGCTCGACGTCGAGACTTACGAAGCCGAAGTGCTGGAAGGCTTGGGCAAATACCTGGACGAATTTCGCCCGACTTTGCTGATTGAGATTTTAAACGACGACGTCGGGCATCGCATCGAAGCGTTGATAAAAGGAAAAGATTATCTATACTTTAATATCGACGAAGAAACCGACTCGATTCGTCAGGTCGAGGAAATTACGAAAAGCGATTATTATAATTATCTAATCTGCAACCAAAAGGTTGCCGCAGAAATCGGTTTAATATAACGGACATTTCGGTTATAAGTTTTTTGAATCAAGAGTAGAGCTTCCGATTTCTTCGCGACCTTTGCGAAACCTTTGCGCTCTTTGCGGTTAAAGAAATTTTTACCGCAAAGGACGCAAAGTTTTAAGACGCAAAGAGACGCAAAGAATGAGCCTTCAATTTCAGGTTTATTTTTTACTTTTGATTCACATAAACTATTTTTCGAGCGGTTTTCGGAGAAGTTTTTAGTATGTATATTTTGGGCTTAACGACGCTGGGCGATTCAGCCGCGACCTTAATAAAAGACGGCGAGATTGTCGCGGCGGCGGAAGAAGAGCGTTTTTCACGCAAAAAACATCACCTCGGTTTTCCTTACAAAGCGATTCAGTATTGTCTGGACGAAGCCGGAATCACGATGAAAGACGTCGCGCACGTCGGGCATTACTGGAAGCCGTGGATTCTCAGGCACAAGGCGATGCAGGCGCTCAAAGCGGGCTTAATCTCGCGCGATATGTTCAAAGCGCGAGCCGATAGAGGCGTGAAACAGGTCAGCGAAAGCTATCTCGGAATGTTCTGGCATCCGAAACGCCTGCGCGAACATTTCGGCGAAAGCAAGTTCAAATTTCATTTTCTGGAACATCACCAGACGCACGCGGCGAGCGCGTTTTTCGTTTCGCCTTTCGAGACGGCGGCGATTCTGACCTGGGACGGAACGGGCGAAGACACGACGACGCTTTTCTGTCGCGGCGAAGGCACGCGCCTGAAAGTCCTGAAACGCATCAAGCTGCCGCATTCACTCGGACAATTTTATTCCGCCGTGACGAATTATCTCGGCTTCGATATGTTCGGCGGCGACGAGTGGAAAGTAATGGGCTTGGCGGCGTATGGAAAACCGGAATATTACGATTTCTTCTCGAAAAAAGTTTTGACGACGAACGGCAGCGGCGATTTTCATTACAACATTAAAATTCTCGACCATCACTTGGCGAAGCATTATCAATTTCCCGAAGGCATCGTCAAAGAGCTCGGCGAGCCGCGCAAAAAAGGCGAGGAATTGACCGAGCATCACTGGAATATCGCTTCGAGCGCGCAAAAAGTCGTCGAAGATACGGCGATTTATCTCGCGCACCGCATCAAAGAAATGACGGGCGAGGAAAACTTGTGTATGGCGGGCGGCGTCGCTTTCAACTCGGTGATGAACGGGCGAATTTTTCACGAAACGCCGTTTAAAAATTTCTACGTCCAGCCGGCGGCGGGCGATGCCGGTTGTTCTCTTGGAGCAGCTTTGATGGTCTGGCATCAGAAATTGGGAAACCCGCGAAAATTCGTGATGAATCATTCGTATTGGGGACCGAAATTTTCCAACGAAGAATGCCGTAAAGCTTTAGACGAAGCCGGTTTGCAATATGAAACTCTGCCCGACGAAGTGCTTTTACCGAAACTAGCGAAAATGATTTCCGAAGGCGCGATTATCGGCTGGTTTAACGGGCGGATGGAATGGGGACCGCGTGCGCTGGGCGCGCGAAGTTTTCTGGCAGACCCGCGCCGCGCCGATATGCGCGAGGTTTTGAATCATAAAGTAAAGCTGCGCGAATGGTTTCGCCCGCTCGCGCCTTCGATGCTCGAAGAATACGGGCGCGAAGTTTTCGGCGTCGAGCATCACGACCCGTTTATGATTACCGTCATACAGGTCGCCGAAGAATGGAAAAAGAAAATTCCGGCGGTCGTCCACGTCGACGGCACGGCGCGCCCGCAGATGGTCAATAAACAGGTTAATCCGCGTTACTGGAATCTGATTGACGAATTCAGAAAGCTGACCGGCATTCCGCTTCTTTTGAACACTTCGTTCAATATTCAGGAGCCGATTGTCTGCACGCCGCAGGACGCGATTAATACTTTCAGAAACGCCAATTTCGACGCGCTCGTTTTGGAAAATAACCTGGTTTTAAACAGCGATAGTAGCAGTAGTGAGAATTAGCTAAATGGAAAAAGTTCTTGTCATCCTTTGTGTTGCATTCGGACTGATAATCAGCGTCTTTCTTTTCCCGGACGGGATGGGCGCGAGCCTGCTCTGCGCCCTCACGGCGGCGGTTGCGGCGCTGATTATCAATCGCCACGAAGACGAAAAAGAATTTCTCATCCAGGTATTTTTGCTCGGCTTGTTTTTCCGCATCGTGCTGGCGGGAACGATTTACACTTTCGGCTGGGGCGAATATCTCGGCGGCGATTCCAGAACCTACGACCAGCTCGGATACACTCTGCTGCAGGTCTGGAACGGAAATATTCCGCTCGATAACGAGTATGCGAGACGCGCGACCAAAATCGGCGGCTCCGGCTGGGGAATGTATTATCTGGTCGCTTCCATCTATTTTTTCTTCGGCAGAAATCCTTTAGCCGCGCAGATGTTCAGCTCGGTTATCGGCGCGGCGACCGCGCCCGCCGCTTATATCTGCTCGTATCGAATTTTTCATAACAAACGCGTGGCGAAAGCCTCGGCGCTGATTATCGCGCTGTTTCCCTCGCTGATTCTGTGGTCGTGTCAATTGCTGAAGGACGGTTTTATCATCTTTCTGCTGATTGTGACGATGGCGCTGGTGATGCAGTTGCAGGAAAAGTTCGATTATATTTCGCTGGCTTTGCTGATTCTTTCGCTTTTCGGCATCCTGGCGCTCAGATTTTATATTTTTTATATGGTGGCGATTGCCGTGGTCGGCAGCTTTGTCATCGGCTTGAGCAATTCGGCGCAGGCGATTGTCCGCCGCACGCTGGTCATTATGTTTATCGGCTTGGGGCTGACTTATCTCGGGGTTTTGCAAACGGCGAATCAGGACGTCGAGCAATACGGAAATCTGGAAAGCGTGCAGCGCAGCCGTCAGAATCTGGCGGAAGCCGGCTCCGGCTTCGGCGAAGACGTCGACGTTTCGACGACCGCCGGCGCGATTGCCGCCATTCCCATCGGATTTCTATACCTGATGCTCGCCCCGTTTCCGTGGCAAATCGGCAATTTTCGGCAGGCGATTACGCTGCCCGAACAGATTCTCTGGTGGTGTTCGATACCGTTTCTATTCGGCGGTTTGTGGTATACGATTAAGCATCGCCTGCGCAACGCGATTGCGATTTTGATTTTTACGGTAATGCTGACGCTGGCTTATTCGATTTTTCAGGGCAACGTCGGCACGGCTTATCGCCAGCGCGCGCAGATTCAGGTTTTTCTTTTTATCTTTATCGCGGCAGGCTGGACTCTGATGCAGGAAAGACGCGAAAATACCAAGCGCCTGCACGATTTTGAGCGCGACAAAATGCGGCGAAGATTGAAATAAGCATTTTTCGCTCAGGTGATTTATAAATGTGCGGAATTGTCGGCATAGTCAATCAAAACCAGCGCTCCGTCGAGCGTGAAATCCTCGAAAAAATGAATCGGGCGATTCGCCATCGCGGACCCGACGAAGACGGTTTTTACCTGCGCGAAAACGTCGGTCTGGCGATGCGGCGTCTTTCGATTATCGACCTGGCGGGCGGGCAGCAGCCGATTCATAATCCTTCCCGAACCGCGTGGATTGTTTTTAACGGCGAGATTTACAATTATCGAGAGCTGCGCGACGATTTGGAAAAGCGCGGGCACGAATTTTATACCAAATCCGATACGGAAGTCGTCCTGCATCTCTACGACCGGTATGGCGCTGACTGCGTCAAGCATCTGCGCGGAATGTTTGCGCTGGCGATTTGGGACGCGCGCGAAAAATCGCTGTTTCTGGCGCGCGACCGTGTCGGCAAAAAACCGATTCTTTATTCGCATCAACCGAACGGAGATTTGATTTTCGGCTCGGAATTTCAGGCTTTATTGCAGCATCCCGCTATTGACCGCGAAGTCGATTTCGAGGCGATTCATCAATACCTGACGTTCTCCTGCGTTCCCGCGCCGCTCACGGCTTTTCGCCAAATCCGCAAGCTCGAACCCGGACACTGGCTGCGTTGGAAAAACGGCGAGATAAAAACCGAAAGATACTGGACGCCGGATTTTTCCCGCAAAATAAAAATCTCGGAAGAAGAAGCCGTCGAGGAAACTTTACGCATTTTGCGCGAAGCGACAAAGATGCGCTTAATCAGCGAAGTTCCTTTGGGCGCGTTTCTGTCCGGCGGCGTCGATTCTTCGACCGTCGTCGCGCTGATGGCGGAAGCGAGCGCGAATCCCGTTAAAACGTTTTCCATCGGCTTTGAAGAACAGGATTTCAGTGAATTAAAATACGCCCGACGCGTCGCCGAACACATCGGCGCGGAGCATCACGAATTTATCGTTAAGCCCGACGCCGTCGAGGTTTTGCCGACTCTGGTCGAGCATTACGGCGAGCCTTTCGCGGATTCTTCGGCGATTCCGACTTATTATGTCTCAAAGGAAACGCGCAAACACGTGACGGTCGCTTTAAACGGCGACGGCGGCGACGAGACTTTCGCCGGCTACGAGCGTTATTTTGCGATGCAATACGCGGAAAAATATAAAAAAATTCCGGCTGTTTTGCGAAAATCCGTCATCGAACCGGCAGCCGCGTTTCTGCCTTCGTCGGTCGGGCAATACAGCCGCGTGAAATCGGCGAAAAATTTTCTGTCGGTTTCCTCGATGCCGAAATCGAATCTTTACCTGCGCTGGATGTCGGCGATTAACGAGGATTTGAAAACCGAGCTTTACAGCGAAAATTTCCGGCGGGAAACGTCAAACGATTCTCCGGCAAACGTTTTGAAAAACTGGTTTGCGAAAGCCAACGGCGCGGGCGCGATTGACGCGATGCTGATGACGGATACGATGACTTATCTGCCGAACGATTTGCTGGTCAAAGTCGATATCGCGTCGATGGCGAATTCGCTCGAAGCGCGCTCGCCGTTTCTCGACCACAAAGTCATCGAATTTGCCGCGAGCCTGCCCGAAAAAATAAAAGTGCGCGGCACGGAAACCAAATATCTTTTGAAAAAAGCCGCCTCGCGCGTCGTCCCGCGTGAGGTTTTGTATCGCCGCAAGATGGGTTTCGGCATTCCGGTCGGCTACTGGCTCAGGCACGAGATGAAAAATTTTATGTTTGAAACCTTGCTCTCGGAAAAATCTTTCAAGCGCGGGCTTTTTAAACCGGAAACGGTGCAAAGGCTTGTCAGTGAACACGTCGCGGAAAAACAAAATCACACGTATCCGCTCTGGACGCTGTTGATGCTCGAACTTTGGTTCCGGCAGATGATTGATTAAGAATTTTTAGCCACAGAGGACACAGAGAACACAGAGAAAGAAAAATCAGCCACGAACAAACACGAAAGAACACGAACAAAAAAAATATTTTATCAAGTCGCGAAGCCTACTATATCCTGTTTGAATTTTCCTCTGTGTTCTTCAGTGTCCTCTGTGGCTAAATGTAAAATTATGAATCAAACCGAAAAAGTGCGCGATTTCTTCGATGTCGTTTCCGAAGAATACCGGGACAAGTATGAAAAGCGCCAGATTTTTCACAATTATTTTTTTAATCAAAGGCTGGAACAGGCGACCGAAGGGCTGGATTTTAAAGGAAAAATCGTTCTCGACATCGGCGCGGGAACGGGGAATTTGTATGATTATATCGTCGCCCGAAATGATTCGGTCGATTTTTACGCGTGCGATATTTCGGCTAAAATGCTGGAGCAGAGCAATATTCCGGCGGCGAAAAGGTTTGTCGGAAAATGTTACGAGATAGATTTTCCGGTCGCGAAATTCGATTATATTTTTATGCTCGGCGTGACGACTTATCTCGGCGCGGACGAGATGGAAAAAACGGCGGAGTTTATTTATCGAAATCTGGCGGACGACGGCGCGGCGATTATCACTTTCACTAATCGACAGGGATTCGATACAATATCGCGGGCGCTCGGCAAAAACGTGATAAGGCTGTTTAGATTGAAAAATAAAGTGATTTCGCAATCGTTTCGGATTTACACCTATGCGCTGAGCCAGGTGAAAAATCTGTATCAGGGCAAGCTGCGGATGAGCGATGTCAGATTTATCAATCAGACGATTTTTCCTTTTTGTTACGTGTTTCCGAAATTGTCGGTGACGCTGGCGCGGCGGTTTGGCGGTAAAATTAAAAACCGGCAGGCGGCGGCGCGATTTAGCTCGGATTTTATTGTTTTTTACAAAAAAAGCTGAGCGCCGCACGCATTAAAATTTATAGAATACGACTCAGATTAAGCTTTTATTTAATGGAACTTATCAAGGGCGAAAAAATTAAAACTCACGCGGGCTACGACTGGATAAAAATCAATTGTCCGATTTGCGATTTGCCGCCGACGAAATTTGTGGGAAAGCGCGGCGGCGCGGCGCATCGCGAAAACCTGGGCGTCGAGGCGGACATCTGGGCGTGCGGCAAATGCGGTTTATTGTTTGCCAATCCGATGCCGGTTCCCGTCAATGGCTTGGAGCAGCACTATTCGGTCGATGCCGACCAGTATTTTGAATATCATAAATCCGATTTGCGTTTGTCGCTCGGAAACTTATTGATAGAGGAAGCCGAACAAATTCTCGGCAGAAAAGGAAAGCTGCTCGACGTCGGCACGGGACGCGGCGAAATCGTTTTGTGCGCCAGGGAAAGAGGCTGGGAAGTCGAAGGCGTCGAGCCTTCGGAAGGCTTTGCCGCTTATTCGGAAAAAGCGACGGGAGTTAAAATTCACCGCCAGCCGGTAGAAAAATGCGGTTTTCCGGACGGAGAATTTGACGTCGTGATACTTTCGGCGGTTTTGGAGCATCTATATAATCCGGACGAGGTCGTTGCAGAAATTTCGAGGATTACAAAGCGCGGCGGGCTTTTTTATCTGGACGTGCCGAACGAGCGCGGATTGTTTTTCAAGGTCGGAAATCTTTATCAGAAAATCCGGCGCACCGGCTGGTCGGTTAACTTGTCGCCGACTTTTACGCCGTTTCACATTTTCGGTTTCAGCCCGAAATCGGTGAAAATGCTTTTGACGAAACACGGCTTCGGCATCAAGAAAATGGGCGTTTACGGCGGCACGAGCCTGGTTCCCGACGGCAGCGGCGGAATGCGCGGCAAAATCGAAGCGCAGGCGGCACGAGCCATCACCGCCGTGAGCAACTTCGGCACGCTCGGAACTTATATCATCGGCTGGGCGATAAAGAAATAATTCGTCTGAAATTTACCCGGAATGTTTTTTTTAAGTTATATTTACCCGGTGAAAAATCAATTTAAAAAATATCGAAAATAAAGTAATTTACTAAAAGTTTATTTAAAATCATGAAAGGCATTGTTTTAGCGGGCGGACTCGGCTCACGGCTGAATCCGCTGACGAAAGTTACAAATAAGCACCTGCTGCCGGTTTACAATCAGCCGATGATTTATTATCCGATTCGGACGCTGATAAACGCCGGAATCGACGACATAATGATTGTCACGGGCGGAAACAGCGCCGGAGATTTTCTGAAATTGCTCGGCAACGGCAAACAGTTCGGCTTAAAGCATCTGAATTACACGTATCAGGAAGGCGAAGGCGGCATCGCCGACGCTCTGAGCTTAGTCGAGCATTTCGCCGACGATTCGCCGATTTGCGTTGTCCTCGGTGATAATATTATCGAAGGCAATATTCGGGCGGCGGCGGTCGATTACGAAACGCAGGGCGCGGGCGCGAAGATTTTATTGAAAAAAGTTCCCGACCCGAATCGTTTCGGCGTGCCGGTAATTGAAGAGAAGCGCGTCGTGCGCATCGAGGAAAAGCCGAAAGAGCCGAAATCGGATTACGCCGTCGTCGGAATTTATTTTTTCGACCAACGCGTTTTTGAAATTATTCGCGGGCTTGAGCCTTCGGCGCGCGGCGAGCTGGAAATTACGGACGTCAACAACGATTATATCGAGCGCGGCGAGATGACCTGGAGCGAGCTGGAAGGCTGGTGGTCTGACGCCG
>DASVWG010000421.1:0-11379 GCA_036389695.1 Pyrinomonadaceae bacterium
ATGCCCAATATAAAATCCACCAGAATCACTACTTCCGAAGCTCTCAAGCTAATTGAAGATGCTAGAAACGCCGAATTGTGCCGAGATATACAAGCTTGTCGAGAGGCTCTAAATCCAGTCTGGGAAAATCTGGAAGATGAACCGGCACTTGCCGGTTTGGATAATATTGTTCAGACCGAAATTCTGCGGCTCTGCGGTTTCTTTCTGAGTTTTTACGGACGCTCGCGTGGAATGAAGGATTATCAGGAACGCGGGAAAGATTTTTTAACCAATGCTATCGAAACGTTTGAAAGTGAAAATCTGCCCGATAAATCAGCCGAAGCGAAAGTCATTCTCGCACTGTGCTATTGGTATGAAGGCGCAGTCGCTGAAAGTGAGTTCATTTTAGCCGAGACTGAAGCCGAATATTCTCAAAACCAACTGCATCCGATTTATTTTCAGATTTGTGTTACACGGCTGCTGATACATTACTGGAAAGAGGAATTTTCACAAGCTTTGAAAATAATTGAAAAGCTATCAAGACCAATTTCGCTATGTCAGGACGTTCGGCTTAAAACTCTTTTTCATAATCAGGCTGGAATTGTTTACCAACAGCTTAGACATTCTGAAAAGGCAATTTTTCATTTACAAGAAGCAATTAAAAACGCACTGCTTCATAACAATTTAAGGTATGCTGCGGGAAGCCTTAATAATCTTGGAAATGTATATAAAGATACTGGAGATTTCGTTAAAGCCCATCAATACGTTGACCGTGCCTACAAGTCATATATTGAATTAGAAGAAATCGGATGGGCGGCTAATGTACTTGATACAAAAGCCCAAGTATATCTCACAGAAAATAAACTCGCATCTGCATTAACCAAAATAAATGAAGCTCTTACAATTTTACGTCAAGGCGAAGATTTAGCCGGTTTAATTGAGGCGCTTTTTACTAAATGCAGGATTCTTCTGAAACTTGATAAGGTTGGTGAGTCGGTAGCCTTGCTTACAGAGTTGGTAGAAACGGCGAAAATGCGGATTGGTGAATTTGCGGCGAAAAAATATGCTGTTGAATTTTCTAAGTTAATTTACCCGCTCAATAATACTTCCTACCAGAATGAAATAAAGGCTTTCAAAATAAGTCTGTTGCGCAAACATTTGACCGACGCTGACGGACAGGTGACCAAAGCCGCTGAAACGTTGGGAATTTCGCATCAGAGTTTGTCGGATATTCTCAATAATCAATTTCCCGAACTGTTTATCGAACTCGGCATTCGTCGCCGTTCGCGGCGGAATGGTAAAAAACGTGATGTTTTTAAAAATATCACGCCGGTTAAGCTGAGCGATTCGCAGATGTCTTATGACGGCGGCTTGAGATTGAATGAAGATGCTTCTTATTACACGTTTGCTTTGAACGGCAAAAGCCTGCCGTCACTGAAAACTAAACAAAACGTTATTGTTTTAATCGAATCCGGCGAGCAGCGTGCTGGAGAGACCGTGATAATGCAGAATCAGAAAACAGATGAGTTTCATTGCGGAGTTTTGGAAATTGATAATCTGACCGAAATTTTTTATTTGAATGATTCCGCCGTCAAGGACGATTTTCCGTGTCTGCTCGATGATTTTAAATATTACGGGAAAGTGGTTGGTTATTGTGTGCTTGAAGACGACAGCGGCACGCAGATTTTCTTCCGACCTTTTTAAGAAATCTGTTTTTGGGCAAGAGAGTTAGAGCACAAACGCATTTGTGCTCTAACTCTTTTTTTAACGCAGGAATGGCGCGAGCAAACTGAGCAGGACGATAATTACGATAGCGCCGAAAATATCGAGCAGAATTCCGTAGCGTACCATTTTCATTAAAGGAATGTAGCCAGAGCCGTAAACAATCGCGTTGCAAGGCGTTGAGACGGGAAGCATAAAGCCGAGGCTCGCGCCCATTGTTGCGCCGAGGGCGGGAATCAGCGGGTCGGCGTTCTGGGTTTGGGCGATGGCGATTACGACGGGCACGACCATATTTGCCGAAGCCGTGTTGGAAGTCGTTTCGGAGATGATGACGGCGACCAGAACCGAGGCGATTAAAAGCCCGAAATCGCCGCTCAGAGGCAAAAGCGCGGTCAGGTTTCTGCCGATTGCTTCGGCTAAACCGGTTTGAAAAGACATAACGCCGAGCGCGAAGCCGCCGCCATAGAGCAGGATTACGCCCCAATCAATTTTCACGGCTTCGTTCCACGTAATTGCCTTTTCGCCTTTCTCGCTGCCTGGTAAAAGAAACAATAAAACCGCTCCCGCAATCGCGCCGACGGCTTCGGGCAGGCGCGTGTTTATCGCTTTGTAAATTTCGCTGGTTTCGCCGACGAAAAGGGCGATTAAACCGGAAAAAATCCAGAGCGCGATGGCAACGGAAAAAGCGATGACGGTAGATTTTTGCCCGCGCGTCCACGCGCCTAAGCTCGCTTTTTCGCGCTGAATCATCTCGGCGCTGCCGGCGATTTCTTTGACGCCTGCGGGCGCGAGTTTGTTGAGATAAAAATAAAGAAATAAGTAGAGAATAATGACGACGGGAACGCCAATCAGCATCCATTTGAAAAAGGAAATTTCCGCGCCGATTATCTGGCGGATAAAGCCGATTCCGATGACGTTCGGCGGCGTTCCGATGGGTGTCGCAAGACCGCCAATCGACGCGGCGAAAGATGTTATCAGCATCAGCGCCGTCGCGTAATTGCGGCTGATTTTGATGCCGGTTTCCTTTTCCTGTTTGAATAGAAAAGTAATGATTGACATTCCGATGGCAAACATCATCGCGGTCGTCGCCGTGTTGGAAATCCACGCGGAGATGAACGCCGTGACCGCGCCGAAAGCGAATAAAATCCGCGAAGGACGCGCGCCGATCCATTTCAGCGAAAGCACGCCGTAAGCGAACCGCTTGTCCAAATCGTGGAGAAAAATCGCGCGAGCTAAGATGAAAGAACCGATAAAAAGAAACATCAACGGGTCGGCAAACGGCGCGAAAACCTCTTTCGCGGGCGCGACTTTCAGCAAAACGCACAGCGCCGCGCCGATTAAAGCCGTCACGGGCATCGGCAGAGATTCGCAAATCCAGAGCACGATGACGGCGGAAATTACCGCCGCC
Organism: Pyrinomonadaceae bacterium; assembly: GCA_036389695.1. Lineage (GTDB taxonomy): Bacteria > Acidobacteriota > Blastocatellia > Pyrinomonadales > Pyrinomonadaceae > JALZHR01. Next base: position 3,110 of record DASVWG010000421.1, read on the forward strand.
AGACGGTGCGCTTCGGGCTTTAAATTCAAAGGCGCGAAAAATATGATTAGAAAAACGAGCGGCGCGAGAAAAAATCCGGCGCGATTGCGCCAAACCTCAAACCGCGCTTCGGCTGGACTGATGACTTCTTCGACGTTTAGATTTTCTTCGATTGATGACATATTGTAACGCCAGCGTCTCGCTGGCTGTCGTGGCGGCATCTTGCCGCCATATTCAAATCAAACTCGCGCAACGTTTAAGAAAACTGAGCGCGAGACGCACTCAGGACAGCCGGCAGGATGCCGGCGTTACGGAGTCTCAACCGCCAATTCGCCTTGTCGTTTTTCGCCGCGCAGTTTCAGAATCGCTGTAATAACCAGATAAATCGCCAGCGAAATCAGTGCGAGCGAGGCGACGCCGTTGACGAATTTGATGTCGAAGCCGTTTGCCGCGCGGAAATTTCCGATGACCATACTGGTCAAAGCGCAGAGCGTGATTGCCAAAACGAAAAGCATAGGCAGAAGCGTGAAAGCGATTCGCTGACGCGCCTGATAAAGCCACGCCGTAATGGAAAGCAGAGTCAAAGCCGCGAGCAGTTGATTCGACGCGCCGAACAGCGTCCAGAAATCGCTCCAGCTTCCTTTCGGAGCGAGCAAAACGCAGATGAACGGCACGAAAATCGTTCCCAGAGTTCCGATAATCGCGCCGATTCTGCCTTTTAAACCGAAAAGCTCCTGCACGATGTAGCGTCCCAGACGGAGGGAGACGTCGAGCGTGTCGAAAACGAAAGTCGAAAAAGCCATCGCGCCGAACGTGACGGCAAAAGGCAGATTTTGCTGTCCGATTAAAATCGTTAAAAATCTGCCGATGCCGTCGCCGTAAATTTTTCCGGGCGCGACGCCTTTCGATGCTTCCGAAGCGACAATCATAATCGTCACGAGCGCGATAAAAGCGACGAAACCTTCCGCCAGCATCGCGCCGTAGCCGACCGATTTGGCGTGCGATTCCTTGTCAATCTGCTTCGAGGTTGTGCCGGAACAAACCAGACCGTGAAAACCCGAACACGCGCCGCAGGCAATATTCACAAACAGAAACGGGAACAACATTCCGGTCATTCCGCCGACGTCGAAGGATTTAAAAGCCGGCTGCGCAATTTCATAACCGCCGAAGAAAATTCCGATAATGCCGACGGCGATTGCCGTGTAAAGCACAAAACCGCCGAGATAACCGCGCGGCTGCAAAAGCGCCCAGACCGGAACTAAGGATGCGATAATGCAGTAAATCAAAATCAAAACCGCCCAAATCATTCGCTCGTAATCCTCGCTGTAACCGAAAAGAAAAACGGTCGAAAATTTTGTGCCGAGATAAGAAAGCGCGAAAGTGGCGGGCACGAAAATTATTGTTGATAACCAGAGCGGCGGTTTTAAATATCTTTCGACCAAGCCTAAAACGATTGATAAACCCAGATATGTGACGCTCGCGAAAGCGACCGCGCCGCCCGGATTAAAGCCCGAAGCGTTTTGCAGAGCCTCGTCGCCCGCGACGAAAGTTCCGGCGGTAATGTCCGTAAAAGCGACGATAACGTAAACCAGCGCAATCCATATAAACGCCATCATCGCGCGCCCCGCGCCGTTGCCCAGTTTTTCGCGCGTGATTTCGGCAATCGACGTTGCGCCGTGTCGAATCGAGGAAGTCAGCGTCGAAAAATCATGAACCGCGCCGATTAAAACGACGCCTAGCGCAATCCACAAAAGACACGGCAGCCAGCCGAACGCCTGGCACGCGATAATCGGACCGGCAATCGGACCGGCGGCGGCGATTGCCGAAAAATGCTGTCCGAACAGATAAAAAGGCTTTATCGGCACAAAATCTTCGCCGTCGTTGATTTTGTTTGCCGGAGTTTCCCGGGAATCGTCGAGCCGGAATTGTTTTGCAATCCAGCGCCCGTAAGCGAAATAACCGAATACCAGCCAGATTAAAAAGACGATTGCCAAAGCAGCAAGCATAAATTTTCTCCGAAACAGAATATTTGGAAAGCCCGAAGTGAGATAAATTTACGCTAACTTTAATATAAAAAACAAGGTATGAATGAAGAAGACGGAAGTCAGAAGTCAGAAGACGGTAGAAATTTATCTTCCTACTTCCGTCTACTCACTTCCGTCTTCCAATTTTTAATCACTTAAAACGGTCGAATTTCTGTTTGAGTTTGAGGCGGCGATGAAGCGTTCCGCCATTCTTGATTCTTCGGATTGCCCGGTAATCGGCGCGAAGCGGAATTTGGCTTCTTCTTTGCCGATTTTGAGAAAGATTTTAAAGATGCTGCGTTTTTTCCATGTGCGCGTGTTTTCGGTGTCCAATTTGATTTTTTCGATGTTTACCATCGAAGTCTCAAACGTATGCACGTTTTCGTCCGATTCAAAACGCAGGCTGTCTTGCGAAATATACAGCGAGCCGGTGCAGCGTCCGGTAAATTTTCCGTTATCGTCGTGGAAGACGCGGAAAACCGCGCTGCCGCCGTTGATAAACGATTCATGCATCGCTTTTTCCGCCTGAGCGAGATTGTTCAATTCATAAAGATATATAAAACCCATCATCTGATAAGCCGCCGGGCTTGCCGGATTCAGCTTGACGGCGTTTTCCAGAAGACGCATCGCGCCTTTCGGATTTTTCTGGTCTTTATAGAAATAAATCGCCTGTTCGAGCAAATCGTCATAACTTGCAGGTGCCGGATTTTTACGGCGAATCGGGTTGTTTTTTCCGGCTTTCGCCGTAGTAGTCAGGTTGTTGTTTTTGGCGGGCAGGCGCGGATTATTCGAGACGGCTTTGATGACTTCCGGGCGCGCGCCGGCGGCAATCAGGCTTTTTCTGACTGCCGGAGTCATCTCGAAATCGACTCCGTTGCGATTGATAATGGTGACGATGTCGCGCGTTTGCAGCTGCCGCGTGCGAAGCGCCTGAATAAGACGGTCTTTTTTAACGGGCGAGCCTTTGTATTGCGCGAATAAATTACCGGCGACGAGCAAAATTAAAAAACAGGCTGCCGCCAGCTTAATAAAACTTTTGCGCGCTTTACAGATTGTAAAAATCGGACGATTCATTATTTTTACAATTTCCTTTCCGCAGGCTGAAGACAAAACTTCCGGAAAATTTAAACTCCCGTTAAAAGCCTTTCGGCGCGGCGCAGGCGTTCCGCTCTGGATTCGCGCGGCTCTTTTTTCCTGATGACGACGCGCGTCGGCACAGGTTTGGTTTCCGGCTGAACATCAGGCACATCGACGTCCGGCATCGCTTCGACTTCCGGCTGCTGCTGCGCGGCGGATTCCGTTTTGACTTCGTTATTTTCCGGTCTGACTTCGACGCTCTGATGATTAATGGCTTCGATTTTCTGCGAAGCCTTTTCGCTCTGGACAAAGATAAACTGCGAAACGAAATGTAAAATAATGATAACGAGAATAGCCGCGCCCGCGACGGTGTAATGCCGCTGTGCGGATTTGCCCGGCGATAATGGTCGAATATCCGTTTCGCCGCCGTTTGCCCGTATTGCCTTTTGATTAAAACTTTTCATCACTTCAAGCTTTTTTTGATGCGTTGATTGGAAGATGAGTTGCCGCTAAGGAAAACATGGTTAAACGCGAAGCTTAAATGATTGTGGTCACTGCGGTTTACTTCGGAATTACCTTCTTTTAAAGCATCAACAAATCTTCTCGCCGGTAATCCGACTCTTTAAGTATAACACGAAGTTACCGCTTGCAAATAATTATCTTTAAACATTTTTGCTTTTTGTTTAGCACAAGGGAAAACCAGGCGGTTTTGAGCCACGGAAAATTAAGCTATTATAAAACTATGAGCGAAGAAAAATCTCTCCAGGAAATTTTTGCGCCGAACGGCATTTGTTTCGGGTGCGGCGTGGCGAATGAAAAAGGCTTGCGCATCCGCAGTTTTCCCGCGAGCACCGACAGCGACGGCGCGGAAGAAGTCGTCTGCGAATGGCACGCCGAGCCGCATCATCAGGCGTTTCCCGGAATGCTTTCCGGCGGCGTCGCCGGCGCTTTGCTGGATTGCCATTCCAACTGGACGGCGGCTTATCATCTGATGAAAAAAAACGGGAAATCCGCGCCCGACTGCACCGTGACGGCAAATTATTCGGTCAAATTACTGCGCCCGACGCCTTTCGACGCGACGATAAAATTAGTGGCGCGCGTCGTCGAATCAAACGAAGACCGCGCGACCGTCGAAGCCGAGCTAATCGCGGGCGATAAAGTCTGCGCGAGCTGTAGAGGCTTATTCGTCGTGGTCAGGGAAGGTCATCCGGCATATCATCGCTGGTAAGATTTTAGCCACGAAAGGACACGAAAAGGCACGAAAGGAAAAATTTACAGGGATAAGTAGGCTTCGCGGCTTGATAGATAGGGATAAGAAAGATTATTTATTTAAATATCCCTGTTAATCAAGCCGCGAAGCCTACTTATCCCTGTATTTTCTTTCTCTGTGTCCTTTCGTGGCTAAATAATCTTTTTCATCTGTCTGGCAAAAGCTTCCGTCAAGCCGAGACGTTCAAGCCAAAGCTGCTGTTCTTTTTTTAATTGCGGCAAATAAACCACGTCCGAGAGCGCGTAGCTGACGAGTTCTTCCGTCCAGATGCCGTTCCAGTTTTTGGTGAAAGTCGCGCGGTGCGATTTTTCCAAATCGACGGCGAAATAGCGATACAGCGTCTCCGCCAGCGAAGCGGATTGGTCGGCGCCTTTGGTCAGAACTTTTTCGGCAATCATCGTGTCGAAAACGTTCTGCGCCTGATAGCCGTTCTCGCGCAAAAATTCCAAATCGAATTTCGCGTTATGAAAGATTTTCGTAATCGCCGGATTTTCTAAAATCAAGGCGAGCCGTCCGAGCGCGACGCCTTCCGAAACCGGCACCAGGACATTGAAATCGCCGTCGGAAAACTGCACGGAAAACAGCTTTCCGTAACGCGCGCTCAAAGAAGAAGTTTCCGTATCGCAGCCGATTTCCACAGCCTGCGAGAGTTTTGTAAAAGCCGTCTCGATTTCCGTCGCCGTGCGCGCCACAAGTATTTTCACATTTCAGATTGTAGATTACTCAACATAAAGCTGAAAATGTATTATTCTGTTAAACCGAATATGACCGAAAAATTAAATGAAACGGAAGCCCGCGTCGTCGGCGCGCTAATCGAAAAACAACTGACGACGCCCGAATATTATCCTTTGACGCTGAACGCGCTGGTCGCCGCCTGCAACCAGAAAACCAACCGCGAGCCGGTCGTCAATTACGACGAGCAAACCGTCCAGCAGGCGCTCGAAAGCTTGCGCGAGCGAAATATCGTCTACGTTTTTTACGGCAGCACGAGCCGCGTGCCGAAATATAAACATATGCTGCCGGACGTTTACGAGCTTGAGCCTTCGGAAACCGCCGTCATCTGCGTTCTTCTGCTGAGAGGCGCGCAGACTTTGGGCGAGCTGCGCGAGCGCACCGGCAGACTTTACGAATTTCGCGGTCTCGGCGACGTCAACGAAACGCTCGACGCGCTGATGCGCCGCGACGAACCGCTCGTCGTCAAACTGGAGCGCCAGCCCGGACAAAAAGAAGCACGTTTCGCGCATCTTCTATCGGGCGAAGTCAGCGCGGCGGCTTACGCGCCGAAAACGGATTATTCCGGCAAACAATCGGAAAATGAAAAAATAGAAAATCTCGAACGCGAATTGGAAAACTTACGCAGCGAATTTAATTTATTCCGACAGGAATTTGAAGATTTCCGAAAACAGTTTGAATAAAAATATTATGACTAAATTCAGTTTTATTGAAGTTTGAGTTTTTATTTAGTTTGATTAAGGAGACGCTATTATATGAACTACGTTTTTATTTTTTTATTTATAGCGGTGTTAGTTATTGCTCTCTATTATCTTTTCCGAAAGCGTTTCAGGATTGACCCGATTGAAAAAGCTGAACAAAACATTGCCCCGGCTGAAAGAGTTGAACGGAACAAACCAAGCCCGGTACAAAAGTCCGGTTCAACCGATAAGGTGATAAAGCAGCTTCCTGTTAATGATTATGAGTTAATACAGCTCAGACAACAATTAAATACCATTGTTTTACACAATAATCGTCTGTATCAAAATAATATTGAAATTGCCCGCCGCGATTTTATAAAAAGAGGTTTGGATAATCCTTCAGAAACCGAATTATTAAAACGGGCTATTGAAATCTGGCAGGACGATAACAGATAGACACCGATGAAAATGAAAAAACTTATACGAGGCTTTTTCAAAAAACCGCATATAATCTCACACTAATCGTAAAATTTTTCGTCGCAATCGTCGCCGGATTCTGGCTGTCCTGAGCCGTCACGGTAAAACTCCACGTTCCTCTGACCGCCGCTTTGCCGTTAATTTTTCCGGTTGCGGAATCGAGCCACATTCCGAACGGCAGGCTTCCCGCCGAAATCGTCCACACGAAACTATTTGAGCTGCCCGAAGCCTGCAAAGTTTGATTGTAAAGTCTGCCGCGCCGCGCGTCCGGCAAGCTATTTGTCGTGATTTGCACGGGCGCGCTGCCGAATTCGTATGCGCCGATGTCGAATTGACCGTTGGCGGGACGCGCTTCGCCGGTTTGGTGTTTGATGTATTGGCGAACGACGTTGTGCGCCGGCAAAACGTCCGTATTTAAAATTGTTCCGGCGTTGATTGCCGTCGAAGTCGAAGCGAGGCGAAAATCCTGCGCGGCTTCGTTCGCAAATCCCGGCGAAGCGCCTTGCACCGAAGTTCCGTCGTTGTTGACGGTTCCGGTCGGCGTGCCGTGCGAGACGCGCCAGTTTGGTTTGAGCCAGTTGTGCGAGAGCGAAAGAACGCCCGTGTCGTCGAGCAGAGCGAGATTCGAGCCGCTCGCCGTGACGTAGAAAATGTTGTTTCGCGCGTCGCAGGTTTCCTCGTTGGTCGAAAGGCGAAAAAGCGTGGTGTTTCCCGTTCGGGTCGAGACGATTGTGTTGTTGTAAAAATAAAGCGTGCCTTTGCGATAGAGAGAAGTCGTGCCGTTGTCGCCGCCGTAATGCGTGATTTGCGAATTGCCCGCGCCGTCCGGTTCGATTAGAACGTTGCCGTAGACGAAAGTTTTGCGATATTCGGGCGCGCTGCGAATCTGAATCGAGTCGTCGCCTTCGACCAAATCCAGTTGGCGATTTCCGTGTTCAATCCAGTTGTATCGAATCACCGTTCCCGCCGAGCGGTCTTTTAAGGCGTTGCCGTTTGCGCCCGCGCGCATCGCGCCGAAACGGTTATATTGAAACGTGATGCCGATTGCCGCCGTGTAATTATTGTGCTGAAAAGCGCTGCCGACGATGCCGTTGCCGAAAATGTAATTGCCCTCGACCAGGATATTTCGCGAAACGGTGCCGTCGGATGAAGCGACAAAAAATCCATTGGCGCTGTCGTGCATTTTGCAGCTGCGAACAGTTATGTTTTCGCCTTTTTCGACGTAAATCGAAGACGCGGCGCTGGAATAAGTCTGCGTATTTCCGCCGTCGTCGGTGAATTGATAATCGGGATGCGCGCTGCGGATTTCGAGATTTTCGATGGTGATATATTTCGGCATCGTGTCGGCGGGAATGTTGGCGCTGCCGATTTTGATGACGCCGCGCTGCTCGCCCGGGAAATTTAAATTAAGCGGCGTGACCGCGCCGTTGCCGTCGATGACCGGCAAATCGCCGTTTTGATTCGGCACGCCGCGCACGGTAATCGGCTGTTCGGCAGTTCCCTGACGGCAAATCACCCATTTTTCTTTGTAGGCGCTCGCCCGCCAGTAAATCAAAACCGTATCGCCCGGCTGCAAGCTCGCCCACGGAACTTCGGCAATCGTGTCCAGCGCCGTGTTCGGCTTGACTTCGTAAACCGTCGCTTTAGCAAAAGTCACGACAGAAAGAAAAACAAGAAAATAAAACGCGGAAAAGAAAAACAGCTTCTTCATAAATTGTTTATTTTGCTGAAACTTACATATTGTTTTTGAGTATTTCGCAGGAAATAAACGGCGAGGCGTGTTACTCCGTAGTAATTTTATATTAACACACGGCGAACACATTTTTCGATACCTATGTTTTAAGGCATAAAAAAAGGCAGCCCGAAGACTGCCTTAAAGTTTGTGCTTGTGATTCAGGTCTTACTTACTGTTCATTCGCCACAAAATTCACGTTCGACAGGTTGCCATTGACCTGTATGGTTTGCGGCGTGAAGGTGTAGAGTCTGGAAATAACCGCCACCGTGTAATTGCCCGTCTCGACATTATCAAAC
>DASVWG010000422.1:0-15144 GCA_036389695.1 Pyrinomonadaceae bacterium
ATGCTGTCGATGAATTTGACTTTATCGCCGCGCAGATTGTTGCCCGAAAGTCCCGAAAGTTTATAAGCCTGCCCGATAGCCGTTCCCCAGTGTTTTCCCAAATCGAAAAGCCAAAGCTCCGTGCCGCTCAAACGGCGTCCGAAAGAGACGATAAAATCGTCGATGATTCGCGCGTGTTCGCTTCGTTTCGCGGTCGCCAGCTTATTCAACCGCTCCCTTTCGCTCGCATATTCGGACGGAAAATTATTCGTCAGCCCGCGCAGGATAATGTATGCGTCTTCGTCCGGCTCGATGTCCTTCAAAGACGTCAGAAACAGGCTCAGTCCGATGAATAAAACCACCTTGTCAGGTCTGTTTTGTTTGGCGGATGCGGAAGAAGGCGTGGAATTAAAATTGTAAACGATTACGGCGGTTACCTTAATCGGTTTTCCTTCCAGCAGAGTCGGTTTAAATTTCGCCTGCCGCGCCGCCGCGACCGCCGCTTGCTGAAACAGTGGATGACCGCTGAGGACTTCGGTGGAAATCACGTCGCCTTTTTCGTCAATCGTGACCTGCACCCTAACGCTGCCGCCCGCGCGAGCCGCTTTCGCCTCCGCCGGATATTCGGGCTTCGGCAGGCTAATCGCTGTTCCGTTGATAACGCCCGCCGTAACCTGCTGCACCGGCGAAACTTCCGTCTGGGCAAAAACATTTATCGCGCCGCAAAGCAAAATAAACGTGAAGAACAAAATTTTCATAGAAACTCCTTTCGCAGGCAGAGTCAAATTATAAAACAAAAAGGAAATTAGGGAAATTAAGGAAATCAGGGAAAGAGGAAAGTCATGGAAATTAAGGAAATTACGGAACTTAGGGAAATTAAGAGACTTTTCTTCCCCTAATTTCCGTAATTTCCCTAATTTCCTCTTTCCCTAGTTGTGCGCCATGTTCATAAAAAGCGCGTCCGTTGCGATTTTGCGGTTGAGATTGACCGTGAAATTTTCGCGCATCGTTTCGATTTCCGCGAGCCACGCGGAAAGGCGTTTGGATTCGGCGTTTTCCGAGAGTTTTTCAAGCTGCGATTTCAAATCGACGTTGACGATTTCGTCTTTTCCGAGCCGCAAAGTCCAGACGTCGTGAATCAGAATTTCGAGGATTTCCAGAAAGCTCTCGTAATAATCCTTGTTTTTCGCGTCGCAGATTTCCTCGGCGGTTTTCAACAAAACGGCGCGGTTCGGCTTCGAAATCAAACTTTCCAGAGCTTTCATCATCGCCTCGCGCCGCTCGCGAAATTTGCCTAAATCCAAACCGAGCGCGCGCCCGATGCTGCCGCGCGAAAGCTTCGATAAAAGCTCGGCGTCCGCGACCGAAAACTGTTTTTTGCTTTCCAGAAAACCTTCGAGCTGTTTGCTTTCGACCGGCGCGAATCTGAGCGTCTGACAGCGCGAGCGAATCGTCGGCAAAAGCGCGGCGGGACGCGAAGTGATGAGAAAAATATGCGACGTCGGCGAAGGCTCTTCCAGCGTTTTCAAAAGCGCGTTTGCCGCCGCTTCGTTCATCCGTTCGGCGTCGTCAATCAGAAAAAAACGCGCCGCCGCTTCAAACGGGCGAAAATTCGATTCGTTTTCCAATTCGCGCATCTGATTGACCGTGATAAATTTTCCCGCCTGCCGAATCAAGCCGATGTCCGGGTGCTCGCTGAAAAAAATCTTCTCGTTGTCGTCCTTGTCTCTGGAATTCGGAAAATTGAATTTTTCGGCGCGCGTGCAGGCGCCGCACGCGTCGCACGCCTCGCCGCCGGCGGTCGGATTCCGGCAGGCGAAAGACTTCGCCGTCTCCAGCGCAAACTCGCGTTTGCCGATGCCGTCCGCGCCGACGAAAAGCAGCGAATTCGGCACGCGCCGCGTCCTTATCATCCGCTGCAAAATTTCCTTGACGTGATTGTTGCCGATGAGTTTGTCGAACATAAAAATAAAACCGCAGATGCACACAGATTAACACAGATGATTGGATTTGAAATCTCGGATTTGAAATTTTAAACCGCCGGTTTTGTTCGACAATCTGCGTTTATCCGCGAAAATCTGCGGTTTCATTTTTCTAAAAATTTCGTCACGATTTCCATTTCAACCGGCAAATCAAAAAACAGAGTCAAATCGGGGCATCGAGAGCCAATAAGAAAAACATATCTCAAGGAAAATTCGGCAGCAAGAAGGATTTGGATTATGTTTTACAAAAAGCTCAGGAGACAGGTCCCGGAAACTCCGATACGATTGAATTTCCGGACAATGACTCTGTAGTTTACGTGCCGGACGGGCGAGTTTTAAAAGCGAGCAAAGTCTTCATTAGAGTGAATTCCCATGGAAAGGCTCATGCATATCCAAAACCGTAATATTATAATAGATAATAGAAATATGATATGAGTTTTTGCATACAAACCGGGAAACCCGGTTTTTCTATAGCGGCTGATGTCGTCGCGGAAGACTTATCCGAAGGCATTGAACAAATATTTCCTATGCTTACGGATGAAGCTTCTGTCGTCTCCGCATAATCTTTCCGGCATCCGCCGATTAAACTATTTTTTATTAAGACAACCCAAACACTCTTTTAATGTATCTACCTATTTCAATGTTAAATAATCGCTAAGACAGGATTACCGATTTGAAGGTGCTATCTTTGATGATTTATAAAAAAGTTTATCTATTCACAAACCAACAGCGTTCATTATTTTGAGATAACGCCGACCGCGAATTTAGAAATCCCATTTCCTGACTCGTCCGGGTTTAAAGTCCGAACCGCCTATACAATCGAAATAATTTAAACCATTAAATTGTTTTATTAATTCTAATGGTCTGATAGATTTCCGTCCTGCGAACGAATATATGTCTAAAAAACGAAGAGTTACAGAGAAGAAAAATACCGCGCTGAATTTGTCGTCCGCGACAAGTACTGCCTTTGATGAGAACCAAGCGCCGGTTGCCTATCCCGAAGCCGGAAACAAATCGGTTAAACCGGGACTGCTCGCTTACCTGAAGAATAACTGGTGGGCTGTAGCTTTAATCGCATTTCTCAGCCTTGGCGCACTTGCCAGCGGATTAAAATACCTGGAAGAGGACGCAAAGCGACAGATAGAAGCGAACAAAGATAAACCGTCAAACAACCGGAATCAAAGCTTTCTCTCTTCAATCAATCCTTTCCTTTCCAATCCGACGCCGACGCCGCTGCAATTATCAAAAGAATACATCTATGCCGGCAGTAGATTATTAGCTGTCGAAGATGCTAACGCTTCGGCTGCTCCGCCCGCCGATTTAGCGGTCTGGCGACCTTCTTCGGGTTACTGGTACGTGATGGGCGTCACGCAGCAGCAATGGGGCAGCGGTTCGAATAACGACGTGCCCGTTCCGGGAGACTACGACGGCGACGGCAAGACGGATTTTGCCGTCTACCGCCCCGCATCGGGAGCAGGCATCTGGTGCGTCATCAAAAGCAGCACCGGCACGGACGAGTATTACAACTTCGGCACGAGCGGAGATATTCCCAGGGCGGCGGACTTTGACGGCGACGGAAAATCCGACGCCGCGCTGTTTCGCCCGTCGAACGGCACCTGGTATGTCCATCAGAGCACGACCGGTAATCTGGTCACGCAGCAGTTCGGCATCAGCACGGACAAGCCCGTGCCCGCTGATTACGACGGCGACGGGAAAGCCGACATCGCCGTTTTTCGCGACGGCACGACGCCTTACTTTTACAGCTTGAGAAGCTCCGACGGTCAGTTTCAAGCCGCGCAGTTCGGAGCAACCGGCGACGCGCCGCAACCGGCTGATTACGACGGCGACGGCAGAGCCGATTACGCCGTCTGGCGTCCGTCAAGCGGCAACTGGCATATCAATCAAAGCTCGAACAACGCGGTTGTCAGTTATCAATGGGGAGTCTTTAATCAGGACACGGCAGTGCCGAACGATTACGACGGCGACGGGAAGGTCGACGTTGCGGTTTGGAGAGGAAGCTCGTCAAACCCGAACGAGATTGGCAGCTGGTATATCAGAAACAGCTCGAGCGGACAGATGCGAGTCGATAACTGGGGACTCGCCGGTGACACGCCCGTCCCGGCTTTCTATCGTCGATAGAATCGAAGGAAATAAAAAATCAAATCAATTCAACAAAAAATTTTCAAACTAATTTCAGCGAGACGACAAACATAAAGGAAAAGCAGCGCAGAGCAAAGGCGAGGATGAAAATATGCGTACTATAAACTTCATTGCGAAAAATAATCAGAATCAGGTCAATCAATCGAATAAAAACATTAAAGAGAGCAAAGAAAAACGAGCCAACAAAGTCGTCACCGATTTGCGCAACAAGAAAATTGCTGTGAATATTTTCTCGCCTTTATTGTCCCTGTGTCTGGTTTTATTATTATTCTCGACCGTCTTCGGACAGCAATCAACAAAAAACACCGCCGACCAGGTGCTGCGCTCAAATGGGCGCGTCAATCCTTCGTCGCTCGGCATGGAAATGGATATTTCGCTCGGCTCGTATCCGGCGCGCGGCATTAATTTGCCGCTCGGCTTGAGCTATTCGTCAAAGCTGTGGCGCTTTGACCAGCTTGGGACCGTCCCTCTGAGTAACGGCACGTCGAACATCTTCGTCATCCCCAGATACTCGGAAAACGCCGCCTCCGGCTGGACAACCAGTTTATCGCAAGCCTTTATCGAATACACGGGCGAGATGAATCATTTCGACGATTACGGCAGACCGCTTCAGGAAACCTATGATCCGGGACAGCAAATACCTCCGGGAGACAATTATATCCAGCGCGTCATCGTCTACTTGCCCGGCGGCGGCTCGCACGAGCTGATCGCACAGCAAGAGCCAATCGGTATTAATCCCGCACAGGGTCTGCCGGCAAATGCCTGGGAAGGAACGTACTATACGACCGACGGCTCGGGCTTGAAATATGTTCAGGACAGCGCGAATAACATCTTTGTCCTGTGGATGCCGGACGGCTCTTTTTACACCTTCAAAACGGGCAATACGGAGCCGAAAAGCTCGACCGACGCGACGCCGGTGCGCCGCGCCAAAAGACTAACCGACGCGCACGGCAACTACGCCGAGTTTAAACTGCCGGAGAATTCCGCCGAGCAACAGAGTTATCCCTACGGCTATTGGAGCGATACGCTCGGACGTAAGTTTCCGGTTATGGTGCCGCGCGAGACTCCGGCGATGCCCGCCGACACGGAAGTGCTGGAAAAATCGTTTGTGATGCCCGGTATTAACGCGAACACGCCATATAAGCTGCGCTGGAAACGATTGCAGGGAACGAGCGCGGCGACCAGCGCCCTCACGCCGAATCAGGGTTACCAGTTGAAATATGCCGGACATACTCAGATGATTAATTCGCCGCCCAATTTCAGCCCGTCTCTTTTTTCCTCCTCGTTGCAGATGAGTCCCTGTTCGGGCGACCATCTGAAAGTCCTCGAACAGGGCGAATTATTTAATCCGGTCGTCTTAGCCGAGGTGGAAATGCCGAACGGCGCGAAATACCGATTCACTTATAACGAATACGGGGAAATCGACCGGATTCATTATCCGACCGGCGGCTATGAAGCGATGCAGTACGGCGCGGTTCCGTCGCTTGCCGAACTAGCGGCTCCATACCAGATGTCGAACCGCGGCGTCACGTCGCGCTTGATTTACGAGAGCATCGGCGATACAACCGCCGACACCTGGACATACACGGTGGAAAAGTCTGAGAACAATTTCCGCACCAGCACGATTGCGCCGGACGGAACGCGCAACGACCGTTTCATGCATCGCGGTTTACCGCCGCCGACCTGCAGCCAGCAAACCTCACTGGGAAGCGCTCAGAATTATTACGGCACACGCTGGGGCTACGACAACGCACTGGCAGGAATGCCGTATGAAGAACGTGCGTTCGACAGCAACGGAGCGCTCAAGCAAAGAACCATCACCCGCTGGACGGCGACAAATACGACAACGCCTTTAACCTTATATCCGGCGCGATATGTTCAGCGCAACGCCAGAATATTAAGCACGGAGACAATAGCTTATGAAAGCGCGACGACCGGGCTTTCATCTGTAACGACAATGGAATACGACACGGACGCCGATGACCTCGGCTCGCCGCTGAATGTAACGAAAACAACTCAGTATGCCTTCCGGTCATCAGCCTGGGACAGCTCTATCTCACCCGGACAGGCGCCGCCTGCCGGAGTTTCCTCTCCCGGCTTGCCGCAGGGCTTAACAGCAGTTAGAAGTGCGGTCACGAGCTATCTGTCCAATACTGCTTACCGCGACCGGAATCTCGTTAAGTTGCCTGTGGAAATTGTCGTCAGGGATGGGCAGGATGTCCCGAAGGCAAAAACCACTATCCAGTATGACCAGACCGGTCGTTTGGAATCAGCGTCAATTACCGGCGCGCCGGGTTGGACTAACCTGGGAACAAGCGTCAGAGGATTGGCGACGACGGCGACCGTCTGGGAAGACCTCGGTGAGAGCAGCGAGACTATCGAGACTTATACTGATTACGACCAGTTCGGAAACGTCAGAAAAACTTATAACGCCAACGGTATGACTGAAATCAAATATACCGACAATTTCAGCGCGGGCGGAAGCCGGAACAGCTACGCTTTCCCGACAGAAGTCACTTCGCCGCAGGTTAACGGCGCGTCATTCGTCACAACTACCAAATACGAGTACGAAACGGGCTTGATGATTGCGATAACCGACCTAAACGGGCTGGAAACCAGGGTGGAGTATGTCGACCCTCTGCGACGTCCGACGAAAACGAGCAATTACTACCAAAATCAGCCGGTCGGGAACAGCGCGGAAACAATCTACGGGACGCCGGACACAAACGGACAGTTCCCGGCAAGTCAACGCTTCATCAAATCCAGAACACAGATTGACGAGAATAACTGGAAGGAAGGTTATGCCTGGATGGACGGATTAGGCAGAAACATCAAAACGCAGTCGATTGACGCTGCAGCCGGAGATGTCTTTACCGTTAGCGAATATGACAACATGGGACGCGTCATTAAAACCTCCAACCCGTTCAGGAACATCTCACAGCCGGGCTGTGCGACAAATATTTATTGTTCTACAACGACTTATGACGCGGCAGGCAGACCATGGAAAGTGAAGACAGCGGACGGTGCGGAAGTCGAAATTGCTTACAGCTTGGCGACGACCGGCAGTCAGCTCGGGACGGTCGTGACGATCAAAGACCAGGCGAACAAGCAAAGACGCTCGATTACAAACGCGTTCGGGCAGCTCATCAGAGTTGACGAGCCGGATATCAACAACAACGACCAACTCGGTGCTGTCGACGCGCCGAATCAGCCAACTTATTATCTTTATGATACGCTCGATAATCTGATGACCGTCAAACAGGGCGGCACTTTCGCGCAGCCGGAGCAGGTTAGAAGTTTTGTTTATGACTCGCTTTCCCGGGTTAAATCGGCGAGCAGTCCTGAATCGGGACTTATTCAATACACGTATGATAAGCTCGGAAATCTGAAAACCAAACGCGACGTCAGAAATATCAAAACCATCTACGACTATGACGCGCTGAATCGCGTTATACAGAGGTGTTATAAATTGCTTGCCGGCAGCTCTAGTTCTCTTGGGGCGACGACCTGCGCGAACAACCCGGAAACGGCGGAGCCGAACACGCCGGACGTGACTTATAATTACGACGGCACGTATTACGACGCGCAGAATATGCCGCAAACGGCGACCGGCGCGGTCAAAGGCAAGCTGACGAGCATCAAATCGAGCATCTCGCGAACAAACTATATGGCATTCGACGCGATGGGTAGAGTGACCGCGAGTCAGCAAATCACCGGCGACACCGCTCCCGACCCGATGACTTACACTTACAACTTGTCGGGCGCGCTGGTCGAACAAAAATACCCATCCGGCAGAGTCGTCAAAAACGCGCTGGACGCGAACGGCGATTTAACAACCGTGCAGAGCAAAAAGAATCAGAACGCCGGATACTGGAACTACGCGCAGCATTTTACATACACAACAGCCGGTGCAATCAGCTCGATGCAGCTCGGCAACGGCAGATGGGAATCGACACAGTTTAACTCAAGATTGCAGCCGACGCAGATAGCGCTCGGTTCGACAAAAGATGCGACCGATAAATTAAAGCTGAATTTTACCTATAGCACGACGCCGACCTCAACCGACAACAACGGTACTGTGTTGAGTCAGACGATTACTGCCCCAACCGAAACTAGAGGCGGTACGACTTATAACGGGTTTACCGCGACGCAAATTTACACCTATGATTCTTTAAATAGAATCAAGCAGGCAGTAGAAACGATTCCCGGACAAACGGGCTGGAAACAGACTTTCAAATACGACCGGTACGGCAACCGTAATTTCGATTACGGCACGAACCCGCAAGCGCCTGAAACAACGAGTCCGAGCTTACAAGCGACGCTACCGAAAGTCATCAATCCCGAGGTTCTCACGACAAACAACCGATTCAAATCTGACCAGGATAATGACGGAATAAATGATTATCTTTATGACGCGGCGGGCAATACGACGAAAGACGCCTCGGGCAGAAGCTTCGCCTACGACGCTGAGAATAAACAGATTGAAGTCAAAGACGCGAGTAATCAAATCATCGGCACATACTTTTACGACGGAGATGGAAGGCGAGTCAGGAAGATCGCCGGAAATGAAGTGACGCTATTCTTCTACGACGCATCGGGCAAACTCGTGGCGGAATATGCGAATCAAATCAGCAGCAGTCCGCAGGCGAATTATTTGACAGCCGATCACCTGGGAAGCTCGCGCATTAATACCGATAAAAACGGGGACGTCACGGCGAGACACGATTATCAGCCTTTCGGCGAAGAAATTGGCAGAGCAAGTTACGGCGCGGATAATATCAAGAAAAAGTTTACCGGGTATGAACGCGATATCGAGACTGATTTGGATTTTGCTCAGGCAAGAATGTATGCAAACAGGTTAGGGAGATTTACCACTGTCGATCCTATTGCCCTGACAAAGGACAGACTGTATTCTCCGCAAACCATTAATCTTTATGCTTACTCTAAAAATTGTCCTCTTAGCTTTATTGATCCACTAGGTGAAAAAGTCCAGGGCGCCGATAAAAATTCGCAGGACAAATATGATGCTTACAAAAAATGGGTCGAAGACCAATATAAAAAAGACCCCAAAAAATTTGCCGGGTTAATGGCTGCTATAAAAACTCTTGAAGAGTCCGGAGTATTGTATAGAATATCGGTAACTACTTCCAGTAAGCTCGGTGAAGGCGTAGAAGGTTCAGTTGATATTTCATCTGACGGGAAAAGCATAGATATAAACGTCGTTCTCTCAGGCGGCTCGAATCAGGAGTTTTCACAAAATACGCTGTTTGCTCATGAACTGGAACATGCGCGTCAATTTAACGAGGGAGAGTGGGGTTTTGTATTAGAACCTGATAAAAAAGGCACTATCACAATTAATGGCAAGAAATACAGAGCTGATAAGCTTGGGTATGATATCGGAGACGAAACCAAAGCGTGGCAAGCGATGATTCCAGCCGCTAATGGCTTGGATATGTCCGTCAAAGTTCCACATGGTTCCAATGAGCTGCCTATCTTACAACGACTTGATGGTGCCAAGGAAAAAGATGCCGATAATATAATTGCGAGAATTAATAATGATTATAAAGATATGAAGAAAGTTGCTAAAGAAGGCTTTGGCGACAGAATTAACCTTCCGAAGGGAACTGCGCTGAAAGCTACGGATTTCGAAAGTAAACAGGGAAGGCGCGCCTTCGGTTGTGTTGGCGGAGGGTGTAAATGGTAAAGAACTTCTTTAAAAAAAGACTTTTTTTCATTCTGGTATTATCTCTATCAGCTGTGTGTTTTTTAGACTTTAATGTGTTGGCACAGCAAAATGTAGATTTCCTGGATCTTAAAATCAAAACTAAAGATAAAAGAACTTTAGTTAAAAGTATAAATATACTTACGGAGAAACTCCGAAAAGAAAAATGGGCTGAAGTATATGATTTGCTTTTGAGAGATCCGGTCGAGGGTAGAACAAAAGAAGAATTTGTTCGGGAAATGGAAGAAGATTCTAAAAACCCGGCTCTGAATCGGAAAGTAATTAAATTTTCACCAAAGAGTTTTCTTGTTTTTAAGAACGAAGAAAACAGGGAACAGGTGCGTATATCGGGTTGTCTGAATGTATCGGCAAAGGGTGGTAAATATAAATATTGGGGGACGCTGGACGCTGAGCGTAATGGCACGGAAAAATGGTTTTTTACTTCACTGCCTATAGTTAATCCTAACTCAAGTAGCGGCGGTCCGAAAACTTGTGATTAGCCGGCAGAGTCAAATTTCAGTTAAACAGTTTGCCGGAACTGACCGGAAACCGGCATTCTATTTTTAATCGATTTACTTTTACTTTAAAGATATTGGTTAAATGATATATTTGGATTATGATTTCAACCGCAATTTAACACTAAAATTTATTGCCTGAAGAAATTTTTACAGAATATGCCCAATTCCGGTTTCGCTCTGCTATTAAATATTTAAAACTTTTTTTATTCTGTCGTCTAAATCAATTATCTCGCGTTTAATACACACGACGCTGCTTTTAAGTCGCTCATCATGACAAAGCCCGAGAATTAAGCTATTGAGATGTTCAATGTAAGCTCGATTTAAAGCAGCTTTACCTTCTGCCGGTATTAGCTCAATGCCGGGTTGCAGCACAATAAGCACGTTAAAGTATTTGTTCGTCACTTCAAAGCATTGCTCAATATATCTTTCTAATTCCGGGAAATTGACTTCCGTACTGCCCTGAATATCGGCGAGAGTATAAGCCATTAAGTCCACAGGAGTTCTATCAGTGATAAAGGATTGTTGTTGAGAAGCCCAAATTTCCACATATGAAATCAATATTTGCTTTTGAATTTCAAGGCGCCTTTTAAAGTCAAGTGGCTGAGCGGGGTCTAAGCCGTTTTGGCGGAAAATTTCACTTGTGCTTGTTTTCACGAGCGGTTTTTTAGTCTGTACAGAAAGTGCCTCCGCTAATGTTGTTTTGCCGGTGCGGTGTGCACCACAAAGTCCTATACTCATGTTGACTAAAAAAATCTTAAATTATAGAGTCTGCATACCCGACTTACATATAGCCTAAATTGAGTTATATATGTACTTACCGTGTCGGGTAACATTTTCAGGCATAACAAGCTTGGATAGGCGGCGCTCGCGTCGGCAAAGCGGTCGGAGATGACGATTTTTCCTTTTTCCAGCGCGGGCATAACGGGAAATTCGACGTGGCGCGCACGGTCGGCGGCGAAAAACAGAAGCACGGCGAGCGGCGCGACCGTTTCTACGGCTTCCGGAAACGCTCCGCGCAGGCGGCGACCGCGCGGCGTTCCGCTCGGCTCGCAAGTCGTCAGAATGTTGTCGCCTTTCAGACGCAGCTCGCCGGCAAGCAGGCGCGCTTGCGTCGATTTGCCGCTGCCGTCAATGCCTTCAAAAGTGATAAATTTACCGCGCAAGATTTCTACTCTGCTGTCGAAGTGGTCGAAGTGGTCGCCGTTGTTGATGCCGGTGCGGGCGCAAAATCAGTCCGTTTTCGCTGTTCCTGTGAAATGGTCGAAATGGCGTGTTTGAAAATGAGAAAGTCCTGCCCGCCGACGTCCAGCAAAACCGAAAATTTATCGAAGCTTTTAATCCTGCCGGAAAGCGTTGCGCCGTGCAGAAGATGAATCAGCACTGTCATTCTCTCGCGGCGAGCCGTGTTCAAAAAAGCATCTTGAATATTCTGCGACGGAGCTTTTTCCATGACAATTTCTCTTTTATTAAGTTGGATTTATGACTGCAAAAATGATTATAGCAAATTTAGGCAGACTGACAAGAAAAATTTCACAAGCCGCAGCTTTAAACGATGAACGATAAACGCGGAACGATGAACGAATTACGAATTTTAAGTTTTAAATTTTAAATTAATGATTTTCAATAACTTAAACTCACAATTCAAAATTCAAAACTTTCCGTCGTTCATCGTTCATCGTTCCGCGTTTCTCGTTCCAGAATCTGTTTCCACAGATTCGCCTGCGTTTCGCGCTCGTCGCCGAAGCCCGCGAGCCATTCGACGCCCGCTTCGCGCCGAAACCAGGTCATCTGGCGCTTGGCGTAATTCCGCACGTCCTGTTTGGTTTGCTCAATCGCGCTTTCCAGCGTTCTTTCGCCGCGTAAGTATTCGCAAGCGCGGCGATAACCGTGCGCGCCGAGCGCGTTTGTGTCGTCGCGCAAGCCTTTTTCCCTCAGTGCGCGGACTTCTTCAATTAAGCCTTTTTCAAAATGTTTTTCGGCGCGCGCGTTTATCCTCGCGTAAAGCAAATCGCGCGGCGGGCTTAAAGCGAAAATCCTGATTCTTCCGGCAAATTCGGGCGGTTTTTCACGTTTCGGCTGGACTTCCGACAGACGCTTTCCGGTTTGAAAATAAACTTCCAGCGCGCGCGTCACGCGCGCGTAGTCGCGCGGAAAAAGTTTTTCCGCCGCCGCTTTATCGACTCTTTGCAAAATTTTATGCAAGTGTTCAGCACCTTTTTTCTCTTTGATTTTTCTTAATTTTTCGCGCAGCTTTTCGTCCGTTTTCGGGCTTTCAAAAAAAGGCTGGCGCAAAGCTCTAAGATAAAAACCCGTGCCGCCGACCAGAATCGGAATTTTCGCGCGCGCTTCGATTTCGTAGATTTTCGCGGCGGCATCTTTTGCCCAATCCGCCGCCGTGTAATTGATTTCCGGCGCGACGTAATCAATCAAATGATGCGGCACGCCGCGTTTTTCTTCTTCGGTCGGTTTCGCCGTCGCAATCTGGATTTCCTTGTAAATCTGCACCGAATCGCAGTTGATAATCTCGCCGCCGACGCGTAAAGCAAGCTCGACGCCGAGCGCGGTTTTGCCCGAAGCGGTCGAGCCGACAATGGCGTAAATCGGTTTTTTAATCTGCGTTTTCATTTCGTATCGGTTGAGTATATTATCTAAAAATCGCAAGTCTATTTAACCATTTGGAAATCAAAAATGAAAAAAATCTTTGTCTGCTTCGTTCTTCTGGCTCTGCAATCTAATTTGATGGCGCAAAATTACATTCAATACGTCAATCCGCTTATCGGCACGCAAAAAATGGGACACACTTTTCCGGGCGCGACCGTGCCGTTCGGCGCGGTTCAGCTTTCGCCCGACACCGACCAGCAGCCGTATGTCATCGGCGGCAAATACAACAAGGACACGTATAAATACTGCGCCGGTTATCAATACGACGACCGCACGATTGTCGGCTTTTCGCACACGCATTTCAGCGGCACGGGACATTCCGATTTGGGCGATTTTTTGATTATGCCGACGGTCGGCGATTTACAGCTTGAGCCGGGCGAGAAAAATAATCCGAAAACAGGATTTCGCTCTCGTTTCTCGCACGAAAACGAAATCGCCGAGCCGAATTATTACCGCGTTAAATTAGACGACCACAACATTTTAGCGGAAATGACGACCACGACGCGCACAGGCTTTCATCAATACACTTTTCCGCAGACGGACGAAGCGCACATTATTCTGGATTTAATGCACGGCATTTATAATTACGACGACAAAAACGTCTGGACTTTTCTAAGAGTCGAAAACGACCGCACGATTGTCGGCTTTCGCCAGACGCACGGCTGGGCGCGAACCAGAACCGTGTATTTTGCGATGGAATTTTCGAAGCCGTTTACGAATTACGGTTTTAAAAATTTCGGCGCGGAAACTTATCGCGGCTTCTGGCGCAAATTCGACCAGACGCGAAATTTTCCCGAAATGGCGGGCAAACAGATTCGCGCTTATTTCGATTTCAAAACCGCGAAGGACGAAAAAATCAAAGTAAAATTCGCGCTCTCGCCCGTTTCCAGCGAAGGCGCGATGAAAAACCTGAAAGCGGAAATTCCGCACTGGGATTTTGAGAAAACGAAGCGCGACGGTCAGGCGCAATGGAATAAAGAACTCGGAAAAATTGCCGTGACCGCCGAAAATAAAGGCGATTTGGTAAATTTTTACACCGCGCTTTATCACACGTTTTTATCGCCGACCGTTTATATGGACGCGGACGGAAATTACAAAGGCTTAGACCAAAACATTCATCACGCCAAAGGTTTTACGAATTACACGACCTTTTCGCTCTGGGACACTTATCGCGCTCTGCACCCGTTTTTCAATATCGTCCAGCCGACGCGCAACCGCGAGATGATTCAGTCGATGCTCGCGCATTACGACCAGAGCGTGCATAAAATGCTGCCGGTCTGGTCGCATTACGCCAACGAAAACTGGTGTATGATTGGCTATCATTCGGTTTCGGTGATTGCCGACGCCGTCGTGAAAGGCAACATCAGAGGCATCGACGCGCAGAAGGCGCTCGAAGCTTCCGCGCAGACGGCGCGGACGAAATATTACGACGGTCTGGAATATTATATGAAAACCGGCTACGTGCCCGAAGACAAAAATTCCTCGTCCGTCTCGAAAACTCTGGAATACGCCTACGACGACTGGTGCATCGCGCAGATGGCGAAAAAGCTGAATCGCGCGGACATTTACAACGAATTTATCAAGCGTTCGGAAAACTGGAAAAACGTTTACGACGCCTCAAGCGGCTTTATGCGCCCGAAGCTTTCAAACGGAAAATTCCGCGAAAAATTCGACGCGCTGCAAACGCACGACCAGGGATTTATCGAGGGCAACGCGTGGAATTACAGTCTTTACGTGCCGCACAACCCGCCGGAAATGATTCAGGCGATGGGCGGCAAAAAGAAATTCGCGGCTTATCTGGACGAGCTTTTCACGATGCATCTGCCGGACGAATTTTTCGCCGAAACCGAAGACATCACGCGCGAGGGAATTATCGGAAACTACGTTCACGGCAACGAGCCTTCGCATCACGTCGCGTATTTATATAACTGGACGGACGACGCCTGGAAAACGCAGGAACGCGTGCGGATGATTATGAAAAATCAATATCATCCGGCGCCCGACGGCTTGGGCGGCAACGACGATTGCGGTCAGATGTCGGCGTGGTATCTTTTCAGCTCTTTGGGGTTTTATCCGGTCGCGCCCGCCTCCGACCAATACGCGCTGGGCAGTCCGGCAATAA
>DASVWG010000423.1:0-3027 GCA_036389695.1 Pyrinomonadaceae bacterium
AGCCCGCGCTGACGCTTGGGCTACTGACACTTTTCAGATTTCCGCGATGTCTTTGTCTCAGATGAGTCAAATATATTAATGCCAAACGAAAGGCGAGCTAATATTTCGGCGCAATACCAACGACTGTAAACGGTTTATCTATAGATACATATTATATCCGTGTTTTCTAACGGCATTTCCAATACCAATTTGTTTTCTTCGACACGATAGTCAATCTTATCGCGCCGCGTCGATTCCACACGGCGCGCATTTTCTAAACCTTGCAGTCGAACAGTGACTTGCGGCAGCTTGCGTCCCGTTGCGTTGTTCAGAAACACCAGCGTCGCGCCCGCCGTTTCCATCACCGATGTATAAACGCCCGGCACGGAAAGCGAAACCGGACGTATTATTTGCGCACCGTTCACCAATCCGGCGGCGAGCGTGCGCGCTTCCGCGCCCGATTCAAATTTCCAGCCTTCCTGAATCGTCCATTCCTTTATCAGATTTTCTGGATAACGCGCCCGCACATACGCTTCGCCGACGAGAGCGCCGACGAGCATCGCTTCGCCTTTGCCGTAACGATTCAAAAAAACGGCGGGCTTTCCGTCCTCGTAAGCGCCGATGATTTGTGCCGTCGACGGCGCGCAGTCCAGTTTCGCGCCCCAGACGGGGATTTCGACATTCGCGCCGAAAACCGGCGAATCGGTTTTTATCGTGCCTAACTGCTTATAAGAAAATTTGCTGACGTTTGGCGACCAGGATTCCGCCGCAGGCTGAATGCCGCCGTCCTGCATTATTATCGTCTGATTTTTGACGCCGAAAACGTCATTTAAAACGCGGCTCGGCTGGTTATATTCATCCCGGCTCATCGCGCCGACGGACGCCCAGAGTCTGCCGCCGCCTTTCACCCAATCCGCTATTTTTCGCTGCACATCATTGCGCACCTGCGGGTCGGTGACCATCAAGAGGGAGTAATCCTTGAGTCTCTCGTCCTCGGCAATGTCCTGCTCGGAAACGACTTCGACCGGCACGTAAGCGTGCTGCATAGCGATAAAGAGATTCTGTCGCTCCGGGCAGAAATATAATCCTTTGACCTGCATAATGTCCGACGTGGTCGCGACGAGAAGGGCGACTTTTGCCGGTCGCAGCCGAGCCGGAGCAATCAGGTGCTCGAATTTTTTTACCTGGCGCGTCGTGTCGGCAACCTGCGCTAAAGCATTTATATCGTCGCTCCAAGCCGGTCCGATATTGCTGATTGGACCGTAGAGATAGAGCCCGTTTTCTTTAATGCCGCGCATCAGATAGGTAAAATACTCGGCGCGAATCGCCTCGCCGCCGACCAGATAGCTGGCGAGCGGCAAATCGTGCCTGCGTCCGGCGGCGCGCATCATCTCGGCGGCGAGCGCTTCGCGACCGACTCCCAAATCCCAGCCGTGAACCCAATCTTCCATCATCACGCCTTTGAAAGCGCGCATCCGACCGAGCTCGAAAATATCAATCTGCCCTTTGTCCAAATCGTTATTGTTGCCGACGAAACCGAACTGCATCGGTCCGGCTTGGTAATTGACGGCAATCATCGCGGCTTGCGGATAATATTTTTCGACCGCTTCGGTCGCGCTGCGAAAATAGAGCGCGGTGTAGTGGTTGATAAAGCGCCGCGTGTGATAAAAGCGCCGCGCGTATTCGATTGGCGCGTTCGGCGCGTTGAGCTTTGCGCGTTCGTCAGCCGGTTCGACGCTTTCCCAATTAGCCGCGCCGAGCAGCGCAGGCGTTAAACCTTGCTGTTTCAGCCAATTGCGGAAGTAGCTTAACAGCTGCGGAGTTTGGAGAATCGCCGTGGCGGTCGTCGCGGGCGCAATCTCGTCGCCGAGATTAATATGTGTGGAAATAGAATAGGCGAAAGGCGTATTTTTTTTCGCGTCTTCGGCGCGGCGGCGGTAATAATCATCGAAAACGCGCTGCCAGCGCTGCGGCGGCGTCTCGCCCGCCTGGTAATCGTATAGCTTCAGGTTGTAGCCTTCGTGACTATACTGCCACGCGTCAGCCCACTGCGTAATGGTCGTGTCGATAATGCCGTATTCTCCCGCCAAATCGCGAAACATCGAATCGCTTAAACCGTTGGTCACAGATAAGCTGTTGATTCCCAAATCATGAAAATTTTGAAAATCTATCTCGGCTCGCTCGCGCGTCGCGTTTCCGCCGCCTTCGCGGTAGGTGAGCATATTCGTCCACGTGCCGATTTTAATTTTACTCGGCTTCGGCGGCGCGGTGAGTTTGAGCGATTGCACCAGCGCGCGGCGGCGCGTCGCCCACTCGGTAAAACTTTCCAGCATCGGCAAGCCTTTCAGCCCGCCCGTCGTCGGCATACGCACGACGACCGCGCCTTTTTCGTCCGTCTTTTCATCTACCGTATGAAAAATAAAATCTTCGGCAGGCTGACTCGCAAACTCAAGATGAAGAATTACGAAACCCGTTCCGGTTCCCGTTTTCGGCATCACAAAAAATGCCGTGTGCCATTGCGCGGCGGTCGAGGTCGGCAGCTTCACCCAGGCTGAATATTGTCCGGCTTTCAGCCAATCGCTATCGTCGGTCGGCGCAATCCACGCGAGCGGTTTGCCCCAGTCGTTTTCCGTCGGCGCCCAGTTTTTGGGCTGTAAGCCGTAATATGAAACGGTTCCGGTCGCCTGTCGGGCTGGCAGATAAGGATTCGTTTCGCTGTCGATGACGACGTTGTATAAAAAATCCTTCGGCGTGTCGATTCGCATTCGCGCCCAGACCTGCCCGTCGAATTCTTCCGCGCCGTGTTGTTTAAGCCAGTCGTCAACACTCCTGGAAAATGGTTTCGGCGCTTTATCCGACAGCGTTTCTTCCGCGCCGACGGTGACGGGAACCAAAGGCAAATTCTGCCCGGATAAATTGCCTCTTTTAATTTGCGCCGGCGGATTTTTATTGCCGTAATAGAGATAAAAAATCTGTCTGCCTTTCGCCGCAATGGCGGAATGCGAAAATTCGATGGTCTCCGCGGCGGACGTATTCGCATTTCCCAAA
>DASVWG010000424.1:0-2526 GCA_036389695.1 Pyrinomonadaceae bacterium
TAACGCAACAGACTCAAAATGTATCGCCAACAGCTCAAGACGTATCGCAACAGGCTCAAACTCCTGACTTAAACCAGCCGCTACCGCAGGCGGTTCTGACCGTTTTCACCACGCGCGAAGGGCTTTCCAGCGACCGCGTGCGCTCGCTTTACGAAGACGAAAGCGGCACGCTCTGGCTCGGCACATACGACGGCGGCTTGAACCGGTTTCGCGACGGAAAATTTACGCAATACACAACGAAAAACGGTTTGTTCAGCGACGGCGTGTTTCAAATCCTGCCTGACGACGCGGGTTATTTCTGGATGAGCAGCAACCAGGGCATTTACCGTGTTTTAAAACAGGAGCTGGAAGATTACGCCGACGGGAAAATTCAGGTTGTGACATCTGAAGCTTTCGGCAAGCGCGACGGGCTTTTGAACACGGAATGCAACGGCGGGCGGCAGCCTTCGGGCGTTCGCGCGCGGGACGGGCGTTTGTGGTTTCCGACGCAGGAAGGCGCGGCGATTGTCGACCCGACAGCCGTCGGAAAAAATCCTCTGCCGCCGCCCGTCGTCATCGAAAGCGTCGCCATCGACCAGAAAACGATTGAGCTGAATGAAAACGTTCAAATCGCGCCGAATCAGACGAATCTGGAAATCGCTTACACGGGCTTGAGCTTTGTCAAACCCGAACAGGTGCGCTTTCGCTATCAGCTCGAAGGCTTGGACGAAAACTGGATTGAAGCCGGAACGCGCCGCACGGCTTATTATTCGCATCTGCCGCCCGGCGAATATACGTTTCGCGTCACGGCGGCAAACAACAGCGGCGTCTGGAATAAGGAAACGGCGAACGTTCGCTTTACCATCAATCCGCCGTTCTGGCGCACGTGGTGGTTTGTCGCGCTCGCGGTTTTAGGCGTTTTCGGATTGATTTATTTTATCTTGCGCCAGCGTATTTTAAAATTAGAGCGCGAGCGCGTCGCGCAGGCGGCTTTTTCCCGGAAGCTTATCGCCGCGCAGGAACAGGAACGAAAGCGCATCGCGGGCGAATTGCACGACGGTCTGGGGCAAAATCTGCTCGTCATCAAAAACTGGACTTTGCTGGCGCAGCAGCGAAACAAAGAAAACGGAAATTCGGAAATCCTGGAAGAAATTTCCGGTACGGCTTCGCAGACGATTGAAGAAGTTCGCCGCATCGCATACAATCTGCGCCCGTATCAGATTGAAGAAATCGGCTTGACGCGCGCCGTCGAAGGCATGCTCAAGCGGCTGGCGGCGACGACCGGAATTGATATAACGTGGCAAATCGACGATATTAACAATTGTTTCGCGCCGGAAAATGAGATAAATCTTTTCCGCATCGTGCAGGAATGCGTGAATAATATTATCCGTCATTCGCAGGCAGCCGAGGCGCGAATTATAATCAAACGCAGCGCGGCGTACGTTTTCGTCCGGATAGAAGACAACGGTCGGGGCTTTTCGCCGGAAAGCATTAACGGCAAACGCGGTTTAGGATTAACCGGAATCGAAGAACGCGCGCGGATGATTAATGGTTCGGCGCAGATTCAATCCGAACCGAATAAAGGAACGAGCGTGCAGATAAACATCAATTTATGAAACCAGAGACGGCGAAAATTCTCATTGCCGATGACCATCCGGTTTTCCGTCGGGGCTTAAGGATGGTTATCGAATCCGAACCGAATTTGCAAATCGTCGCCGAGGCGGACGACGGCGCGGCGGCGTTAGCGGCAATCGAAGCTTATCAGCCGGACTTGGTCGTTTTAGACTTTAATATGCCGGAAATGAACGGCTTCGACGTCGTTCGCCGCTTGCAGGCGACGCGCTCGAAAACCGCCATCGTTTTTCTGACGATGCACAAGGACGAAGAGATGTTTAACGCCACGATGGATTTGGGCGTGGGCGGTTATATTTTAAAAGACAGCGCCGTCACAGACATTATTTCCTGCCTGAGAACCGTTCTCGCGGGTCAGCCTTACATCAGCCCGCAGCTTTCCGCGTTTTTGCTCAATCGCTCGCGCCGCGCCGTCGAGTTAAGCCGCGAAATTCCAGCGCTCCAGCGCCTGACGCCGACCGAAAGACGCATTCTAAAACTCATCGCCGATTACAAAACAAGCAAGGAAATCGCCGATATTCTCTGCATTCACTCGCGCACGGTCGATAACCACCGCACAAACATCTCGCAAAAACTCGACCTCAAAGGCAGTCACGCGCTTCTGAAATTTGCCGCCGAACATAAATCGAAAATTTAAGAAACGGTCTTCGGTCTTTGGTCTTTGGTCTTCGCTTTTCTTTTACTCAATCTTGAGCATTGTTCTTAACGAAGACCAAAGACCAAAGACCGAAGACCGCGCGCTTCGCGAAAATTTGTGTGAAATCACACGGAAAAAAAGTGTAATTCACTCTATTCCAAACTCCGCCGCCAGGCGGCAAGATTAGTCTTGCCGTAAATTTTTCATGACCGGCAGAAGGAGTTTCAGAAATGTCCGAAAAAAATTCGTCAAAACAGCACAGTCGCCGCAATTTTTTG
>DASVWG010000425.1:0-7897 GCA_036389695.1 Pyrinomonadaceae bacterium
CCATATACAGACCGTAAAGCGCTTCGGTCGTTTTACTTTCCTGCTTCGTCCAGCTTCTGCCCTTATTGTCGGTGCGCAGGATTACGCCGCCGAGACCGGTGATAAAGCCGTTTTTGTCGTCGGTAAAAATCACGCGCCGCAGCCCGCCCGCCGCCGGCGACGGGACTTTTTCCCAGGTTCTGCCGCCGTTTTCGGTGCGCAGAATAACGCCGCGCCCGCCGACGATGTAGCCCTCTTCCTCATTGCGAAAATCGACGCTGTACAGGGCGCGGTCAGTGCCGGACGTTTGTTTCTCCCACGTCGCGCCGCCGTCTCCGGTAAAGAGAATCGTCCCTTTGTCGCCGACAATCCAGCCGCGCTCGTCGCCGACGAAATCCAGATGAAACAATTCCAGCTTGGTCGGCACTTTGATTCGGTGCCACGATTCGCCGCCGTCAACCGTCTGCATCACAAGGCTGTCGACAACCTCTTCGTTGCGATTCAAAGCCGAGCCGACGATATAGCCGCGCCGTTTATCGACAAAGCGGACGCTCAAAAATTCCGGCGTCAAGCCTTTCAATTCACTCAATTGGAAAATCCGCGTCTCGCGCCAGCTCGCGCCTTTATCATTCGTAATATAAATTTTTCGTCCGGCGAGAATGTAGCCGTTTTCATCGTTGCGAAAATAAATCTCGTTGATGTTTTCCGTCGTATTCAGCGAGCGCTTTATCCAGCTTCTGCCGCCGTCGCCCGTCCGCGCCAGATAGCCGCCGTCGCCGCCGATCCAGCCGTCGTCCGACGAAGTAAAAAACACCGAAACCAAATCTCCCGCGCCCGAATTGTCTTTCTGCACAAAATTCCAGTTTGATTGGGCGAAAACCGCCGCCGGTGAAATCAGCCACAGCAACAAGGCAACGATTAAATTTTGCCGCTCAAAAAACTTCGACTTCATTAATAACTCCGTTTTGTATGAATACTTCCCCGAAAAAGAAAAAGAAACAGGTGACGTTTGACGAATAAGATAAACCGAATTTCGTCAAATGTCACCTGTTTTAACAACTTTTCGTTATGAATTTTGAAAAAAGAACGAAAATAATTTATACCTCGTTCATTTTCCATCAATGCGGATTATATTTCAACTAATATTTTATTATGAATAATACAAACAGTAACAAAGAAAAGATGAACGCAGAACGATGAAATTACAATTCATCGTTCCGCATTCATCGCTCATCTTTTTCTTCCCTATTTCACCACCCGGTAAACCTTGCCTTTCCACACGACGACGACTTCTTCGCCGAGCGCGAAAAACTGCGCGAGCTCTTTTTCTCGGGCGAGCAAATCGAAATATTCGTCGCTGGCGAATTTGATTCTGACTTCGTTGTTTCGCTGTTTCTCATCAAATTCGGCGTCCTGCCAGACGTTGTTCACGTTGTAGAAATTTTTCGTGCCGACCTGCTGCGAATAATTATTCGAGAACGAAATAATTTCATTATCGTCTTTGGCATCCGCCGCGACGGTCACCGTGTTTTGCTGGCGACTTGTGTTTTGGCTCAAAGTCACCGCGCCTTGTCCGCTTTGTTCCTTCTTCGCATTTGGCGCGCTGTTTCGGAAAACCTCGTTACGGACTCGCCGCTCGCTGCGGCTTGCGCCGTCGATTTGAAGATTTTCCATCGCGAGATACGAAGTGTAAGGCGTAACGATGCCGTAACGCGTGCCGAGCTGGACGATTTCGTCTTTCAGCTCTTTCTGCTCGCCGTTATTGCGAATCTGCTCGGTCAGCCAGCCGACGCGGCGAATCGCCCAGAGCTTCGGCAAAAACGAATTTTCCTCGTTGCGCTGCGGAAAATCCAAATTTGCGTAGCGAAAAGTTCGCATTTCCCTGCCGTCCTTGCCGCGCAAGGTTATCACGGCGTTGTCGTCGAAAGTTTTATAACGCCCGATAAGCGCGATTTGCATGCCTTTAAATAAATCCGGCGTTTTGCGCGGGTAAATCAATTCGGTCTGAACATTGCCGAAATCGATTTCCAAATCGGTCAGCACCGGAAAATTCACCTTGCCGAAAAAGTTTGAAACCTTGATTTCCAAATCTTCTTTCGGCTCGACGTAATCAGCCGCGCCGGAATTTTCGCTCGCTAATTTATCGAGCAGAGTCGTATTGACGTCGTAACCGACGCCGAAATTGAAAAGCCGCAAGCCTTCGACTTTCTCCTTGTCAAAATTCCCGATGATTTTTTCGACGTTCGTTTCGCCGACCGTCGGCAAGCCGTCGGTCATAAAGACGAGAATTTTCGGGCGGTCGTTTCTATCGAATTGTTTTTTCGCGGCAATCAGCGCGTCGTTGATATTCGTGCCGCCGGTCGGCGCGAGTTTTTTGACAAATTCCTCGCCGCGCCGTTTGCCGTTTGCATCGGCGGCAATCAAATCGTTTTCCATCAAGTGTTCTTCGCCCGCGAAATTTATCACGTTAAAGCGGTCGCCGTCGCGCAAACTGCGGATGCCGAAAAGCAGCGCCGAGCGCGCTTTTTCCATTTTGCCTTCGTCCGCCATCGAGCCTGACGTGTCGAGCACGAAAACGATGTCTTTGGAAACTAATTCGCGCTCTAAAATATTGTCTTTCGGCGAGAGCAGAAGCAGGAAAAAGCCGTCTTTCGCCGCCTCGCGATACGTCAGCAGCGTCATCCCGAAATCCTGCGCCGAAAGCCCGTAAAAAAGCTGAAAATCAAGCAGATTTTTCTCCGAAGTCTCAAACGTCAAAACGGCGCTGTTTTCGCCTTTTTTCTTCACGTCAATCGAATGCGAAGGCGAATAAATATTGCGTAAAGCTTCTTTGCTCTGAATCTCGATGCGTCCGGAAACGGTTCCGACTTTATCGGGACGCGTGCCGCGCGCGACTTCATTGCGATTCGGTTCGAGCCAGTTTCGCTGTCCCGTTCCGAGCGGATAACGATAAGCGACCGTTCCCGACTCGGCTTTCAAAACCTGCGTGTAAGTCATTTCCAGTTTTTTGTCCGAATGCGGCGGAATCGGGAAAATCGAAGCCTGAAAAAGATTTTTGCCGACGTATTCCAGCAGTCCGGGGTCGCGCTGGCGGCGCACGATTTCCTCGTAAATCCGCCGCGCTTCTTCACGCGTGCGAACTTCGCCGACGAGCTTTTTGCCGTTTTCCCAGATGGCAAATTCGACAATCGAAGCCGTTTCGGGAATCGGGAAAAAATAAGTTCCTTCCAGAGTATACGGCGTGTCGTTGCGAAAAACCTGTTCCAGGTGCGTCGTCGCGACCTGACCGTTAATTTTTGTATCGATGTTGATTGATTTGACCGGAAGCGCGGTCGGGATTATCGGGCGCGGCGGAATCGGCGGGCGCGGCGGGCGACACGGTCGAACGTCGCAGATTATCGGAACGATAACGCCCTGCGCGTGCGCCGCAAGACTAAAACAAAACGTAAACAGAATCAGACCAAATAAAATTTTGGCGTTTCCTTTATTCATACTTTCTCCTCGTGAAACTAAAATGCGCGGACTTGCCGTTTCGCCTGGTTTGACGAATTAAGGAACGAACGAAGTTGCTTTATCTTGCAGGAAAACTTCAAAGGCAGAAACGCGACAGTCATGGAGCGTGCCTCAAGATTGAATGCTCGACTCGCTGATTGAAATTCGCGTTTCAAATTATTAACGTTAAACACGCTCCATGACTGTCGCGTTTCTGCCTTTCTATTAGCTCCACTTTCCCGCGTAATCGGTTTTAAAAGGCGCGGAAATCGAATTGACGTAATCGTATTGCAGGCGGATGATTTGTTTGATGTGCAGGTAATCGTGCGCCAGCCAAGAGGCGAGCAAATCTCCGGCGGCGAGCGTTAACTGCTCGTTGTGGCGGTGCGAATTTTCCCAGTTCGCGTTTTCAATCGTTTCGAGCCACACGATTGATTTTTCTCTTTCGACGAGAAAATTACGCAGAGATTCATTTAAATTATTCGCGCCGCCCGCTTTTTCCAGACGCATTTCCGACGCGACGAGCGGCTGCCAGTTTTCTTCCGGCGCGCGCAAAGTTTTTTCCAGACGCGGGCGAAAATCTTTTTCTTCGGTTTGCGCGAGATGATAGACGACTTGATGAATCGACCATCTTTCCGGCGATTGTTTCCAGAGCGCCTGCTCGTCCGACGCGTGCTGACATAAAGACTCAAGCGCTTTCGCATTGGCGGCGAGCCGCGCGACGAAAAATTGAAGATTCATTTTATTTCCGAAAATTAGCCTGAAAATAGAAAAGCGTCTTCGCGTTTCTTTGCAAAAAAACTTTGCGTCCTTTGCAGTTAAGAAATTTTACCGCAAAGGACGCAAAGTTTTAAGACGCAAAGGGCGCTAAGTGATTTTGAAATGGCTTTAAATTTACTTTTTGTCTAAATCATTCAGCGCGCTGTCAATATCGGTTTCGAGCTTCTGGCGCAGTTTATCGACCAGCAAATCGGCTTTGGCGATGTTTTCTTCCAAGCCGGCTTTATTCGCCTGAATCTGCTGTAAAAGGTTGGTCAGATTCGTCTTTTTGTTTTGCAGCGCGCGGCGTTTCTGCTCGCGCAGCTCTTCGGGACGCATCGAGCCGACGATTGCCAGATTGCGGTTGATAACGTCTTCCTGCGAATCGTATTCGACCTGTTCGAGCTCGGCTTTGATGTTGTTTTCCTTTTCGGTCAGGCTGAAAAGCTTTTCGCGCAAGCCTTCGGCGCGCTGCTCGGCGCGCGAAAGAATTTCGAGATTCAATAAAAGCTTTCTTTGTTTTTCGTCCAAATCGCCGCGTCTGGACGATTCCAGCGAGCTGACGCGCGAGCTCATTTCCTTGATGCGCGTGTTGAACTGGTCGATTCTTTCCTGAAAGCTTCCCGTTTCGGACGGCGTTTCCTGCGTTTGCGTATCGCTTGTGACCGGCGTTTCGTCCTGACGGCTGTCGGTTTGACCGATAATTTCGGGCTGGGTTTGTTCGATATTCTGCTGCGTCGTGACGACCGGAGTCGGAACGCTGCGGCGCGGTTTGCGCTTGCGCGTCTGTGCGAGAGCGTCAAACGACAAAACCGTCAATAAACCTAAAATGATGAAAATCAACGAATAGCGTTTCATTTTTTCCCTTTCCCTTCTTTATCGGGCAGCAAATCGCCCGTGAAAAATTCAATCACGTTTTTTCCCAAGCCGACAAACGGAATCGCGTCCAAGCCGGAATTTATAACGCCGTAAACCATGCCTTTGCGTTTGATGTCGTAACCGACCAAGCCGATTGCCAGCACAGTGCCGAAAGGCGGAATCGATTTCCCGATGCGTTTTGCCACCTGCCAACTGCCCGCTTCAACCGCTTTCCGCTTTAAACTCTTTTTTTTCTCCGTCATCTAAAACTAATTTCCTTTATCTTAAATTTTAGACTTGCACGATTTAGATGACAACAGCATACTTTTAATTTGCACGTAAATACTAATCTTTAGTTGCAATTTTTCGATTTATGCCGCTCAAACTCGATAAAGTTTCCCGCCGCGCGGGCGATAGATGGATTTTGCGCGATTTTTCGCTGGAGGCGACCGAAGGCGAGATTTTCGGTCTGCTCGGCGCGAACGGCGCGGGAAAATCCGTCGCTTTACGCTTGATTGCCGGTCGCGAAAAACCGAATTCGGGACAATTTTTTTTCGGCGGCGATGTGACAGGCGATTCCGCCAAAGCGCGAAATTTTACGCTTTTGAGCGACGAAGAAAACAAAAGCGCGTGGAAAAATCTTTTCAAACCGGCAAAACCGGACGGGCTTTCCGGCGGCGAGCGTCAAACGTCGGACTTTGAAAAAGCCCTGCAAAATACGGAAAAAGTTCTGCTGCTCGACAATCCTTTCGCCTGTCTCGACCCGGTTTCGCGCGAAGAGTCAATCGCCAAACTCAAAAAAACCGCGCGGGAAAAAAATCTCGTCGTAATCCTGGCAATCAACGATTTTGAAGAAGCGTTTCTCGCCTGCGACCGCCTCGGCGTGCTGCACAAAGGCGAAATCATCCAGACCGGAACGCCGCGCCAGCTTTACGAACAGCCGAACTCCGTCGCCGTCGCCGCGCTGCTCGGGCGCAACAATTTAATCACGGCGCGGCGCGTCACCTTCAACAACCAGCCGATTCCCGAATTTCAAACCTTAACCGGCGACCATCGCCTGCAAACGGGAAAAATGGAGAGAACGACGCTCGGCACGATTACCAGCGACGTCACGCTGATGATTCGCCCCGAACACATCTCCATCAGCTTCGGCGCGTCGTTTCCCGAAGACAATCTGCTGAAAGCCGAAATCGCCAGCGTCCAATACTGCGGCGCGACCACGCGCGTCAAGCTCGACGCCAACGGCTTAACGCTCGAAGCGCTCGTCTTGCGTCTCGTCGGCTTAAATCCCGGCGACGAATGCCTCGTCGGTCTGCCGCCGGACAGAATTCTGGTTTTAAAAAGTTAG
Organism: Pyrinomonadaceae bacterium; assembly: GCA_036389695.1. Classification (GTDB taxonomy): domain Bacteria; phylum Acidobacteriota; class Blastocatellia; order Pyrinomonadales; family Pyrinomonadaceae; genus JALZHR01. Next base: position 6,437 of record DASVWG010000425.1, read on the forward strand.
TCCTTCGTCCTTTGTCCTTTGTCCTTCGCCGGTTGAGTGAAAATTACGTTCTCGAATTTATTTCAATTAGCGAAGGACAAAGGACAAAGGACGAAGGACAAAAAATAAAGAAGGATGAATTAAAAACTCATCCTTCTTCAATTTGCCCTCCTCCTTGAAAAACGGCTATTGCGGCAGATAGCCTGCGGGAACAGGCTTGTCGCTCGCAATTCCGAACTGCAGCGCCGTAAATCCGCTCGTCGAGCGCAATTGATACCAAACGCCGTTTCGGAAAACGGCTAAATCCGATTTCGCGTCGCCGTCATAATCGCCGGGAACCGGAACGTCGCCGTCCGCGCCGAACTGCGTGGCAGCCAAAGCGCCGCCGTTCGAGTGCAAGCGATACCAGACGCCGTCGGTCGGACGCCAGACGGCGACGTCGGCTTTGCCGTCGCCGTCGTAGTCGGCTGGAACGGGTTTGTCGCCGTTTGCGCCGAAATGAAGCGCGGTGAAGCCCTGCGTCGAACGCAAGAGATACCAATTGCCGATTGATGGACGATAGACGGCAATATCGGTTTTGCCGTCGCCGTCGTAGTCAGCCTGAACAGTTTTGTCTTCGTTGGTGCCGAACTGCACTCCTACCAATTGACCGTCCGAGCTATTGATGCGATACCAGTGACCGCTTACCCTTCGAAAAACCGAAAGGTCGGTTTTACCGTCGCCGTCGTAATCGCCGGGCGCGGGAAGGTCGCCCGGAACGGCGAATTGCCGGGCAACGAATTGATTGTCCGAGCTTCGCAAGATATACCAGGTGCCGTCCGTCGGGCGATAGACCGCGCGGTCGGTCTTGCCGTCGCCGTCATAATCGCCGGGCACGATAATATCGCCGCTGGCGCCGAATTGCGTCGCGACAAACTGATTGTTGCCGCTGTTTGTGACATACCAATCGCCGCTTGCCGGACGAAAGACGGAAACGTCCGTTTTGCCGTCGCCGTCAAAATCGGCGGTTCGGTTCGGCGGCGGCGCTAAGGGCTGAAAATTGGACGCGACTATCGAAAAATGCTGGTCGGTCGTGTCGGCATTGCCTAAAATCCCGTCGCCGTTCAGCGCGACGGCGGTGACGCCGACGCTAAAGAAGCTGCCCGCCGGAATGCCTGCCGGAAGAAAAACGTTTTCGACGTTGTTAAGCGTGTCGCCGGTTCCGCCCGTCGCCGAGACGCCGCCCGTGAAAACATTTCCTCGATAGAAATTTCCGTTGACGTTGACCTGCAAATCGAGATTGTTGACCAGCGCCGGGTCGGAAACGCCCGGCGGGTCTGTCCAGACCAGCGTAATGCGCACGGGCTTGGTCGAATCGGCGACCCTTCCGATAATGCCGACGCCCGTTCCGGCATTACTGAGCGGAATTTCTTCGTTGATATATTTCATCGGGACGCCCGTATTGAACATATATTTCAGATTGATGCGCCCCCAGCCTTCGTT